>JAPORR010000101.1 GCA_026710105.1 Alphaproteobacteria bacterium
TTACACCCCCACCGGCGGGTGATGTGCCACCGCGCGGGAGCTCACGCAGCCGTCACAGGCGGGTCGAAGGCGGTGATAGGGGGTAGCTCCCCCTCGAAGCGCTCCACCTCGACCAACGCGCTCATCGCGCTTGGCCCCTGGCCGAGTTTCGATGTGCCACGGTCAGCGGTCAGCACATTGGGGTTGCCATGCTTGTCGAGGCTGCCGGGCGAGGCGGGCTCGGCCGGGTCGTACCAGGCCCCGGTCGCGAGCACAGCCACGCCGGGCATAACCGCCTCGCTCAGCACAGCGCCCGCGAGCAGCGCGCCGCGCGCATTGAACACGCGTACGACATCGCCGGCCGCAATGCCACGCACTGCCGCGTCCGCCGGGTTCAGCCGGATGGGCTCGCGGTCCCTGACCTTGCTCGCCTGCGAGAGGCGCCCTTGGTCGAGCTGGGCGTGGAGGCGCGTCGACGGTTGGTTCGAGATAAGATGGAGCGGCCACTCCCGCGCGGCCGGGGCGCCTAGCCATTCCTTCGGCGGCAGCCAGGTAGGGTAACCAGGGCAATCCTCATAGCCAAAACCTGCTACGCGCGCCGAAAAAAGTTCGATTTTGCCTGACGGCGTCGCCAGCTGCACCTCGCCCTTGCGGAAGCCCTCGAACAGGATATGCGGATGCGCAGGACGCGGCAGCTCGACATGTCCCCCAGTCCAGAATGCGTCAAAGTCCGGCAAGTTGAGTCCGTGTTCGCCCGCCAGCCCGCAGGCCTCGTCATAGAGGCGGCGTAGCCATTCCATCTCGCCGAGTCCCTCGGTGAAGCGCTTGCAGAAGCCAAGTCGGTCGGCGATATCGGCGAAAACATCGTGGTCGTTGCGGGCCCGGCCGACGGGCGCGATGGCGCGGTGCATGGCAAGCCAGAAACGATCCCGCCTGCCGGCGGCGATATCGTTGCGCTCGAGCGTTGTGGTCACCGGCAGGACGATATCGGCATGGCGCGCGGTCGCCGTCCACCAAGGGTCGTGCACGACCACCGTTTCCGGGCGACGGAAAGCGCGGACCAGCCGGTTGATGTCCTGGTGGTGATGGAACGGGTTGCCGCCCGCCCAATAAACGAGGCGCGTATCCGGATAGCGCCGCCGCTCGCCGTCGAAATCATAGGTTCCGCTCGGATCGAGCAGCATGTCCGCGACACGCGACACAGGGATGAACTCATCCACTGGATTGGACCCGATCGGGAAGGTCGGCCCGGTAATCCCGTGGCGCGGGGCACCCATGCCGGAAACACAGCCATAGCCGAAGCCGAAGCCCCCGCCGGGCAAGCCGATCTGCCCGAGGCAGGCCGCGAGGGCCACTGTAGCCCAGAAGGGCTGCTCGCCGTGATCGCCGCGCTGGAGGGCCCAGGCGGTGGAAATCATAGTGCGCGCGGCTGCCATCTCCCGGGCCAGTGCGCGGATGCGATCCACCGGCACGCCAGTAATACTCTCGGCCCATTCCGGCGTCCGGCCTTCGAGCGAGGCTTCGAAGGCCTCCACACCTGTGCAAAAGCGCTTCAGGAAGGCCCGGTCAGCTAGCCCCTCTGACAGCAGAACCTGCGAGAGCGCCAGCATCATGGCAGTGTCGGTGCCAGGACGGATCGGGATCCACTCTCCATTGAGGCCAGGCGGTAGATCGTCGCCGAATGGCGAGACTCCAACAAAGCGAATACCCCGCGCCTTCGCCTCACGAATGAAGCCGGCCGCTGCATGTTCGCCATTGCCGCCAGAATCCACCTGCGCATTCTTCACTGGCAGACCACCGAAGGAGACCATCAGCTCGGTATGCTCGACGATGGAAGGCCAGTCGGTGACCGGGCCCGCAACTGCCTCCACGCTCCCCAGGATATGCGGCAGCACGGCAAGGCCGGCAGCATAGCTGTAATTGTGCAACTGGCTGGTGAAGCCGCCCGCCATATTGAGAAAACGGTGCAGCTGGCTCTTCGCATGGTGGAAGCGCCCGGCGCTTGCCCAACCGTAGGAGCCGCCAAAGATTGAAGCATAGCCAAAATCCCGCCCGACACGCGCGACTTCGCCCGCAACAAGATCAACCGCGCGGTCCCAGTCGAGCGGCACGAAGGTGTCACGGCCCCGGCCCGCACCGTTGTCACCGTCGAGCCAGCCACGCCGTACTGCCGGCTCCTTTATGCGCGAGCGGTGATGCACGGCGTCCGGGATCGAGGCGAGGATGGAGGACGGCTCTGGATCCTTGGCGAAGGGCTGGGCGACAGTCACACGTCCCCCCGTCGTCACCGCCCGGAAGGCGCCCCAGTGCGAGCCATGGTGGAAGACTGCCATCGGCACTAGAGGCCCAGCACGTGCTTGGCGACGATATTGCGCTGAATCTCGTTCGTGCCCCCGTAGATTGTGGCGGCACGCTTCAGCAGATGCTCGCTCATCAACCCGACAGCATGGTCGGCGATAGACGGCTCCTCATTGGAGTCGAGACGCGTCCATTCGAGCGAATAGGGGATAGCATCGATGCCCACGGCCTCGACCAGCATCTCGTTGAGCGCCTGCTCGATCTCCGTGCCGCAGATCTTGAGGATCGAGGCTTCCGGCCCGGCGCTTCCGCCTTTCTCCTCGGCCGCGAGAGTGCGTAGATTGACGATTTCCAACGCTCCGAGCCGTGCTTCGATCCCGCCGAGACGGGCACGAAACTCCGGGTCATCGCCGAGCGGCCCGCCGCCAGCGCCGGTCTCGATGCAGGCAATCTCTTTCAGCCGCTCGACCTTCATGCGCGATTTGGCGACGCCGGCAATGCCAGTGCGCTCGTTGCCGAGCAGGAATTTGGCGTAGGTCCAGCCCTTGTTCTCCTCGCCGACCCGATTCGATGTCGGCACGCGCACATCGGTGAAGAACACCTGGTTGAGATAGTGCCCGCCATCGATGGAAACGATCGGGCGCACCTCGATACCAGGCGTGGCCATATCGATCAGCAGAAAGGAGATGCCCTGCTGGGGCTTCGCGGCCTCGGGGCCAGTGCGCACCAAGGCGAAGATCCAGTCGGCGTTATGCGCGCTGCTAGTCCAGATCTTGGACCCGTTCACGACATAGTCGCCGCCATCCCACACGGCTCGGGTCTTAAGCGAAGCGAGGTCGGAGCCGGATCCGGGTTCCGAATAGCCCTGGCACCAGAACACATCGCTCTTCAAGATCGCCGGGAGATGCTGAGCCTTCTGCGCCTCACTGCCGAAAGTGTAGATCACCGGTCCCACCATCATCAGGCCGAAAGGTGAGAGCCGGGGCGCGTAATGGCGCTGATAGGCTTCCTCGAAGATGAATTTCTGCGTGGGCGTCCAGCCTGCGCCACCATACTCCTCCGGCCAGTTGGGCGCGATCCAGCCCCGCTCGTAAAGCGCCTTCTGCCAGGCCCGCATATCCTCCTTCGAGACATAGGAAGGATTGCGGCGCACCTGCTCGGAGAGCCGGGAATCGAGATTGGCCTGGAAAAAGGCATCGACCTCCTCGGCGAAGGCGCGCTCCTCATCTGTGAATTCAAGCTGCATAGAACCAATGCTCCCGTTATGGAAAGACCGGCTCGCGCCGGGACCGAAAGGCCTCGAGGCCTTCGGACACATCACTGTGCTGGAGGGCGGCCACGACGGCACCGCGCTCCAACGCGAGGCCGACATCGAGCGGCCCCTCGAGACCGCGCCGTGCCATGCTCTTCATGAAGGTGAGGCCGTGGCGGCTCTTGGCGGCGAGGTCGGCACAATACGCGCGGGCACGGGCATCGAGTTCTTCGTCCGCCGTAACATGGTTGAAGAGGCCCCAGCACTCCGCCTCGGCAGCGTCTAGCCAGCGGGCGGTGAACATGAGATCGAGCGCCCGGCGCAGACCGATGAGACGCGCGAGCCGCTGTGTGCCGCCGCCGCCGGGCGGCAAACCGTAGCGAGCATGCTGGCAGCCGATGCGCGCGCTCTCAGCGGCGAATACCGTGTCACAGGCCATCACCAGCTCCATGCCGCCCGCAAGCGCGAGCCCCTGCACGGCCGCCACCACCGGCAGCGGTGAAGCTTCGAAACGGCGCGTCGCTTCATGGATGGCGGCGATGAAAGGCGTAAGAGCCTCTGACGATTCGCACCGTTCCAGTACCTCGTCGAGGTCGGCACCGGTGCAGAACTGCGGCCCCTTCGCATTCAGCAGCACGGCCCGCACCGCCGGGTCCGTCTCAAACTGCTCCATACCGTCGATGAGGCCATCCAGCAATTCGGTCGAGAGACAGTTGAATTTGCCGGGCCGGTTGAGCGTCAGCACCCCTACCCCGCCATCGACAGCAACCAGCACAGCTTCCGCCATCGTCCTCTCCCCGCTACAACACTTCTATAGACCATAGACTAGTCGGGCGGGCAGAACGAGTGATCACGCGCGTTGTTATCGAGAACTTCAAGCGCTTTGACCGGCAGGTCTTCGATCTCGACCCGGTGACGGTGCTTGCCGGTCCCAATAACTCTGGAAAGACGACACTTATCCAAGCACTTTCCGCTTGGTCCTTTGCGCTGGGGCGTTGGCGTACTGGCCGGGGAGCTGCAAGCGCACGCGGCGATGCGCGTGCCAGACGGCGTCTCGGCCAACCAGTCACTCGTAAGGATTTCACACCGCTGCCACTCGGCCATTTCAACCTGTTGTGGAACGAGCGGGCAACCAACTGGCGCAACAAGGATACGGACAGGCCCGAAGGTGTGAAGGTAGGTCGTTCAAGACCTGTTCATATTCAAGTCGAAGGGCGTTCGGCAGTAGGCGAGGATTGGCGTCTCACGATGGCCTTTCGTTACCAAGGATCGGAACAGATTTATGTCAACCCAGTCGACCGTAACGGCGAACCGATCGACTATGACAGTTTACCCGACATATCGTTGCTGCCGGACGTTACCCATTGTCCTGCTTTTTCTGGCATCGGCGCAGAGGAGCCGCGTTTCGACCCAGGCTATCGTAGCCTCCGTATCGGCGAGGGTAAACCGGGCGATGTCTTGCGTAATTTGTTACTCGATATCGCCGCTGATGAAATGGCCTGGAAGAGCCTTATCTCTGACATCAAGGATTTATTTGAGATTAATTTGAAAAGACCACAATATGACCCTGGTCAAGCTTTCATACTTTGCGAATATGAGGAAAACGGCGCATCCTACGATCTTGCCTCTTCTGGCAGTGGCTTTCACCAAGCTCTTCTGCTATTCGCTTTCATTTACGGCCGACAAAGCTCTGTGCTCCTTGTTGACGAACCAGATGCACATTTGCATGTCTGGCTTCAGACACGTGTTTTCGATCGTCTACGTGCACTGGCCCAAGATCGCAACCGCCAATTGATCCTTGCAACTCATGCAGAGACTATTCTCGACAATGCAGAATCTAACCAGATCCTGTCTTTTATTGGAATACCGCATCGCCTTGGGATCAATGTTGATCGTCAGTCCTTACTGACAGCAATTCGACAGATCTCACCGCTTGACTTGTTATTGGCAGAACAGGGCGGTGCAGTGCTCTACTGCGAAGGCGAAACTGACAAGAGTATTCTTGAGGCGTGGACAAAGCGTCTTAACCATCCAGCTTTTGCATTCTTCAAAAATCCTTTTGTTCACGCACTGGGTGGACGCCGCCCCCGTGACGCTCGCCACCACCTATTCGGTTTACGCGCTGTCCAGAAAGATATTCGTGGACTTTTGCTTCTCGATGGTGACAACCGAAACGATGACAGACATGACATCGATGCAGAGGGCTTGGAGATCTTGGTTTGGGGTCGTTACGAGATCGAAAATTACCTGCTTGTATCAAAAGCAATTGAGCGCTTGATCTCCAAGCTAAGTTCTGGTGAGCTCTTTGTTGAGCCTGATATACAAGCGATGGGCAATGAATTGAGGAGGTTACTGCCGATTTCCGTTATCGAAAACCCACTTGAAGATCATCCAGTCTTGCGGTCGATTCCAGCATCCAAAGAGATACTTCCAGAGCTATTCAGACGAGGTGGATTAAACCTTGGGAAATCGGACTATTACCGAATCGCTGAGGTCATGGAGCCGGATGAAATTCATCCCGATGTCATCCATGTGCTTGACAAGATCGCCGCTCTGTTACCAGACGAAAACAGACAATGAGATCGAGCATAGATCAAGCCTGTTCGCCGTTACAAAATAAACCGCGACAGGTCGGCGCTCTTGGCGAGTTCGCCCACACGCTCGCGGACCTCTTCGGCATCGATAGTTACGGTTTCGCCGCCGCGGTCAGATGCAGTGAAGCTGATCTCTTCCAGCAACTTCTCCAGCACAGTGTGAAGGCGGCGCGCGCCGATATTCTCTACCTGAGCGTTGATGTCGGCGGCTAACGCCGCGAGCGCGTCGACCGCGTCCTCGGTGAAATCTAACGTCAGGTCCTCCGTGCCCATCAGCGCCTTATATTGCGTGATAAGGCTCGCTTCCGGTTCGGTCAGAATGCGGCGGAAATCCTCGCGGGTGAGCGCATTGAGTTCCACCCGGATCGGCAGCCGGCCCTGAAGCTCGGGCAGCAAATCTGCCGGCTTGGCAAGGTGGAAGGCACCCGAGGCAATGAACAGGATGTGGTCAGTCTTCACCGCCCCGTGCTTGGTCGCGACGGTGGTGCCCTCAATCAGTGGCAGCAGGTCGCGCTGCACACCCTCGCGGCTGACATCGGCACCGAGACGGTCAGAGCGCGCACAAATCTTGTCCACCTCATCGATAAACACAATACCGTCCTGTTCCACCGTATGGATCGCGTCGCGGGTTAGCACCTCGTCGTCGAGCAACTTGTCGCTCTCCTCGGCGATCAGCGCCTCATAGCTCTCCACAACGGTCAGCTTGCGGGTCTTGGTGCGACCGCCGCCCATCGCCTTGCCGAAAATATCACCGAGATTAATCATCCCCATCTGGGCACCGGGCATGCCGGGAATGTCCATGGTTGGCAGCGACAGGCCGCTCGTATCCTCCAGCTCCAGTTCGATCTCGCGATCGTCCAGCTCGCCGTCGCGCAGCAATTTGCGGAACTTCTCGCGCGTGTCGCGCGATGCGGTCTTGCCGACCAGCGCATCGACGACTCGCTCTTCCGCCGCACCGTGGGCCTGGGCCTGCACTTCCTTGCGCCGACGCTCACGCGTAAGGTGGATGGCGATCTCGACCAAGTCACGGACAATGCTCTCGACATCGCGGCCGACATAACCGACCTCGGTGAATTTGGTGGCCTCAACCTTGAGGAAGGGCGCCTGAGCGAGCCGGGCGAGCCGCCGGGCGACCTCGGTCTTGCCGACGCCGGTCGGTCCGATCATCAGGATATTCTTGGGTAAGACTTCGTCCCGCAGCGCCTCGGGGAGCTGCTGGCGCCGCCAGCGGTTGCGCAGCGCGATGGCGACGGCGCGTTTGGCGTCATCCTGGCCGACGATGAAACGGTCGAGTTCAGAAACGATCTCCCGGGGGCTGAACGAGGTCACGGCGTCTCCAGGCTCTCGACGGTCAGGGTCGTGTTGGTATAGATGCAGATCCCGGCAGCAATTTCCATGGCGCGCCGAGCGACCGCCTCCGCGTCCATGCCGTCCACGGGACACAGCGCACGAGCTGCTGCCAGCGCATAGGATCCACCAGAGCCGATGCCGATCAGCCCGTCCTCAGGCTCCAGCACATCGCCGGTGCCGGTCAATACCAGCGAGACGTCCCGGTCGGCCACTGCCATCATTGCCTCCAGACGACGCAGATAGCGATCAGTACGCCAGTCCTTCGCCATCTCGACGCAGGCCCGCGCAAGCTGCCCTTTATATTGCTCCAGCTTCCCTTCAAGCCGCTCGAAGAGGGCGAACGCGTCCGCAGTGGCGCCGGCGAAGCCCGCAATCACCTTGCCGTCACCGAGCGGACGCACCTTGCGCGCATTCGCCTTGAGCACGGTCTGGCCAAGCGTCACCTGGCCATCGCCGGCGATTACTACGCGGCCTTCCTTGCGCACGGACAGGATGGTAGTGCCATGCCAGGCGGTCGTTTTGCTCTCGTTCATGGGGCCTCCGAGCCTCCGGGGAGCGCGCATGAGCGGTTTAGGCGCACCGGCCCTGCCATTCAAGACCCGCAAGCCACCGACCGGCTAGGAGCCACCTCGCAAGCTCGCGAAGCTCGCGAGAATGAATCCGGCGCATTCGCGGGTTA
>JAPORR010000171.1 GCA_026710105.1 Alphaproteobacteria bacterium
GCCACCTCGCGCCCAATACCGCGGCCCGCACCCGTTACCAGAACAACCTTGCCTGTCAATACTCCGTCGGACATATGTCCCAATCCTTCCTTGCTTCGTGAGTTGAGATCGGGCTGTCATAGCCCGGTCGGCTTGCCACTAAAACCGGCGCAGCAGCCTTTCGATATAGTCGCGCTCCGGCAATGGGCGAGAATCATCGCCCACGCGCCGACGTAATTCGTCGCGGATATGACGCGCACGTTGGAAACGCTCTTCCTCAGGCAGCAGGATATCACGGCCGTCTGACATGAAGCCGCCATCGCGCCGACCCAGCGGGTCGAAAGAAGGCTGCTCGCCTGCCATGTTCCCTTGCCCGCCGCCCTCGCGTGCAAAGCCTTCCAGCAAAGAGTCGCTCGCTTGCTGAAGGTTCCGCAAGGCTTGACCCTGGGCCTCAAGCGCTTCACCCCGGTTTCCGGCTCGGAGTGCACCGGACGCGCCGCGCATCGACCCGTCGGCTCGGCCTAGTTGCTCGGATGCCCGACCCTCACCCTCTCCCAGACGACGCATATACTCCCCGAGGCGTCGGCGCAACGCATCCTGGGCCTGCTGCAAGCTCGAATATCCACCCTCCGCGCCCTGCTGCGGGCCCTGGCGCTCGCCCTCAGGTGTCTGGCGATCATGGCGGAAAGTGCGGTCGAGCAGGCGCTGCTGATCGCGACCCAGTTCCCGGAGCTCCCTCAGCCTGTTCAGCATGTCCGCCTGTCGCTCGGCCTGCCCCTCGTCCATACGCGCCATACGGATGTTCTCCAGTATGTTCTGGAGTTGCGCCAATAGTTCTTTCGCCTCATCACGTGCGCCCGCCTCCCACAACCGGCGGATCTGCTCGACCATCTGCTGCAGCCCCTCCCGGTCTAAAAGTCGATCCTGCGCATGGCTATCCGACTCCGGTTGAGCAGCCTCCCCGGCCTGCCCCGCCCTGGAAGCGAGTTCCTGCAGCAGACGGTCAATGGACCGATGCAACTCGTCGAACAACCTATCAATTTCCTCCGCCGGCGCCCCTTGTTCAAGCGCCTGCATGATCGCGTCCTGCGAGGCTCGGAGTTCACGGTCTGCAAGCGCAAGGCCGCCGTCTTCCAGCCTGAGGGCTGTTTTCCACAGCAGGCTACGAACGCTCTTGAGAGTCGACTCTTCCTTTCCGGTCCCACGGAGCCTTGCAGATGCCACGGCTAGTACCAGGGTCACAACCGAGTCCCTGTCGTAAAGTTCTACGCCGGCCGCAATGCCGTCCAGCCGTTCGGCTGAAGCATCCTTATCTTCCCAGCGCAATATCTTGCGCTCCTCGATGATGGCACGTGCCACAGGATGATCGAACACCCGTTCCGGCAATACAAACTGGAGCGGCGGCCCTTCCCCTTCCTGCTCAGCATCGTCCACGGCGAACACTTGCATCGTTACGTCGCGCCCCGCCCAGATATGCGCGGTGAGGTCGAAATAAGCATTGCCACGGGGCGCAACGACTTCACCCAGAACCGGCAAGGAAAGGATCAACGGCTCTGCGTCAGGCTCATCCGTCGGCACCGCTTCGATCCACATGGTGGCGATGCCGTAATCGTCGTTCCCACCATAATCAAGACGTAACGCATGTCGGCGCGTTGCGGTCGGCGGCATTTCGAAACGGGCTGTCGGCGGATGGTCGGGAACCACTGCGACCAGCCAACCTGCCAACTCACGGTCACCGGCGAGCACGGCAATGCGACCGCCCATCCGGATCGGCATGTTGCCTTCGGCGACCGCTCCCGAACCCTCCAGAACCATGCGGTCCGGCCCCGCGGTGAGCACAACACGATCTTCGATGCCAGTGACGCGCGCATGGATCACGCTTCCGGCCGGCAATTCGAGCCTCGTTTCTGCGACTCCGGCAAACAGGGTCGGTCGCCCTGTATAAGCCGGCGGCTCGATCCATAGGTCGACGGTGACCGGAACCGCACGCGCAACGGCGAAAGACGGCGCCAGGGCCCGCCCGATTCTGTCCCCGGCATCGTCGCCTGCGAGGCCGAACGCCACAACTAGGCAAACGAGTGTCAGAATTCTGAACGCCCAAGGATCCCGCGCCGGCATCACGCCTGCCGGCCAACCAACTCGCAAGTGGCGAATCTGGCGGGTGATCCGAGCTATATGTTCGTCCCATAGCCGCTGCGCCGCCGGCGCCGTTGACGCTGGCCGGTCTCGGAGACTTGCCAAAGGACGGTGCTCCAGGCCACTCGTCCGTTCGATCTGACGGTCAGCCGTCTCGGGCAGCGGCGGCCGGAAGCGCCGGCGGGCCCGCCAAAGTGTCCAGATAAGCGCAGCTGCCAATGCGGCGAGTACAGACGAATGGGCCCAGCGGTCGAAACGGGGTAAAACATCGCTCAGGGCAACCAACAGGAAGATCCCGAGTACGATCTGTCCTGGCCAGAAAGCCAACCACAGCGCCTGGACAAACAACGCCAAACGCGCCTGGCGGCGAAGATACGCTATGCGCCGGTGTAGGGTCACACGTCTCCGCCCGAACCGGCTAGCCAGTCCGGCATGCGCTCCAGCGCCAGGCTTTCTGTAAAGGCCGGGCGGGCGCGTACGAGGTCGAACCGGCCACCCTGCGTCAACACCTCTGGAACGAGCGGTCGTCCGTTATAGGTCGAGGCCATGACAGCCCCATAGGCTCCAGCCTCGCAAAACGCGACAAGATCCCCTGAGTTGAGCGGTGGTAACAGGCGTTCCTCGGCAAATTTGTCCGTGCTTTCACAGACCGGCCCCACCACATCGGCCAAGCGATACTCGACTCCCACCGGGGGCACATCAAGAGGCAGAATATCATGCCAAGCATCATACATCATCGGACGGACCAGATCATTCATGCCAGCATCCACAATAACGAATCGCCGCACCGGCGTCTCTTTGACGGCGACGACCCGCGCCAGTAGCACGCCAGCTGGTCCAACTAGCCGCCGACCCGGCTCCACCACGATCTCGCAGCCGAGGCTGCCAACCTCTTCCTCAACGACCTTGGCATAGTCGGCAAGCGCCAAGGGCGTCTCGTCGCGGTAGCGGATGCCGAACCCGCCACCAAGATCCAGGCGGCGGATGGTGATACCATCGGCCTGCAGAATACCCGTCAGCTCTGCGATGCGGCGAAAAGCGCGCCGGTAAGGCTCCAGGTCGCCAAGCTGCGAACCAATATGCACAGCTATAGCTTCCATCGTCAGGCCTGGAAGCCGCGCTGCTTCGTGGAACAGAGCCGCCGCTTCGGTCCAAGCGACGCCGAACTTATCCGTCTTCCGGCCCGTACTGATCCGGTCAAGCGTGCCAGCATCGACATCAGGATTGATCCGGATCGCGACGGACGCTGTCAAGCCAAGACGCGCCGCAATACGAGACAGATTGTGGATCTCCGGCGCGCTCTCACAGTTGATCTGGCATATGCCGCTCTGGAGCGCGGCTTCCATTTCTGCATTAGTCTTGCCGACGCCGGAAAAAACAATCTTGTCCGGCGCTATGCCGGCCGCCAATGCACGCCTGAACTCCCCTTCTGACACGACATCTGCGCCTGCGCCGAGCCCGGCGAGAAGACGCAGCACGGCCAGGTTGCCGTTTGCCTTCACCGCGTAGCAGATACGCGCGGGAGCCAATACCGCCTCAAACTCGCGATAGGCAGCTTCAATGGCGTCAGCGGAATAGACATAGACCGGCGTGCCGACCTCGGCCGCAATATCCGCCAGCCGCACTGACCCTACCGCTAGGTAGCCGTCGATATAGCCGAACGGCCTCATTTGGCAGGATAGGTCCTCGGAAAGATCGTCTCTGAGTCCGGCGGATGCTCAAGATCGCTCTTGCGCCCACAGGCAGCGAACGCCGAGGCTAACGCGGCAAACAACAAGATCCATCGCAGGGTCTTCACAGGAAACGCTCCCGCGCGGCGGCGGCGGCGCGGCGCACATTATCCGGGGCCGTACCGCCATAGCTGGTCCGCGCTGCAATCGACTTCTCTATGGAGAGGACATCGTACACGCTTTCGTCGATTTCGGCTTCCACTGCCTGCATGGCGTCGAGCGGCAATTGCGCCAGCGTCAGACCTCGCCGGTCAGCCTCGGCAACGAGGGCGCCAGCAGCACGGTGAGCGTCGCGGAACGGCAGGCCGCGCCGTCGCACCATCCAGTCCGCAAGGTCCGTGGCAGTGGGATGTCCGAGCTCGGCTGCGGCCCGTAACCGCGCCTTGTTCGGCTTCATATCGCGCGCCATGCCAGCAGCAGCAGCGATGGCCAGCATGAGCGAATCGGCCGCCTCGAAAGTCGCCTCCTTGTCCTCCTGCATGTCCTTGCCATAGGTGAGCGGCAGCCCCTTGAGCACAGTCGCCAGCGCAGTAAAGGCCCCAAGCAACCGGCCCGGCTTGGCGCGTACCAGCTCCGCCGCATCCGGGTTGCGTTTCTGCGGCATGATCGAACTGCCCGTTGTGAAGGCGTCGGAGAGATGCACAAAACAGAACTGCGCGCTCGTCCAGAGCACAAGCTCCTCCGCAAATCGCGACAGGTGCAACGCTGTGATCGCACCGGCAGCTAGGAACTCCAGCGCGAAGTCACGGTCTGAAACAGCGTCCATGGAATTGGCTGCTGGCCGGTCGAAGCCAAGCGCCGCTGCGGTCATATCCCGATCGATGGGAAAGGGCGTGCCGGCGAGCGCCGCCGCACCCAGCGGCGACTCGTTCAGGCGCCGCCGTGCATCGGCGAAGCGCCCCCGATCACGCCCCAGCATCTCGACATAGGCGAGCATATGGTGTCCGAAGGCAACAGGTTGACCGTTCTGCAAATGCGTGAAGCCCGGCATGGGAAGATCGGGCCAAGCCTCGGCCTTCTCGATAAAGGCGGCCTGAGCATCCGTGAGCGCTGCATCCACTGCGTCGATCTCGTCGCGCACCCAGAGCCGGAAGTCGGTTGCAACCTGGTCGTTGCGTGAGCGGGCTGTATGCAATCGACCCGCGACAGGACCGACTAGTTCCGCGAGCCGGGCCTCGATATTCATATGAATATCCTCAAGCTCCGGCTTGAAGACGAAGCGGCCCGCCGCTATCTCCTTCTCAATCCGGTCGAGACCGCCGCGGATCGTTGCTGCGTCCGGTAAGCTAACAATGCCTGTGGCTTCAAGCATGTCCAAATGCGCATGCGAGCCGCGGATATCATGGACGTGAAGACGCTGATCAAAGCTGATCGAAGCATTGATTGCCGCCATGACCTCCGATGGCCCGCCGGCGAAACGCCCTCCCCACATGACATTGGCGGGGGGATCCGAACTACGGGGAGGTGCCATGCTGCGCTCGCTTCTGCTGGTCTTCTGTATCTTCGCCGGGGCGGCCGTCGCGGCGGAAGGCTGGCTGCAAAACTACAGGAAGACGGACCCGCCGACACCCGCGCCGGACGCCGCCTTCACCGACTCCGACGGTGGCGAGATAACGCTGGCGCAATTCCGCGGCAAGCTGGTTGTCCTGAATTTCTGGGCTACCTGGTGCGCGCCCTGTCGGCGCGAAATGCCCTCTCTCGACCGGCTTCAGGGCAAGCTCGGCGGTGAAACACTAGAGGTCGTGGCGCTTTCCATAGACCGGAGCGGAGTCGAACGGGTGGATCCGTTCTTCGAGCAGCACAGCATCCAGCAGCTGAAACGCTATCTCGATCCCCACAACGCCGTCGGGCGCGCCATGAATGTGCACAGACTACCGACGACCATCCTGATCGATACCAAGGGCCATGAGATCGGTCGCCTCGAGGGCCCGGCGGAGTGGGATGCAACCGAGATCCTGACGTTCCTCCAGGATCAGCTTCCCGGTATCGACTCTGGTGCCTTGGCCCCGCCGAAATAGACTGTCCGATGGGGGAACGGAATTTCGATCCCAAGCTCATCGAATCGTTTTTTCATCCGACGGCGAAATTCACGCGCTACCGCCCATTGCTGCATGGGTGGCGTCTTGAAGCGGCAGCGAACGATGACAGCCGAATCGCCGAGTTCTTGGACACCGAACACCTCGAAGGGCGGCATGACTCGGTCGCGCCAATCCTCGTCGTTTTCCATGCTCACAGCGATCTCGTACAGCACATCGCTCACGCGGTCGGTATCTTCACCATAGCCGACGCCCGCGTCGATCACGGCATAGGAGTAATCGCGGGTCAGGTTTTCAACTGTGCCGACTTCGCCGAACGGCACGACATGGACCGTGCCCGACAGGTCACGCAGCCGGATCGTGCGAATCGACAGCGCCTCGACCATGCCGGCATGTCCGGCTACCGACACATATTCGCCAACCGCCACCTGGTCCTCCATGACGATGAATAAGCCGGTGATAACGTCTTTCACCAGCGTCTGCGCGCCGAAGCCGATGGCGAGACCGGCTATGCCGACACCAGCGAGTAGCGGCGCGATGTCGATGCCAAGTTCAGAGGCAACCGTCAATGCGCCGATCGTCAGCAGCAGGACGGCGCTCACCCGGCGCAACAGTGGCAACAAGGTTCGTGCCCGCCCACTGCGCGCAATCGGGTTGCCATTCTCGTCGCGAGCATCAAGGTAGCGCTCTATCACCAGACAGAGGAGCTCCCACAACACTAGGAAGAGGGCGAACACCAACGCGATCCGCACCAGAGCTCCGATGACACGCTCGCCGACGGGTGACGTCAGCAGGTCCAGCACCGGCGCGCGCCAGACCTCCAGGACGGCAATGGCGGCGATGGCCCAGACCGCTATCCGCAGGCCTTTGCGCAGCACGGGCATATAGCGCTCAATGCGCGCTTTCACACCTGGCAAGCGACTGTCTGCGCGGGGCTCCCAGCGCACCATGGCACCGATCACCCGCAGCACGCCCAGATCCGCGAACCACCCGGCGGCTAGTGCTACGATCGTCCACGCCGACGCCTCGCCCATATAGGCGAAACCATCTTCGACTGCCCAAGCCAGGAAGATGGCGATCAAATAGACCATGGCAAAGACATGCCAGATGTCGGCAAACCGCGCCCCGATCCCGTTTCTACTGCCACGCAGGCGGTCACGCACAGCCCTGCGGTTGCGGAGCACCATCGCTAAAGCCACCGCCAGAACGGCCATGCCGGCGAGATCGACCAGCAGTCGGTAGGGAGCCACTGGCAAGGCAAGAATCCATGCAACCTCGCAGGCTAGCCAGCTATAAGCGACCGCTAGAACCAAACAGCGCAGCCAGGCGAACAGCCCGGCGGCCACGGCATCGTCCAGCGGCAAGAGCCTTGTCCTACCCTCTACCGGGACAAGCACAGCGCGCATCGCCAGTATGGCAATCCGCGCAGCGGTACTCGCATAGACGACTACTAGGACCAGTTCCGAAGCAGCCTGCGGCAGCGTCGTTGCAGAGAGTGCGGCCAAGCCGGCAGCGGCGAATGCCATGAGCGGCACGATGCCGAGCAGCAGGGCACCTGCCAACGCCAGAAACCGCTCGCCGACCGTCACAGCGGGCTGCTTCGTTGCGCCTTGCAGCCTCGCCAGGAAGCGCCGCAGCACGATTTCGACGACCCGTGCCACCAGCAAAACCAACAAGGCTTGGACAAGCACGGTCCAGAAAGGGGCGCCACTCGCAGGGTCCCTGAAATCCTGTTCCAGCCACTGCTGTAGCACGCCAGCGTTGAACGCGAAGGCGAGTGAATCGGCGACATCGCCGCCGAACTCGGCGAGGCTGTCCATAATCGAGACGAGAAGTTCCGGCGCGGGTTCCGGCGCCACCGTCTCCGCATCCCTTTGCGCCGCCGCCAGCAGCTCAATGCGCCGGATGAGTGCCGCCCGTTTCTCTTCGTCGCTGAGCTCTGCCGCCAGCGCCTCTAATGCCGCTGCGTCCGGGCCGGCCGGCGCATCCTGCGCCGCCGACCAGAGCGGCCAGCCCCAAAGGACTGTGAAGATCATCAAAATCCCGAGCGCGCGACTCATATCACCAGTTTACACCAGGCCGCGGCCGCATCGATAACAGGCAATCTGCATCTCCGGGGGGACGATCTCCGCGCCCCGGCCCGTCACCTGGTCTTGCACAACTTGTGTTTTGCTGCGGTCCCATCGACCGGGGCGATCAAACC
>JAPORR010000176.1 GCA_026710105.1 Alphaproteobacteria bacterium
AATTTGTACTTTCCGAACCGGAGACGGAATGGGGTCATGAAGGGTGGTGGACCGACTATTGGTATATCGAGGGCTTGCCCGACACTAAGACCGTACGCGCTTTGATCCAAAACATATCGACGAGCCCGTCGATCAACTGGCACCAGACCTTCTGCTACTGGAGCAGCTGCTGAGTGCCGCACTCGGAACGGCGGAGGCTGGCGGGATAGTTCCGAACTCCGCGGCCAAAGCCGGCAACCCGCGGGTGGTCTCGGGTCGATTCCGGTAGGGGGCGAAATAACACGGTTTTTCCGTCGTTTTGGCCATATGGACCGCGTGCTCTTGATAGACAGGCAGAAGCGCCTCGGCGATTGCGTCTTCGCTTGCGTCCTCGGCCAACGCGCCCGCGACCGCTTCCTTGGATGCCGGCCAGGACAGCGCGCTCTCGTCCACCGGCTCGCCAAGCCGAAGCATTGGCAAGAGCGCCGGCGCCACCTCCGCCAGCGCGTCGTTTGTCGCCATAGGCTTGCCCTCGGCTCGCTCATACTGGCGGACGGCTTCAATCAGGCTCATGGTCGTTTTCCCTTCGGGTTACGCTCCGGCGGGGCGCATCGTGGATCGTCACACTGTTGAATTATTACAACGCGCCCCGGATAGTTGCGTTCGGCCCATTGGCAGGCGCTCTGATGCGAGCGAAAGCCGCGCGCAATCCGGTATTGCATCCGGGCGGGCGCATCATCGCGGGTCTGTGCCTGCACCAGACATGATAATGCCAGGGCGCGTTTGTGCCCTTCGGACGGCGCGCGCTCATGGGGCGATGCGGTATCGGACGGTTTGAGCGTTGGGATAGCCGGCAGCACGCTCGGGCTTCGCGGTTCAGGTCGTCCTTGAGGGCCTTGTCGCGGCGGGGGTTGGTGGCAATGATCGGGACATGACCGAGGCGTTCGCTGACCGCGTGTATCTCCGTCGCGTCATAGGCACCGTCCATAAGGTCGTAGAGGTTCGCGACCGGCCGTTATGGTGGGGGATGGCGACCTGGGAGTCGTGCAGGGAAGTGAGGATAGCACTGAGCGGCACGCCGCAGTCGGCTGTGTCGATATGGAGCTTATAACCGCGCCAGGTCTCCCGGATACCGCGGGCGTTCTTCTTCGTGCCCCGGTCGCAGACCTTCGGAAGGTCGTCGAGCATCGCGTCCAAGCTCATGCGCCCGCCTGCCGCTTGAGACGGGTTGGCCTCTTCGGCCTCGCTTCTCCCTTACGGGGCCGGCCGGGCCGGCGCTTCGGCTTCTTGACCTTTCGCATCGATCTTTTCGATGGTCCGTCGCCGGCGGCGCACTGTCGTCATCCTGCGCATCGCGCGGACGACGTCTCGCAAAAGACTACCGACAAATCCATGCTGCCACCGAAGCAGGAATCGCCCACATCCCTTATCACAACACGCCAGATCGCAAGCGCTACCCAAAACTCGAGCGAGATTCGGGGCAGGCTCTAGGGGGCGGGAGGCGCGCGCCAGGGGCGCAGGGCGGGGATGACGAGCAGTGCCAATGCCATGCAGGCCAGTCCTTCCGCTGCCATGACACCGACGGCAGCCTGCGCGCCCAGATGCTCAGCCATGAAACCGACATGCAGCGTGCCAACCGGTCCGCCTGCACCGATCGCGACTGTCATCATACCCATGATGCGCGCACGCATCGCTGGCGCAGCCCCGTGCAGGATGAGTGCGCCTTGCATGGACGCAAATCCGGCGAAACCGATGCCACTCGCCAGCAGCGCGGTCATGGCTTGCGGGTAACCGGGCGCAAGCGAGAAGCCGATGATACAAGCGAGGAACGCTGCGCCGGCGACGACATAGAGGCGCAGGAAATGCACCGGACGGATGAGTGCGGCGATGACGAGCGCCGTGACGAAAGCGATTGCCGCCTCGGCGGACATCAGCGAGCCGGTCGAGAGTGCGTTGAGCTCAAGGTTCCCCTTACCGATGACCGGTATCATGCTGAGATAAGGAAAGCCGAAGATGTTCATCACCACGGTCAACAGCACCGTGCCTAGCATGACGGGCGCATGCGGCAGATAGGCGAAAGCATCGCGTATATCAGCGAGGAAACCCCTTCCGGTGGGCGGTGCTAGCGGCCGGCGGTAGGAGACGGAAAGCAGCAGCAACGCACCGCCGCCGAAACCGAGGGTCCCGGCAAGATAGGCGCCACCGATGCCGACGGTATCCATCAGCGCGCCGCCTGCCAGCGGCCCCAGCATACGGGTAAAACTGGCAGTGGAGCTGTCGAGCGCCATCGCGGTCCCGAAGTGCGGTGGCCCGGCGAGGTCGCCCAACATGGTACGCCGCACTGGGAAATCGAGCGCCCAGAAGACGCCGCTGACGACCACCCCCGCTGCTGCGTGCCAGACCGTGAGCGTGCCTGTGAAAGACAGGATTGAGAGTGCCGCCATGACCACCGTCATGGCGATCATTGCAGCAAGCAGGATGAGCCGGCGGTCGCCGCGTTCTGATAGCGCCCCGGCAAAGGCACCGAACAGCAACATCGGCGCTTGGCGTAGGAACAGCACCAGCGAGACCGCGAGCGGCGAGCCGGTCTGCTCAATGACGAACCAGCCCACAGCGAGCATTTCCAGCCAACGCATCGCGCCTGCGAGCGCCCCGGCCGCCCAGGCGCGTCGGAAAGACCTACGTGCAAGCAGGCGGCGCGGCGCGGCGGTTCTGGCCCGGCGCGGCATGGTGCAATAGGCCTATCAAGAAAAGGCCCGACACGCGGCCGGGCCTTTCAGGCAGAGTGGTGGAGCCAAGGGGATTTGAACCCCTGACCTCTTGAATGCCATTCAAGCGCTCTCCCAGCTGAGCTATGGCCCCCGATATGTCCGCACGGCGCGCAGGCTCGTGGCTTGCACGTTGCAATGCCTCACTATAGCCGCCGCCGCCAATAGCCGGCAAGGGTGGGGCGAGGTTTCAGCCGTCGCCGTCCTTCTTAGTGCTGCCAGCTACGACCTCGCCGAGATCGCTGTCGTCGTCGAGATCCTCGACATCCCCATCGTCCTCGTCGTTGAGAGAGATATCATCCTCGCTCTCTTCCTTCGGCGCAGACCGCTTGGGCGCGGTGGACGCGGCTGGCGGCTTGGTGCGGCGAGGTTTCAGGAAATTGACCAAGGGATGCGCTGCGCCACATTCCGGGCAGATCGCTGGGTCTTTCCCGAGGTCATAGAACTTGGCGTTGCACGAAAGACAAACACGCTTGCTGCCGAGATTCGGACGGGCCACGGGCGGTCTCCGGACGTTGTGCGAAACGAAAGCGGCGAGCGTTTGCCAGAAGGTCGCCGGAGTGTCAAAACGAATTCGACGAAGCAAGGCAATGAAACCCGGAGGATGAATCAGTGTCTGGAACGGGCGGCGCGATTTCGCACCCCTGTGGCGCTTTGGCTGGAAAGGCACGCGCACCGGGCGACAAGTCGGTTTCGCACCGCGCATTGATGCTTGCCGGCGTCGCAGTTGGTGAAACCAGGATCGATAAGCTGCTCGAAGGCGAAGACGTGTTGGCGACCGCCGCCGCGCTCCGCGCCCTCGGGGTCGAGATCGAGCGTATTGAGCCCGGGTGCTGGCGGGTCCATGGCCGCGGGGTCGGTGGGCTGACCGAGCCTGAAGACGTGCTCGACATGGGCAATTCCGGCACTGCTGCGCGACTTTTGCTCGGCCTGCTAGCGACACATAAGCTGACTGCCACGCTGACAGGCGACGCTTCGCTCCGATCCCGCCCGATGCGCCGGGTGAGCGAACCGCTGTCACGATTCGGCGCGGCCTTTCACGGCCGGACGGGGGGCCAGCTACCGCTCACGGTCGTCGGCGCCGATGTTCCCGTGCCGATACGCTACGAACTGCCGGTCGCCTCTGCGCAGGTGAAATCGGCGGTGCTGCTCGCTGGCCTCAATACGCCGGGTGAGACGGTAGTTGTGGAGCCGATGCCAACGCGCGATCACACTGAACGTATGCTGCGGCATTTCGGAGCATGCGTGCAGCAAGAAGAGGGTGGTGTTGTACGACTCACAGGCGAGCCGGAACTTACCGCGCGCCCGATTTCGGTGCCGGGCGATATTTCCTCTGCGGCTTTTCCGCTGGTGGCCGCTGCGATTCTACCCGACTCATGCGTGACAGTGACGGGTGTCGGCCTCAATCCGGGCCGCATTGGGCTGCTTGAGACGCTACGCGAAATGGGAGCCGCCCTCGCCGTCGCCAATGAGCGCGTCGAGGGCGGCGAGCCGGTGGGCGACATCACCGTAACCTGGAGCCCGCTGGCTGCGGTAGACGTACCACCGGAGCGCGTGCCCGGTATGATCGACGAGTTTCCCATCCTGGCGGTCGCGGCCACCTTCGCCGAGGGAACGACTCGCATGTCGGGGCTGGGCGAATTGCGCGTCAAGGAAAGCGACCGCCTGGGCGTGATGGCCGCAGGGCTAGCCGCTTGTGGTGTCGAGGTGCGGGAGAGTGCTGACACGCTGGAAGTCGATGGCGGCCGCCCCCGTGGTGGCGTCCAGATCGAGAGCCGGCTCGACCACCGGATTGCCATGGCTTTCATGGTACTCGGCATGGGCGCGCGCGAGGCGGTGCAAATCGACGACATCACGCCCGTGGCGACCTCGTTCCCGAATTTCGTTGGCCTGATGAACGGGCTCGGCGCAGCGCTCGAGGCATGATCATCGCCATCGACGGGCCGGCGGCGGCCGGCAAGGGTACATTGGCCCGCCAGCTCGCTGGGGCGCTCGGCTATATCTATCTCGATACGGGCGCGATCTACCGCGCCGTCGCGAAATCCGTACTAGACGCAGGCGATGATCCGGACGACGTCAGGACGGCTGCTGCCCATGCGGAAAGCCTGAACCCGTCGGCTCTGGAAGATCCTGACCTGCGCGGCGAAGAAGTTGGTGATGCGGCTTCGCGTGTGGCGGCCCTGCCGGCGGTGCGGGACGCCTTGCTTGCTTTCCAGAGGCGGGTGGCAACGACGCCACCCGGAGCCGTTCTAGACGGACGCGACACCGGAACCGTCATATGCCCGGACGCGGGGCTCAAGCTGTTCGTGACGGCGAGTTTGGAGGAGCGTGCGCGCCGCCGTCTGGAAGAGTTGCGGTGTAAGGGGGAAACGCTTATACTCCCACAAGTTCTGGCCGAGCTTGCCGCGCGCGATTCCAGAGACCGCGACCGGCAAATCGCGCCCTTGCGACAAGCAGAGGACGCTGTCGAGATCGACACTACCGGGATGACCCCGGATGCGGTTTTCCGACGAGTTCTTTGTCTGGCAAGGGAGCGACTTATGCTTTTGGAAGGCGTGCCCGGACGGACAATGAGGTAAAGACTGGCTTGCCCTTTGCCGATGAAGAGCAGTGGGCGGTTGGTTTACAGTAGGAAAGGAACGCAGCAGCCGAATGGCTATTTCTGTTGCCGAAACCGGCGCGGTAGGCGCCGAAAAAGAAAATTTCGCAGCTCTTCTTGAGGAGTCGCTGGAAGCGACCAAGGGCTTCGAAGGAACGGTCGTCAAGGGCAGAGTCATCTCGGTCGAAAACGACATGGCGCTGATTGATGTCGGGCTCAAGGCAGAGGGCCGGGTGCCGCTCAAAGAATTCGCAACGCCGGGCCGGCCAGCGGAAATCTCGACCGGAGACGAGGTCGAGATCTATGTCGAGCGCCTTGAGGACAAGAACGGCGAGGCGGTGCTCAGCCGCGACAAGGCCAAGCGCGAGGAAGCCTGGAGTCATCTGGAAAGCGCGTTCAAGGAGAACGACAAAGTCTCGGGTGTCATCTTCGGCAAGGTGAAAGGTGGGTTCACCGTCGATCTGTCCGGTGCGGTTGCCTTTCTGCCCGGCAGCCAGGTCGACATCCGCCCGGTGCGCGACATCGGGCCGCTGATGGGTGCGCCGCAGCCCTTTCTAATCCTCAAGATGGACCGCTCGCGGGGTAATATCGTCGTTTCGCGGCGAGCGGTGCTGGAGGAGAGCCGCGCTGAGGCGCGCAATGAACTCATCGCCAATCTGCGCGAGGGTCAAGTACTAAGCGGCGTCGTCAAGAACATCACCGACTATGGGGCCTTTATCGACCTCGGCGGCGTGGACGGACTGTTGCATGTCACCGATATCGCCTGGCACCGGATCAATCATCCGAGCGAAGCGTTGACTATCGGCCAGACGATTGAGGTCCAGGTCATCCGCTTCAACCTTGATACCCAGCGCATATCGCTCGGCATGAAGCAGCTGCAGGTGGACCCGTGGGAAGGCGTGGCGCTCAAATATCCGGCCGGGGCCAATTATCGTGGCCGCGTGACCAACATCACTGACTATGGCGCGTTTGTCGAACTGGAGCCAGGTGTCGAAGGCCTAGTCCATGTCTCGGAAATGAGCTGGACCAAGAAGAATGTCCATCCCGGCAAGATCGTTTCCACCAGCCAGGAAGTCGATGTAAGAATCCTCGACCTTGACCTGGAGAAGCGCCGCATCAGCCTCGGCATCAAGCAGACACAGGCCAATCCGTGGGACAGCTTTCTGGAGCAATTCCCGATTGGGACCACGGTCGAAGGCGAGATCAAGAACATCACTGAGTTCGGCCTATTCGTCGGTCTTCCGGGCGATATTGACGGCATGGTGCATCTGTCGGACCTCGACTGGGGGCGCCAGGGCGACGACGCGGTGCAGGATTTCTCAAGGGGCGACACGGTCCAGGCAAAGGTGCTGGATGTGGATGTCGAGAAAGAGCGCGTCAGCCTCGGTATCAAGCAGCTCACTGAGGACCCGTTCCAGAGTGCGACAAGCAGCGATGCGCCCAGCGGTGGCATCCGCCGCGGCTCGGTGATGACCGTGACGGTAGCAGCCGTGCTCGACAATGCTCTTGAGGTCACGCTTCCCGGCGAGCTCACCGGCATCATCCGCCGCAGCGAGCTCGGGCGGGATCGCTCGGAGCAACGCCCGGACCGCTTTGCCGTTGGCGAGCGCGTCGATGCCAAGATCACCCAGGTGGACAAGGCCGGCCGTCGTATCCAGCTTTCGATCAAGGCGCTGGAGATCGACGAGGAGCGCTCGGCGATGGAGCAGTTCGGCTCCTCCGACAGCGGCGCTAGCCTGGGCGATATCCTGGGAGCGGCGCTCCGCGACCGGGCCCAGCGAGAAGAGAACGAAAATACAGACAAATAATGGGAACGGCGCGCTGTCGTGGCCGTACTCGCTACAATCCGCCATACGCGGCTGAATCGCCAATTGCGCCTCTGGCGGCTGATCGCCCTGTGCGCCGCGGCGGTCGCGTTGGCGGCCGTGCTATATTCGGCGGCGAAGCCCATCGCCGGGGGTGGCGATTATGTGGCGCGGATCCATATCGAAGGAATCATTCACGACGACCGAGAATTGCGCCAGCGGCTGAACGAAATCGCAGCCGACGATCACGCCAGGGCTCTGCTGGTCTTCATCGACAGTTCAGGAGGATCGGCAGCCGGGTCCGAAGCGCTCTACACGGCAATGAGAAGGGTCAGCACCGCAAAGCCGGTTGTGACCGTGATGGGCGCAACTGCGGCGTCGGGGGCCTATATGGCCGCTATCGGCGCGGACCGCATCTTCGCGCGTAACGCCACCGTCACAGGGTCGATCGGTGTCATCATGCAGGCGCCGCAGGTGACGGGGCTCATGGAGAGCCTGGGTATCGAAGTCGATATCATGCGCAGTGGGCCTTTGAAAACGGTGCCGAATCCTGTCGAGCAGCTGACGCCTGCCGGCCGCGCCGCCGCGCAGAAGCTCGTGGACGAAATTTTTGCTCTATTCGTCGATATGGTGGCTGAACGCCGTCCGCTCAACCGCGCCGAGGTCATAGCCCTCGCTGACGGGCGCGTCTTCACTGGGCAGTCAGCTGTCAGTAACGGCCTCGTCGACGCCATCGGCGGTGAGGCTGCGGCGCGCGACTGGTTGGCAGACCAACACGGTATTGAACGCGACCTGGCCGTGATTGACCGGAACCCGGAGCGTGACGGGGACTGGCTGGATCGGATTGCCGGTCGTATGTTGGGGGAAAGCGCTGTAACGGAGAGCCTCTTGCTTGACGGGCTACTGACGGTTTGGCATCCTTCACTCCAATAGGTATAGCTATTGGCACTTAGGGAGACTTGCGGATGACTCGATCCGAGTTAATCAGGCGTGTTGCAGAACAAAACCCCGAGTTAGAATTCAAGGTCGCTGCAAAATTAGTTGCAGTTTTCTTCGAAGGAATTTCTGAAGCCTTGGCGCGAGGTGACCGTGTAGAATTGCGCAGTTTTGGAACTTTTTGGACCAAGGAACGCGAAGCACGTATCGCGCGTAATCCGGCAACTGGTGCGCCTGTCTCGGTTGAAGCCAAATTCCTACCTGCTTTTAAGCCCGGGAAGCATCTTCGCGAACGGTTGAATGGTCATATTGATTAAAGGGGGCTATCGTGGCGTTTATCCGGGCCGCTTGTGTTCTAGCGATTGCTATGGTGGCAGCCCTCTTTGCAGTCGAGAATATGCATGAGGTCGCGATCGGTATTTTCCCGGTCGATTCGACTGTGTTCTTGCCGGTCTACCTCATCGTTCTGGCACCGTTGGCCGCCGGACTAGTCGCGGGTTGGGTACTCTCCGGAATTGCAGGTGGTAAGTCACGCAGACGCCGCCTGCGCCGGGAGACGGTGCGTACGGGAGGTCGGAAAACAGCCATGACGCCCGCGAGCGGAAAGAACCCGGCGCTGCCAGCTGCTCCCTGATGGCGATCCAAGTGAAGATTTGCGGCGTCCGGGACCGGCGCGTTCTAGAGAGCGCAGTGGAGGGCGGGGCGGCGGCAATCGGCTTTGTCTTCGTTGTTGGCAGCCCGCGCGAAATCTCAACTAAAGCCGCCGCGGCCTTGGCACCGCATGTGCCTTCTGCCGTGCTCAAGGTCGGATTGTTTGTTGATGCCGACGATGCGGCAATCAGTCAGGCGGTTGACGCGGCAGCTCTTGATGTCCTGCAACTGCACGGGGATGAAACGCCGGGGCGAACAGCAGAAATCCGCCGACGTTTCGGTCGTGAGGTATGGAAGGCGGTGCCTGTTTCCGAGCCGGATGATATCTCGGCAGCTTTTGCGTTCGAGAGGGCTGCAGATCGTCTGTTGTTCGATTCACGTCCACCGGCCGACGGGCACCTTCCGGGCGGTAATGCCCGCATCTTCGACTGGTCGTTGCTCACTGTGTCTCTGCCGACCCTGCCTTGGCTACTATCCGGGGGGCTGACTGCTGGCAATCTGGGTAAGGCGGTGTGTATATCCGGCGCGCGCGCTGTCGATGTATCCTCCGGCGTGGAGCGGCGCCGAGGCATCAAAGACCCGATGCTAGTGCGCGCGTTTCTGGAAAAGGCGGCAGCGCTTTGATTCCGGAGCCGGCGCGCGTATGGTCCAATGCGACTGCGCGACCCAGGGAACGAACGCCATGAGTCCCGATACCGCCGCCAACAGCTACCGCCTGGGGCCCGATGAGTGGGGTCATTTCGGCCTTTATGGCGGCCGCTATGTTGCCGAAACCTTGATGCCGCTCATCAGCGAGGTCGGTGCCGCCTATCGGAACGCGAAGAATGATCCGGCTTTCCACGAAGAAATGGGCTACTTTCACAAGCATTATACTGGTCGGCCGAGCCCACTCTATTTCGCCGAGCGGCTGACGGCGTATCTGGGTGGCGCGAAGATCTACTTCAAGCGCGATGAACTGAACCATACAGGCTCGCACAAGATCAATAATTGCCTCGGCCAGATCCTGCTCGCCCGCCGCATGGGCAAGACGCGTATCATCGCCGAGACCGGAGCGGGCCAGCACGGGGTGGCGGCAGCGACGGTCTGTGCGCGGTTCGATCTGCCTTGCACGGTCTATATGGGCGCCGTCGACATCGACCGGCAAGCGCCCAATGTTTTTCGCATGCGCCTGCTCGGTGCGGAGGTAAAGGCAGTCGAAAGCGGCTCGCGCACTCTCAAGGACGCCCTCAACGAGGCGCTCCGGGACTGGGTGGCCCATGTTCACGACACCTTCTACATCATTGGCACGGCCGCAGGCCCTGCGCCTTATCCGGAGATGGTAAGGGACTTCCAGTGTGTCATCGGCGACGAGGCACGTGCCCAGATCATGGAAGCTGAGGGCCGGTTGCCTGATACGGTGGTTGCCTGCATTGGCGGCGGGTCGAACGCTATCGGCCTGTTTCATCCCTTCCTTGATGACCCGGATGTGCGTATTGTTGGTGTGGAGGCGGCGGGACGCGGGCTGGAGACAGGCGCGCATGCCGCTTCGCTCGCTGGGGGCTGCCCCGGGGTGCTGCACGGCAACCGCACCTACCTCCTCCAGAATGAGGACGGTCAGATCACCGACGCGCATTCGATTTCGGCCGGTCTCGATTATCCGGGAATTGGGCCGGAGCACGCTTGGCTGAAGGATATGGGGCGGGCGGACTACGTCTCGGCGACGGATGCGGAAGCGCTGGAAGCCTTCCAGCTCTGCACCCGGCTCGAGGGCATTATCCCGGCTCTGGAGCCTGCACATGCGCTCGCCTGGGTGGTGCGTACGGCACCGAATCTGCCGCGGGATCATATCCTCGTGATGAACATGTGCGGACGCGGTGACAAGGATGTCTTCAGCGTCAGCGAAGCGCTGGGAATCAATCTGTGAGCCGGATTGCCACGCGTTTCGCAGCTTTACGCAAAGTCAACCGCGCTGCTTTCGTGGCCTTTGTCAGCGGCGGCGATCCGGATTTCGACACCGGCCTCGCCATTCTGCGCCGCCTGGTGGAAGCGGGCGCAGACATTCTGGAGATCGGCATTTCTTTCACCGATCCTATGGCAGACGGGCCGACAATCCAGGCGGGCGGCGCGCGGGCGCTAGCCGCCGGTATGAATACGAAGCGCATCTTCGACCTGGTGCGCGCCTTCCGGGTGGAAGACAACGATACGCCTGTTGTACTCATGGGTTATTTCAATCCGATCTACCGCTATGGCACGGCGCGTTTTGCGACGGACGCCAGGGCGGCAGGCGTGGACGGACTGATTACCGTCGATCTGCCTCCCGAGGAGGAGGATGAACTGCGCGGGCCAGCAGAGGGCGCAGGCCTGGATATTGTCCGCCTGGTCGCGCCGACGACTGACGAAGAACGTCTGCCGCTCCTGCTCGAGCGCGCGAGCGGCTTTGTCTATTATGTCTCGATTGTCGGCATCACCGGCACGCGTTCGCCGAGCATGGTGGATGTGGAGTACGCCATAGCCCGGCTGCGCCGGTTCACCGACTTGCCGGTGGCTGTCGGCTTCGGCATCAATACGGCGGAGCAGGCTGGCGCGGTTGCACGCGTCGCCGACGGGGCGGTTGTCGGGTCTGCCCTCGTCCACGAGATCGGGGTAGGCGGCTCGGATATGCTGGACCGTGTGAGTGTGCTCGCACGTACACTTGCCCACGGCGTTGCAGGAGCGCGTGCTTGAGCTGGCTTACCAAATTCGTTCGGCCACGCCTACGCAACCTCGTCCGCAAGCCGGATGTAAAGGAGAATCTCTGGCTGCAATGCGATAATTGCGGGCAGATGATCTTCCGTCGTGAATTGCGGGATCGGATCAATGTCTGCCCGCATTGCGACCACCATATGCGCCTCGACGCAGCGGACCGCCTGTCTATGCTGTTCGACCACGGTATATACGAGACCATCGAACTGCCGGATGCTCCTGTGGACCCGCTCAAATTCCGCGATCGGCGGCGCTATACTGAGCGGTTGAGAGAGGCCCAGGCGAAACTCAAAACTAAGGACGCCATGCGCGTCGCGCACGGAGTCATCAACGATCAGCCGGCGGTGGCGGCGCTGCTCGACTTCTCTTTCATGGGCGGTTCTATGGGGATTGCCGTGGGTGAGGCGTTCCTAACAGCGGCGCGGCTCGCAGTCGTGCAGCGGGCTGCGCTGATCGCGATCACGGCCTCAGGAGGTGCCCGGATGCAGGAGGGCATCTTGTCGCTTATGCAGATGCCGCGCACAACGATCGCAGTCACCGAAGTCAGAGAAGCAGGGCTGCCATACATCGTGCTGCTCACCGACCCGACCACGGGCGGCGTCTCGGCTTCTTTCGCCATGCTGGGGGATATTGCGATAGCGGAGCCCGGCGCAGCGGTCGGCTTTGCTGGGCAACGGGTCATCCAGCAAACGATCCGTGAAACCCTGCCGGAAAACTTCCAGCGCGCGGAATATCTGCACGAACACGGCATTATCGACATGGTCGTTCATCGACGAGACCTGCGCGATACGCTCGGCAGCCTGCTGTCCATGCTCATGCAGCCGAAGCGGCCGCCAGAGTCTGAGGACGGCGCCGCCATGCTGCCGGGTGCTCCAGTCATTGAGACAGCGCCAGCTAATGATACTGACGGTGCAGGCTCGGAGCAGATCAAGGATTGAGCGTGCTTGACCCGGTGCTGGCGCGGCTTACGGCACTGCATCCGAAGCTGATCGACCTCACGCTTGAGCGGGTGCGGTGTCTCCTGGATTGTCTGGGAAACCCTGAGTGCCGGTTGCCGCCCACGATCCATGTCGCCGGCACCAACGGCAAGGGGTCGACCGTCGCGTTCATGCGCGCCATGCTGGAAGCGGCCGGTTGGCGTGTCCATGTCTATACCTCGCCACATCTAGTGCGGTTCAATGAGCGTATCGTCGTGGCCGGGACGATGCTTTCCGACCGCGCCCTTCTGGCGCTTCTGGAAGAGTGTGAACGGGTGAACCGGGGCCGCCCAATCACCTTTTTCGAGATCACAACGGCGGCGGCGTTCTTGGCTTTCTCCCGTACGCCCGCCGATGTCCTGCTGCTAGAAGTTGGCCTTGGAGGTCGGCTCGACACGACCAATGTTGTCGAGCATCCGGTGATAACGGCGATTACGCCGGTCACCCGCGACCACATGCAATTCCTCGGAGACACACTTGCGGAAATAGCCTCCGAGAAGGCCGGCATCGTCAAGCCGGGTGTCCCGCTGGTTCTTGGCTGCCAAGAGGAGGAGGCTAGGGCTGTCATTCTGGCGAAAGCAGCGGTAGCGAGTGCGCCTGTTCTTGATGACTGGCGAGTCGTGCAAGGTGTCTTCCACGGACGACGGCTGACGCTACCCCTGCCGAAGCTCGGTCTGACTGGCGCGCACCAGACAGGTAATGCCGGTCTCGCTCTCGCTTGTCTGGAGGGTTTTGATCTGCCAGAGGAAGCGCTGGTACGCGGCCTCGAAACCGTGCGCTGGCCAGCGCGCTTGCAACGACTTTCGGATGACCCGGAAATCTGGCTCGACGGCGGTCACAACGCCGCAGCAGGGCGTGTTCTGGCCGACTGGCTCACGGGGCAGGCGGCGCGTTTCGACCTCATCGTCGGTATGCTGGACACCAAGGATCGCGACAGCTTTCTCGCTGCATTGGTGCCGCATGTAGCACGGACCATGACGGTGCCCGTGCCCGGCAGCGCGGCCTCTGTATCTGCTGAGATGTTGGCAGAAACTGCCCGCGCCGCAGGCATGGACGCTTCAGCGGCGCCGAATATAAAAACGGCTCTGCAGCGTCTCGGCAGCGTCCGGCCTGTCTTGATCGCCGGCTCGCTCTACTTGGCGGGGGCGGTACTCGCTGAGCGATGCATTCTTCCGGGCTGACGAAGGCCCGCTACACAGGTTGCAGCACCCCGTAGCCTGACGTTTACTCAGACTACCGAATCGAGCCACTGCTTCAGTGCGCTCTTCGGCATGGCGCCAACGCGCTGTGCAACCATCTCCCCGTCGCGGAACACCATAAGCGTCGGGATGCCACGAACGCCAAGTTCACCAGGAATCTTAGGGTTATCGTCGATATTGACCTTCACGACATCAAGACGCTCTTCCATCTCGCTTGCAATATCGTCGAGGAAGGGCGCGATCTGCTTGCAGGGGCCGCACCATTCGGCCCAGAAATCGACCACGACAGGTTTGGTCGCCTGCCTTACATCCTCATCGAAATTCGCATCCGTCGTATGCCGCGTGGTCATTCGTATCCCTCCCGAGGAGTTGCTTGTCTTCAAGACTTCAAGTGGCGGCAAAGCGCAGCGTCGTCAAGGCATATATGGCGCGAGGCTGTTTTCGGGAATGGGCATCAACAGGGGCGTTTCGGTCCATAGCAACGCCGCATGCACCGGCCGGTCAGGCTGCATCCGCCTTAACAGCGCGACATAGCGTGCTAATTGGCGCAGATAGGCGGCGGGCGCCTTTGCCGGATCAGGCGGCGGGGCGCGCCCGCTCTTGAAATCGACGATAAGCGTCTCTTCCGGCAGGAGCGCCAGCCGGTCGACACGCGCGCTCACAATCTCGCTGCCGAGTCGGCCAACAAGTGGTACCTCTGCCCGGCTGCCGGGGCCGAATACCGCGCCAAAAGCAGGATCGTCGAGCACAGCTATCGCCTCGCGCGCGGTTGCCTCGGCCTCATCCGCCAGCCCCGGGGTCGCTGCGAGGAACCGACAGGCGGTTTCCAGGCGCCGTTCAGGGGCGATTTCCGGTAGCAGCTCCAGCAGCTTGTGGATCGCCCGGCCCCGGCCGAAGCGCCCGCCGGCTTTGTTGCGAAGCGGGGAAGAGACGGGAAAGGCATCCTCGCCACTGTCGGGTGGTGCTGCGGTCTGGGGAGCTAGCTGCCGCGCCCAGCTGGGCAGGGCAGGGGACGGTTTGCAGCTCCCTGTGCGTTCTTCGGCTTCTGGTTCCTCAGCGTGCCGTTCCATCACCATTAAGGGTTCGTCGAAATCCGTATCTTCCTCCGGCGTCATGCGGTCTGAGAGGCGGTTCCGCACAGTGTGATACCAGCAATCGTCCGATAGTTCCCTGCCGCTGTTGTTCCAGCCGCAAACCACTAGGCGATCGGCCGCACGGGTCATCGCAACATAAAGCAGGCGACGGCGCTCCTCGTTGTCTGCTTGGCGGTGGGCTTCCAGCAGTAGCTTCGAAACCGGGTCGATTTTGTCTTTGCCCTTGGATGGCGGCCAGAGAAGCAGGTCTCCTTCGCGGAGCAAGTGTGGGTCATTGCGGGCCGTCTTGACGCCTGTGGTATCGGGCAGGATGACCACTGGCGCCTCCAGCCCCTTCGCGCCGTGGACGGTGCTAACGCGCACCTCGTCGCGACCTTGCTGATCCAGTTGCCGCTTCACCTCTGCTTCTCCGCTCCGCAGCCATTGCAGGAAGCCTTGGAGGTTCGGAGGATGGCGACGCTCATAATCGAGCGCGGCATTCAGGAACTCGTCTATCGGGTCGCTGGCCTCTTCGCCGAGCCGGGCCATGATCTTCTGGCGGAGGCCGCCCTCCGCCAGTAACTCTGCAAAGAAGTCATACACACCGATCCGGTCAGCCCGGACGCGCAGCGCGCCGAGCACCTCGAAGCAGGAGCCAAATTGTTCTGTCTCCCGGCGCGCGCTAAGTGCCGCCCAGAGCGTGCCCTTGCGGTCGTGCGCCAGCTCGAACAGCGCCTCGTCGTCGAAGCCGAATAGCGGCCCCTTGAGTACGGTTGCAAGGGTCAGGTCATCCTCTGGCAGTAGGATGAGATCGCCGATAGCGGCGAGGTCCATCGCTGCAAGCTCGTCTGCGAGCGTCATACGGTCGATGCCGGCGACAGGCACGTCATGTTGCTTCAGCGCTGCGATGACGCGAGGAATGAAAGGCCGGTTCTTGCGGCGCGGCAGTAGGATCATGATATCGCCGGCGCGCATGGGCCGCCCACCCGGAGCGACCGGTTCGCCGCGTTCGAGCCAACTTGCGATGCGCTGGGCGACTCGATCGGCCAGCGCGGTCTCGGCGACGTCCTCGCGGAGATAGTGCCTGGGTGCTTCGAACGGGTCTCCAGGCTCACGCGTTTCGCCGACTTCGAGCGGCCAGATCTCGACGCGCCCGCCAGCGCCGCTGCGACTAGGCTTATGAACGGGAGCCGTACCGTTGAGGCCGAGGTCCATATCTTCATCCGCGAATGTCATATCCACCGCTTCCAGAAGCACCGGCGCAGCGCGGAAGGAGACCTCTAGCGGAACATTCTCCCAGCGTTGTCCTGCACCCAGCGCCTGCTGCTCGAATTCCCGGCGCATCCTGTCGAAGCCGGTGGGGTCGGCACCCTGAAAACGGTAGATCGACTGCTTGGGGTCACCAACGGCGAAGAGTGTGCGCGTTTCATCGCTCGCCCCTTCGCCCGTGAAGAATTCCTGTGTCAGTGCTTCGATCAGCCGCCATTGTGTGGGGCTGGTGTCCTGCGCCTCATCGATCAACACATGGTCGATGCCCCGGTCGAGCTTGTAATGCACCCAGGCGGCGGAGGCGCGGCGTAGGAGGCCGAGCGCGCGCTCGATCAGATCGTCGTAGTCAAGCAGGCCAGCCCGGCCCTTGGACCGGCGGTATTCGCCGTCAACCGCGTCGCCCAATGCCAGCATGGCCTCTGACGCCCTGAGTGTCGTCTCGATACGACGATAGGCACAGAGCTGCTCGACGCGCTCGCGCTCGGCTTTAAGCAGACCCGGCAGGCGGTCACTACCAGCAAGCCGCTTTGCGCCGATTTCGTGGCGTGGCTCGCCGTCCGACTTGTAGAAGACCTTGCGGATTTCCTCGATATCCTCATCGGAGAAGTCATCACCGTTGGCCCATTGTTGCAGCCTGGCAGCATGTTGTTTGTCTCTTACGGAGCCGCTTGCGAGGATCGATGCTGCCTCCCGTATTGCGGCCATCCCCGCTGCTGAGCGTTTCGGTACTTCCGGCAGGACCAGGACGTCTTTCAGTTTAGCTAGAGATTCCGGCCTGAACACACTGCGATGACTCAGTAATTCGGCGATGAAAGTACGAGTATTGTACTCAGAAAGATTGTCGGCAATCTCCGTGGCGGCGGCTTCGATCACATCTCCGCGCTGCTCTAGCGCAGCGTCTCGGGCGTTTGCCTGCCGGGTCAGTGCCTCGCGCTCATCGGCAAGCTGGAACCAGGGCGAAACCCCGGCTTCGATGGGGAAGCGTCCCAGCAGGCTCTGGCAGAAAGCGTGGATCGTATCGATACGAAGCCCGACTGGCCCATCGACCGTACGGGCGAAGAGGCGACGCGCCCGGTTTCGCATGTCGTCGTCCGGCTTTGGAACCACTAGCCGAGCGAGCGCCAGCGCCAGCGCTTCGTCGGTGGCCGTGGCCCAGCCGGCGAGTTCACGCTCAATGCGGATGCGCATTTCGGCCGCCGCCGCGCGGGTATAGGTGAGGCAAAGTATCCGTTCTGGCGGCGTGCCCCGGAGCAGTAGCGCCAGCACGCGGTCGGCGAGCACTTTTGTCTTTCCAGAGCCGGCATTGGCGTCAACCCAGGCTGAGACGGCCGGGTCAGTCGCCCGCTGCTGCTGCGCGGTTGCGGTCTCGACCGCCGGGTTCAGAGCCGCCGGGACCATTCGTCCTTCCTCGAAAGATGCCGATACTCGTTATAGGCTCCGGCGAAATCCGGCCTCGGCTCGGCCAGGTAAGGCATGGACTCGTCGTCGAAGGCGGCGATGAAGCGGCAAAGTCCTTCATCAGTCGCCTCTACAAGGGCGGCGGCATTGTAAGGCGCACGCTGCCGGCCTTTGGTGGCTTCCGCCGTCGCAATGATGGTCGGCACGGACCGGTCGGATCTGCCGCCGCCGATGCGCCAGTATTCGAGCACGGCGGCATCGACAGCAGGGCAATCGGGAAAACCGCCCGCCGCCGCGATCAGGCCTTCGATGGGCAGTTGTCGTGCTGTTCCCGCAATGACGTCTTTCGCCAAAGGTGGACTGCCAGACTTGTAATCGACGATGACAACCTCGCCGTCGCTCCGCAACTCCACCCGGTCCGCGCGGGCCTTGAGAGTGAAGGTGCCCGCCGGGCTCATAATCTCCTTCTCGCCCTGGATTTCAGTCAGGATGCGTTCGATCCTGGGGCGGCGCTCACGTTCAATGGACCAGATGTTCTGAGCCGCGCGTAGGAACCGGCGGTTCCAGAAAACTGCCGCCAGCGGCCGGTTCGCGAAGCCGGCGAAGGCCTCTTTGCCGATGGCGAGCAAGTGGTCCCAGGCTTCGTCCGGTAGGTCAGTGGCCGGATATGCGCACATGAAACGCTCCAGCACCTCATGGATCGTCGAGCCGAACTGCCGCGCCTCCGGGTCGGCGTCGAGGGTGTCCAGGGGATGTAGGCCGAGAACCTGCCGCGCATAAATGCTGTAGGGATCCTGTAGCCAGGTTTGAATGCGGGTGGCTGAGAGCATGCGCGGGCGGGCCGCCACGGGCGGACAGGGTCTCGGCGGCCTGGTAGGTTGCACAGTGTTCGGCCGGTCCAATTCCGCCTGCCAGGCGGCCCAGCGTTGGTCCTCGATATCTCGCCCAAGGGCCCGCGCCACGGTTTCGAGCCGTTGCAGCCAGGGAGACGGCACAGTCGGATCCGTGCCCACCCGCTCGGAGCGCGTCAACACGACCTCTCCGGCGCCCAGCGTCTGGGCGAAGTCGTGTGCGGCAAGCCCTTGACGAACCTCCGGTGCTGGCAGGCCGAACTGCATGCGCATCTCGCGGCTCATCCACGGGTCGGGTGCAGGGTCCGCCGGCCATGCTCCCTGGTTCAGCCCGGCCAGCACCAGCCGGTCGGCGCGCTGCAACCGCCCTTCCAGCGGCCCCAGAATAGCGAGGCCTGAATGGTGCGGATGCGGGAGGCGCACGGCGTGCCGGGCGACTAGTTCGTCGAACAACGCCGCATAATCGGTCGGTTGGATCGGAGGCCAGACTCCGACCGTCTCGTCGAGGTCCGCCAGCAGACTCGCCGCGGCCTCCCCGTCCGCACCGCGCCAGAGACGGGCATCGCCAGCCAGGTTTTCAGCCGCCTCTACATGGGCCGCTAGCAGGTCGGCAAGTGCCACCGCCGATCGTTGGTGGAGCTTGCGTAAAGGTTTGAAGGCGCGGGCAACACGGCGCACTGTCTTTCCGACGCGCTTGTCCTGTGTCCTTTCCGCCGCTTCCAAAAGCCCGTCCAGCCCATTGCCAGGACGAGGTCCGCGCAGCAGTGTGCGCTCCAGTCGGCGAACGGCGCGGCGGAAGCGTGTGGGAGCTATGCCGCAGGCTGCAAGCGGATGCTTGAGTGCGGCGAGCAATGCTGCCGGGGCGAAGTCCGTCGCTGCTGCATGGGCGACAAGCCGCAAAAACCCTCCCACAGATGTCCGTCCGAGTGGCTGGCCGGCGCTGTCGTCCACAAAGAGGCCCCAGCGGCCGAGTTCAACCGTGATTCGCCGGGCGAGGTCCCGGTCGGGCGTGACCAGAGCAGCGCTTCGGCCGTGTTCCACCGCTTCCCTCAACATGAGTGCGACGCCGCCGGCCTCAGCGGCAGGGGTGGTGAAACGCACCACCGCGAGTCCCTCCACACCCTCGCCAAGGGCGGGTGAAAGGTTACGCCAAGCCTCGGTCGTCTGCGCCGGGCGCATGGCTTCCGCCACCAGCCGCCCGCGCGGTGCGAGGTAGGGCTCCGGCCAGTCCGGCACAGCGTCGCGTGTCGTTTCGAGCCGTCCCAGCAACTGCTTCAGCGCCCATTGAGGGTGGTTTTCTTCCAGCGCCTGCCAGCTCTCGTCGTCGAGATGCCGGTCGAGCCCCGGCAGCACGACAAGTCCTTGTGGCAGATTGGCGATGTAGGCGAGCAGATTCGCCGTCGCCGGCATGATGCCGGTGGAACCGGCCGCGACCACTTGTCCTTTCGGCGGCGATGCGCGCCAAAGCGCGATTTGTGCTTTGTAGAGCCGATTACGCCGGTCTATGGGGTCCAGCTGTCCCCGCTCCTCAAGGAGCGTCGGCCAGAACTTCGTGACAAGAGAGAGGAAGTCCAGGGTCTCCTGCCAATGTTCCGCGAATTCCTCTGCGACCAGCGTGTCGAGGCCGTTGAAATCCAGATCGTTGAACTGAACCTCGTCTATTAGCCTGGCAAGCGCACCGGCAAGCTGAAGAGCACGGTCGGGTGGAATCTGCCGGTCACGCTGTATGACGAGCCGGGCCAGCAGCAAGCGGCGTCCGATCGGTGAGATGGCTGGTTTAAGGCTGAGGTCGTCAGCAATTGTGGGTTCGGCGTGGATAATAATTTCGTCCGCGTCCAGCTCCCCGAGGGAAAGAATACGCGGCAGAAGGAGCGTGTCGCCGTCTGCTACCTCGGCGAACGCTTCGACCAGCGCCCGCCCGGCGCGGTGCGTCGGCAGGAGCACAATGTCGTCGGTGCGCGTCGGGCTGTCCAGTAGCATGCGGGCGAGCGTTTCTAGGAAGGGCGCGCCGGCAGGGATAGAGACGACGGTCATGCCCCTGCCCGCATGGCATGGGTGAGGCGCTCCGGCGTGCCGGCGTCCAGCCATGTCCCTTTGCAGACGAGGCCGAAGAGCCGTCCATCCGTTTCCGCCCGGTTGTAAGCGCGCGTCAATCGCCAAGCGCCCGGGGGCGGGTCATCGAAAAGCCGAGGGACCAGTATCTGTGCGCCGGTAAAGAGGAAGGGAGCGGTCTCCGGATCCTGCCGTCGGCGCAGCCGTCCGTCTGGTTCCAGGTGGAAATCGCCGCGTTCCTCGTAATGCACGGCCTGCACCGTTGGGTAGAGCAGCAGCAGGGCGTCCATCCGGCACGCATCGAAACTGGCCGCAAGCTGTTTCAACCAGTCTGCGCCGTCCGTACCCCAAACGAGGTCCGAATTGAGTACGAAAAACGGGTCATCGCCGAGAAGCGCCAGTGCGTGAGCGACGCCGCCGCCTGTTTCCAGCCGTTCCGCCTCGCGGGAAACCAGGATGTCCGGCTGCACCCGTCCGGCGAGATGGGCCTCAATCTCGGCAGCGCGATGATGGGTGTTGACGACGGCACGCTCGACTCTGGCTTCGACAAGCATGTCTAGCGCATGGTCGATCAGTGCCCGGCCGCCGACCTGACGGAGCGGTTTGGGTGGTCCGTCGCCGAGTCGCGAACCGAGCCCGGCGGCCAGCACCATGGCGGTATGCGGCAAGGCGAACGTCATTCGGCGGCAGGGATCAGGAGGTTGGCATCAACCTGACGGCGGAACCACGCTGCCAGCGGCTCCAGTGCCGGATGGGCGAGATTGCGCTCCAGCATCCGCCGAAGCCGGGGCAAGTGGCGTAGATAGCTTTGCTTGCGGTCCCGCCGTGCGAGCCGCACGAAGGTGCCGAGCACACGAATATGTCGCTGCGCTCCAAGCACGGCAATATCGCGCTCTAGATCCTGGGCATGAGGAAAGGCGGCACGATAGCGCGCGAGCACTGCTCGGCGCACAGTGCCATCGATCTCACGCCGTGCATCCTCAATGAGTGAGGCGAGGTCATAGGCCGGCGGGCCGCCGGCAGCATCCTGGAAGTCGAGCAGGCCACAGGCTGCGACGCCTTCACGACCCTCCAGTCGGACGAGGTTATCCACATGGAAGTCGCGCAGCATCAGGGTTTGCGGTCCCGCCAGCACCGGTGCCAATGTCTGGAGCATAGCGGCACGAAAACCTTCCCGATCGGTTGTTTGTCGGTTTGCCGCCGGCAGATACCAGTCGAGCAAAAGCTCTGCACCTGCGAGGAACTCGTCCGCGCCAAAGAAAGGAAAGCCTGCCGCTGCATCGCCATGGTGTTGCAGGGCGACCAGCGCATCGGTCGCCAACAGGTAAAGCTCTGTTGCGCTCTCGCCTCTGTCCAGCAGCCGCGTGAAGGTGTCGTCACCGAAATCCTCCACCAGCAGCAGGCCGCGCGCTGGATCGGACCGCTGAACCTCCGGCGCGGAAAGCCCGAGTTGCCGTAGCCGCGCCGCCACCGTTATGAAAGGCCGCACATCTTCTTTGGGAGGCGGCGCATCCATCAGCATGATGGTCTCAGCGTCACGCCTGAGCCGGATATACCGGCGGAAGGAAGCATCACCCGGCAGGGGCTCGTATTGAGCCCGGCTCCAGCCGCTCCCTGCAAGAAAGACCGCAATTTCGGTCTCCCGGGTCAACGGCGATCCTCGATACGCACCCAACGCGCGTCCCCGCAGGCAATCTCGAACGTGATGTCGAGCCGCTGGTCGGGCAGGATATCGCCGAGGCGCTCCGGCCATTCGATCAATACCATGCCTTCGCCGAGCGCCTGCTCCAGCCCGAGTTCGATGGCCTCCTCCGGCGCGGCGAGACGGTAGCAGTCGAAATGCCAGACCGGCGGTGCCGGATGCTCATAGACCTGCACCAGGGTGAAAGTCGGGCTCGGCACAGTCTCGGGCTGAAGCCCGGCGTCCCTCTGGCGCCCCTGGATGAGCGCGCGTGCAAAGGCGGTTTTGCCTGCACCGATGCTGCCGATCAGCCCAACGGTGTCGCCCTGGCCGAGCGATGCTGCAACCTGCCGGGCGAGCCGGCTAGTTGCGGCGAGGTCGGGCAGATCAACGGCTTCGGGCAACATGACGTCAGGACTTGATCGGGTGAGATGCGGATTCCATGATAATGGCCGTTGGAGTGCCCTCCAATCCCGGGGATATCGATGGAACACGAGACCGATGTGGCGATCGTCGGGGCGGGCCCGGTCGGCCTGTTCGCCGTGTTCGAGCTCGGCATGCTCCAGATGCGTGCGCATGTAGTGGACTCGCTGGAAGCTGTTGGCGGTCAATGCACGGCGCTCTATCCCGAAAAACCCATCTACGACATACCCGGTTTTCCAAGGGTAGATGCGTGCGACCTTGTCGCGAGGCTGGAGGAGCAGGCGGCGCCGTTTTCGCCCGTCTATCACCTTGACCGGAAGGTCGAGGCACTCACGCCTCTGGAAGGCGGCTGGCGAGTCGAGATTGCGGAGGGCAGTGCGATTCGCTGCAAGGCAGTCATCGTGGCAGCCGGTGCCGGCGCCTTTGGCCCGAATCGCCCGCCGCTCGAAGGGCTGGCCGCCTATGAGGGCAGGAGCGTCTTCTACGCTGTGCGTCGGCGCGAGGACTTCCGGGGTAAGCGGGTGGTGATCGGTGGTGGCGGTGATAGCGCGGTGGACTGGGCGCTTTCACTCTCGGAGCTTGCAGCCTCGGTCACGGTCGTTCATCGGCGTCCCAAATTCCGTGCCGCGCCCGAGAGCATCGCTCGCATGAAGGCACTGGAGGCGGATGGAAAGGTCGAGTGCGTCATTCCTTACCATTTGGATGGGCTTGAGGGCGTGGACGGCCGGTTGGAAGCGGTCTGGGTGAAGACGCTGAAGGGCGAGACGCGCCGGCTGGAAGCGGATGTACTGCTGCCCTTTTACGGGCTGGCCATGAATTTGGGGCCCATTGCGAAGTGGGGCCTCGCCCTCGACCGCAATCATATCGCCATCGACCCCTCGACCTCGATGACCGACCGCGACGGCATCTACGCCATCGGCGACATTGCGACCTACAAGGGTAAGCTCAAGCTGATTCTGACCGGTTTTGCCGAGGCTGCTGCTGCTGCCCACGATATCTATCGGCGCGTCTTTCCGGATGAGGTACTCCATTGGGAATACTCGACGACGAAAGGCGTGCCCCAGCCATGACTCGCTCGCTTGCGTCATGTTGAAGGGGCGCCAGCTATTGATTTCGACCTATACGCTACCGGGGGTGCTGACCATGATCGGCCCGACCGCCCCGATGCGGCCGCTGCTGCTCGACTCGCCCCATAGTGGCACCGACTATCCGGCTGATTTCGCCCCGGCTGTAGACCGCGATACGCTGCTCAACGCGGTGGATACGGCGGTGGACGATCTGTTCGGTGACGGACCGAAACTGGGCGCAGCACTGCTGAAAGCCCATTTCCCGCGTACCTATATCGACCCGAACCGCGCTGCTGACGATATTGACGCCCGTCTTATCGATGGGCGCTGGCCCAGCTTGCTGGCACCGACGGAAAAGACACGGCGTGGCATCGGCCTGATCCGGCGTACCATAGGCGAGGACGAGCGGGCGCTTTACGACCGTCGGCTCGGCGTCGGGGAGGTGCAGGCACGTATCCGCCGCTATCACGCGCCCTATCACCGTGCTCTCGGAGAGGCGGTAGACCTCTTGGCGGCGCACTTCGGCACAGTTTACCACCTGAATTGCCACTCCATGAGCTCGCGCAGCCGGCAAGGTGTGTTGCGGCGTCCAGACATCATACTCGGAGACCGCGACGGCACGACCTGTGAGGCGGGATTCACGTCCTACGCTGCTGAGGTTCTGCGCGGGCTCGGCTACAGGGTGCGGACCAATCATATCTTCAAGGGCGTGGAACTCGTCCGCGCCTTCTCAGACCCGGCTGCCGATCGCCACAGCCTCCAGATCGAGATCAACAAGGCCCTCTATATCGACGAGGAGACGCGCCGCCCGAGCCCCGCCTATGCCTCCCTGCAAGCGGATCTTGCGCAATTAACAGACTGTCTGGCTGCCTACGCCGAAGAACGTGCCCGCGGTAGGACGGGCATGGCCTGAAAACCCATGCCGAGGTCGTCGGGGGTGGCGGCAGGGTCGAGGCCGTGACATCGGAGGGGCATTCGGGCTAGAAGGGGCCCGGTTTTACAGCCCGAGGCTCTGATGCGAATCCAGGCGAATACCATCCGTCCCGGCAATGTCATCGAGCATGATGGAAAACAATGCGTCGTCATCAAGATCGACCTGATCCTGCCCGGCAAGGGCAATGCCTTCATTGCCGTCGAGATGCGCGACCTGAAGACCGGCGTGAAGACCCAGGAACGCTGGCGTACCGCCGACAGTGTCGAACGGCTAACCACTGAGGAGCGATCTTGCCAGTTCCTCTACGCCGAGGCCGATGGCTATACTTTTATGGACAATGAAACCTACGACCAATTTTCGCTCGACGCCGGCACGGTCGGCGCCGGCGCGCCGTTCCTCCAGGACGGGTTGGAGGTCAAGGTAATGACGGTGGACGGCAACCCGGTCGGCCTCGAGTTGCCGACGCGGATCGTGCTGGAGGTCGTCGAGGCAGAGCCGGTGGTGAAGGGGCAGACGGCCTCCTCCTCCTACAAGCCGGCCCTGCTGGAGAATGGGGTGAAGGTGATGGTCCCGCCGCATATCAAGGTTGGCGCGCGCATCGTTGTAAACCCGAACGACCTCAGTTATGTCGAGCGGGCCAAGGACTGACCAGCCATGCGCCGCCCGGCCGAGATCAATGTCATGCTGCGTGCGGCGCATGCGGCAGGGCGTGGGTTGGCGCGCGATTTCGGCGAGGTGGAGAACCTTCAGGCCTCAGAGACGGGGCCTGGCGAATTCGTGTCGATCGCCGACCGGCAGGCTGGGCGCCGGATCGTTGAGGAACTCTCTCGCGCGCGGCCACGATACGGTTTCCTGCTTGAGGAAAGCGGGGCAGTCGCGGGCCCCGACACGAGTAATCGCTGGGTCGTCGATCCGCTTGGCGGGTCGAGTAATTTTCTGCACGGCATCCCGCATTTCTGCTTGTCGATCGCACTTGAACGTGACGGTGAACCGATGGCGGCGCTCGTCTATAACCCGCTCACTGATGACACTTACTGGGCGGCGCGCGGCGTCGGCGCTTATGTGAACAACCGGCGACTTAGAGTCTCGGCGCGGGCGCGTCTTACCCACTGCATCCTGGCGGCCGGCGATGAGGCCGGAGCGGATGTCAGCCATCTGCGCCGGCATGCGGCGGCCAAAAGTGCTGGCGCGAGCCTGCGCTGGTTCGGCGCAGTGGCGCTGGACCTCGCCTGGGTCGCGGACGGGCGTCTCGACGGATGCTGGCATACTGGCATGCGGCGCTGGCACATCGCGGCCGGCGTGCTACTGGTGCGCGAGGCTGGCGGGGCGGTTTCTGACACCGACGGGTCCGCTAACATGCTGGAAAGCGGCAATATCCTGGCAGCCAATGATCGCCTGCATGGCTCTTTGAGCCAGCTCATGGAGGCTGCCGACGCGCTGGTTCCGGTTGCGCCGACCGGGCAGGCAGCATAGAGTACCGGCCATGCTGCCGAAGCGGCGGCGGAAGGAGAGATGGCGCGCTACCGAAGCATTCTACGAGCGGCAGCTGCGTTAGTCCTGTTCCTCGTGGTCGCCTGGGGCGCCGATGCGCAGGACATCCTGATTATTGATCGCGATGGGGCGCGCTGGAAGAGTGGTGACAGCGAGGAGCCGTCCATTACGGTCACTTCTTCTGGTATCATCAACGCCTTGCCGCCCACCTCCGGGCCGGAGCCGAGGACACCGGAACTGGCGGCTGTGCCTTCCTTCGCTGCGGGGCGGCCTGTGGCTGTTTCTGACCCGCAGCTGGTCAAAGCCGCGCTCGCCAAGCCGTCTGAAGGATCCCGTACGCTGGTTCCATATGTCCGTGCGACCGCCCTGCCGCTACGCCCGCCTGCCAGAGAGACGGATGCGTCGCCGCCGCTGCGGGCATTCCTGGCGCGTGCCAGGAATACCGCCCCGTCTCGGTCGGCTGCGCGTTCATCTGTGGCACTGCCGACACCGCGGCCGCTCCAGATGCTAATTGTCGAACCCGCTTCGCCCGCTGACTCGTTGGCGCAGTCTGTCCGGATCGGCTTGCCACCGCCCTCCGCCACGCCTGAAACATTGCGCCGGCGGGGGGCACTTGACATGTCTGGTGTGCCAGCCTCTGCAATGCCGGTTGTGGTGGACGAGGTGATGACCTTTTTCTACGGCGGTGGCGAAACCGGGCTCAGCCTAGAGGATCGTGCGCGCCTAGGTGGCATCAACACCAAGGCAGGCGGCAAAACAGGGCCGCGTGTTGAGATCCACGCTTATTCGGGGTCCGCGGAAAACGAGGGTACGGAAGCCCGCCGCAAAGCCTTGTTGCGTGCCATAGAGGTCCGTCGTCTGCTGATTGCTCGTGGTGTGCCAGGGCCTCGTATCGTGATGAAGGCGGCTGGCATCGGTGAGGACGTGAGGGCCCGCGTCGATATCATGCTGGTCGAACGCAGTTGAACCTCCGAACCGCCCGCCCACGCAGTCGGAACCGGCCGGGACCGATGACCCGCCCGACCCAGTATCTGGTGCGTATGGCTGTGTTCGTCGCGGTGGTTGTAGCCGCGACGGTGCTGTTGTTCCGTCCGATCGTCACCGCCTTCATGGCTAGTCCGGCCTTGAATGGCTTGATCCTCGGCGTACTGCTGATCGGCATCGCCTACAATTTCCGCCATGTGCTGCGCCTGTTCCGGGAGATCGCGTGGATCCGGTCGATTCAGAGCCCGGTGTCGGGCCGGGCTGCGCCGCTGCCCGCGAAGCCACAATTGCTTGCGACGTTGGCGACGGCCTTTTCCTCCGAGGCCCCGGTGCGGTTTTCTGCCGTTTCGATGCGTTCGATCCTCGATGGCGTGGCGGCGCGCATCGAAGAGGCAAGCGAGACCGCCCGATACCTAGCGGGGCTGCTGATCTTCCTCGGCCTCATCGGCACATTCTGGGGTCTCATCCAGACGGTCTCGGCCATCGGCGATGTTATAGGCGGGCTGGAAATTGCCGGAGGCAGTCTCACCGGCGTCTTCGAGGAACTCAAATCAGGCCTTGATGCGCCGCTCGCGGGCATGGGCACCGCGTTCAGCTCGTCGTTGTTCGGGCTCTCCGGTGCGCTAGTGTTAGGCTTCCTGGATCTGCAGGCGTCGCAGGCGTCGAGCCGCTTCGTGAACGAACTGGAGGAATGGCTGTCCTCGCTCACCCGCCTCGGCGGCACTGGCATCGGCGACGGGGACCAGTCAGTGCCGACCTATATCCAGGCGTTGCTCGAAACGACGGCAGAGAACCTGGAGGATTTGCGCCGGATCGTCGGGAGGGCAGAGGAGGGCCGTCATTCGGTTAACCGCAATATCGAGGCGTTGTCGGAAACGCTGACGGCCCTCGCCGAACAACTCCGTGACAATCAGACAGCTCAAATCCGCCTCGCCGAGGAGCAGATCGAGACCCAGACGCTGCTGCGCCGGGTTCTGGAGGGGGGGCAGCGCGAGCGCAGCGGCCTCGACGAAACAACCCGCAGGCATATCGCCAGCCTTGATTCGGCGCTCTCGCAAATGCGCGATGAGGTGCGGACGGGGCGCAGCGAGTTGGTCGAGGATCTGCGCAACGAGATCAAGTTGCTGGCCCGCACCGTCTCCGCCCGCTTGGAGGACCGGCGGTGAGCGCTCGTGTCCTGATTGTCGATTTTGGCAGCCAGGTTACGCAACTGATCGCCCGTAGGGTCCGGGAGGCTGGTGTCTATTCTGAGGTTCATCCCTTCAACAGGGTGGATTCGGCTTTCCTTGCCGGTTTTGCACCGGTGGCAGTGATCCTGTCGGGTGGGCCGGCATCCGTGTTGTCGTTCTCAGCACCCTCGGCCGATCCGGCGCTGTTCGAGGCAGGTGTGCCAGTCCTTGGCATCTGCTACGGCCAGCAGGCCATGGCGGCGCAGATGGGTGCGCATGTTCGATCCGCCAGCCATCGCGAGTTCGGGCGCGCAACCGTGGAAGTCGTCGCGGAGTGCAAGTTGTTCGAGGGCCTCTGGGAGCCGGGCGGGCATTACCCGGTCTGGATGAGCCACGGCGACCGGGTTGAGACGCTGCCGGAGGGCTTCCAGGCCATTGCACGCAGCGAAGCGGCGCCCTTTGCGGCCATCGCGGATGAGGAACGGCAGCTTTACGGCGTGCAATTCCACCCCGAGGTGGTGCACACGCCGGGCGGAGCCGAGCTGATTCATAATTTCGTTCGCCGGATTGCGGGCGCAAAGGGCGGCTGGTCGATGGCGGCCTTCCGGGACACGGCTGTGGCCCAGATTCGCGCCGAGGTTGGCGGCGGGCGGGTCGTTTGCGGGCTGTCCGGTGGTGTGGACAGCACAGTCGCTGCGCTGCTGCTGCACGAGGCCATCGGAGACCAGCTCAACTGTATCTTCGTGGATACGGGCCTGATGCGTGCCGGCGAGGCTGAAGAGGTGACGGGCCTGTTCCGCCAGAACTTCAACATTCCCCTCGTACATGCCAATGCTGCCTCGCTTTTTCTGGAACGGTTGGCTGGTATGGAGGATCCGGAGTGCAAGCGTAAGGCAATTGGCGCCACTTTCATCGAGGTGTTCGAAGCGGAGGCCGCGCGGCTCGGTGGCGCGGACTTCCTCGCCCAAGGCACGCTTTACCCGGATGTCATCGAGTCGGTCGCTTTCGATGGCGGCCCGTCGGTGACGATCAAGTCGCACCACAATGTTGGCGGTTTGCCGGAGCGTATGGGCCTCGGGCTCGTCGAGCCGCTCCGCATGCTGTTCAAGGATGAGGTGCGCGCGCTCGGCCAGGAGCTCGGTCTGCCGGAGCGTTTCGTTGGGCGTCATCCCTTCCCAGGTCCAGGGCTGGCGATCCGGATGCCAGGCGTGGTAGCATCCGACAAACTGGAGACGCTCCGGCAAGCTGACGCCGTCTTTCTAGAAGAGATTCGTCGCGCTGGGCTCTATGATGACATCTGGCAGGCCTTCGCTGTACTGTTGCCGGTGCATACGGTAGGCGTCATGGGCGACGACCGTACCTATGAGCAGGTCTGTGCCCTCCGGGCGGTCACCTCCGCCGACGGCATGACGGCAGATTTTTATCCCTTCGACGCTGATTTTCTCGGCCGGGTCGCGGCCCGCATCGTCAACGAAGTCCCCGGCATCAACCGCGTCGTTTACGATGTGACCTCGAAGCCGCCCGGCACCATCGAGTGGGAATAGCGGCTCTGGTAGACCGGTGCTTCCGCCACCGTCATCAGTCGACGGCGACACCGTATTTCTGGCCGAGCGCGCGGAATTTCTCCCAGGTGGCGTCCTCGATATTGATGCCGGTCGCGCGCCGCGCGTCGGCAGTACGCCGCTCGATCTCGCCGGGGACCAGAACCTCCTCGAAGCCCTCGGCGGTGCGCGTGTCCTTCAGGTAGTCCGCGAATTCGTCCACTTCGCGCCCGAACTCTTCCGGGTCTCGGAAGGCGGCGACCTTGAAGAGCGCGAGGAAGCAGCCGTCATTATGCCGTCCTGTCGGCTCGATGCCGAAGCCGAGTCCGGTCAGCAGGCCGGAGAGGATCTCCACCATCGCTGAGAGGCCATAGCCTTTGTGGCCCTCGCTGCCGCCGAGCGGCAGCAGCACGGCGCCCTTGTCGAAATCCCCAGGATCGGTCGAGGTACGGCCGTCCGGGCGCAGGATCCAACCTTTCGGGATTGCCTTGCCACGCGCCTGGGCGAGTTTGATCTTGCCGGCGGCGACCGAGGAGGTGGCCATGTCGAGCAGTAGAGGCTCGCCACGCGCCGATGGCACCGCCATCGCGATGGGGTTGGTGCCGAGGCGGGGTTCGGCGCCGCCAAAGGGCGCCACTGCCTTTGGCGCGCGGCCGGAATCGGCGGTCATCATGGCAATGAAACCAGCCTGTGCCGCCATGGCTGGATAGGCCCCTAGGCGCCCAACATGGCTCTGGCGGAAGATCGTGCAGGCGGCGACATTCTGCGCCTCTGCCTTCTCCATCGTCAGCTTCAGCGCGCGCTCGGCGACCGCATAGCCGAAACCCCAATGGCCGTCCACGACGGTCGTTGTCGGGCTCTCCTGGACGATCTCGAAGGGGGCATCCGGTACGATATGGCCTTTCTCGATACGCTCGATATAAATCGGGATCTGGATCGCGCCGTGGCTGTCATGCCCGCAGAGATTGGCGTCCACAACATGGCGGGCGACGATGTCTGCCTCCCCGGGCGGCGCACCGCAGGCGGCCAATAGACGGCGAATAGTGTCCTCCAGCGTCACGGCAGCGATCATTGGCATGAGGCAGATCCTTCTCTGGCAGGGTAAGGGCAGCATGACCCGGCGGCAGATCCCGGTCCAGTCCCGGAAGGCCGAAAATGCGCTAGGGCAAAGATGGGTTAGGGTTGCGACCGTATGCTACCGGTGGTTTCCGTCTGGGGCAGAAAAGCGATAGAGTGCCCGACTTGTTACGATCCGGCGGTGTACCGCTGAACCGGGAGGGCCATACCATGAAGAAAACCGTGCTTGCGCTGGCGGCCGCCGCCGCGCTGCTGGCGTCGCCGTCGGTTGGCGCCGACAAGGTCAGGATCGGCTTTGTCACCACGCTCACCACGCCCGCGGGCGTGATCGGCCGAGATATGCAGGACGCCGTCAATCTGGCCATACAGGATATCGGAGGCAAAATGGGTGGCCTCGAGGTCGAGCTCATCGTCGAGGACGATGGCTTCAAGCCGGAGGTTGGCAAGCAGAAGACCGACAAGCTGGTCAAGCAGGACGATGTGCATTTCGTCGCTGGGTTCATCTGGTCGCACGTGCTGCTCGCCTCGCGCAAATCGGCGCTGGACGGCGGTAAGTTCCTCATCAGCTCCAATGCCGGCCCCTCGCAGATCGCTGGCAAGCTCTGCCATGAAAACTTCTTCTCTACCTCCTGGCAGAACGACCAGACGCCGATGGCGATGGGCGAGGTACTGAACCAGCGTGGCGTGAAGTCGCTCTACGTGATGGCCCCTAATTACGCCGCCGGCAAGAACATGGTCGCCGGCGTCGAGCGCACTTTCAAGGGCGAGATCCTCGGCAAGGACATGACAAAATGGGGCAAGGACGCCCAGCTCGACTTCTCCGCCGAGCTGGCCAAGGCCAAGGCTTCTGGGGCGGAGGCGATCTTCGTGTTCTATCCTGGCAAGGCGGGCGGCGCCTTCATCAGGCAGTACCAGCAAGCCGGCCTGCAAGATGACATCGCGCTCTACACGGTGTTCACCGTCGATGCGATTGCCCTACCGAACCTGCAGAAGGCGGGTATGACGGGCGTGCTCGGCTCGCTGAATACGCAGTTCTGGGGCCCTGACCTCGATACACCGCAAAACAGCAAATTCGTCTCGGGCTTCAAGAAGGCCTATGGGCGCTACCCGTCCTTCTACGCCGCGCAGTCCTATGACACGATCTTCCTTATCAAGAGCGCGGTCGAGGCCGTCGGCGGCAATCTGGACGACATGGACGGGATGCGTGCCGCCATGAAGAAAGCCGATTTCCCCTCCGTGCGCGGGGCGTTCCGCTATGGCAACAACCACTTCCCGGTCCAGAATTTCTATCTCCGCAAAGTGGTCGAGGATGCGGATGGCGTGTGGACGACGACGGTGATCGATACCGTTCTGAAGGACCACCAAGACGTGTACGCTGCTGAGTGTAAAATGTAACCGGGAAGGTGATCGTCCATGGATGCGGGGCTTGTCGCCGCGCAATTGCTGAACGGGCTCCAGCTCGGCGTGCTGCTATTTCTGCTTGCCTCCGGGCTGACGCTGATTTTCGGCATCATGGATTTCGTCAACTTAGCGCACGGCTCGCTCTACATGGTGGGCGCCTATCTCTGCGCCGAACTGACAGATGCTACGGGCTCGTTTCTGCTGGCCGTAGCGCTGGCGCTGCCGGCCACAGCCCTGGTCGGCGCGGCGGTGGAGCTACTGGTTGTCCGGCGACTCTATCGCCGTGACCATCTCGACCATGTGCTGGCGACCTTCGGGCTGATCCTCTGCTTCGATGCGTTGGTGCAGATGATCTGGGGGCCGGAGGGTATGGCGATTCGTCTACCAGCCTGGGCGGACGGGCAGCAGCATCTGCCGGGCGGGCTAGTGTTTCCGACCTACCGGTTGTTAATTATCGGGGCCGGACTCGCCGTAGCAGCTGGGCTCTATGTGCTGGTCGTGCGGACGAAGCTCGGCATGCGTATACGCGCTGGTGCCTCCAACCCTGCCATGGCTGGCGCGCTCGGCATCGACATTGGCCGCCTGTTCACACTGGTATTCGCGTTGGGTGCCGTCATGGCAGGCCTTGCCGGCATGATGATCGCACCGATCACCGAAGCCTCCATCGGCATGGGCAACGAGATCATCATCACCGCCTTCGTCGTTGTCATCGTGGGCGGCATTGGATCGATACGGGGCGCGTTCGTTGCTGCGTTACTGATCGGCCTTATCGATACGATGGGCCGTTCCTTCCTGGACATGGCCCTGAAGCTGGCGATGAGCGCGCAGGCCGCGGAAACCTCCGCGCCGGCGCTCTCGGCCATGCTGATCTACATTCTCATGGCGGCCGTGTTGGCGTTCCGTCCGCAGGGCCTCTTTCCACCGAAAACACGATGAGCCGGCGGGTCGGCTGGCTGCTGCTGGCGCTGCTTGCTGCCGGCCCGCCCTTGGCGCTCGCCGCCGGCCAGCCTTTCTATGTCGATATCATGACGCGCCTCGTCTGCCTTGCGGCGGCGGCCACCTCACTGAACTTCATACTAGGTCATGGCGGCATGATTAGCTTTGGCCACGCGGCCTATATCGGTATCGGTGCCTATGCGGTCGGCATCCCAGCTTATTACGGCCTCCACGACGGATGGCTACACCTCTTGTTGGCGGTTTGCTGCTCCGCCTTGTTTGCGCTCGCTACGGGCGTTATCGCGCTGCGCACGCGCGGCGTCTATTTCATCATGATCACGATGGCATTCGCGCAGATGGTGTTCTTCGCCATCGTCAGCATTGAGGAATATGGCGGCGATGACGGCCTCGTGATCGATATCCGTTCGGAATTCCCGCTGCTCGACCTGGAGGATGGCCTCACCCTTTATTACGTCTGCTTCGCCCTCCTGCTCGGTACGCTCTATCTGGTGCACCGCCTCATGCGGTCGCGTTTCGGCATGGTGATCGAGGGTGCGAAGGGTAATGAGCGCCGGATGGCCGCGCTCGGCTTCGCCTTCTACCGCCACCGCCTCGCCGCCTACACGCTCGCCGGAGCGCTCTGCGGGTTGAGCGGGGCCATGCTCGGCAATTTCACTAATTTCATTAGCCCTGAGATGATGGATTGGACTCGTTCTGGCGAGTTGATCTTCATGGTGGTGCTCGGCGGTGCGGGTGCGCTATTCGGCCCGCTAATAGGTGCTGCCGCCTTCCTGCTGCTGGAGGAGTTACTGTCCGGCTGGACGGTCTATTGGCAGCTTCCCTTCGGCGTTCTGCTGATTCTGGTCGTGCTGTTCGCGCGCGGTGGGCTCGCGGGCCTGCTGGAAGGACGTCGTGGCTGAAGAGGCGCTGCTCCAGGTCGAGGACCTGAAGAAGAGCTTCGGTGGGGTCACCGCCGTCGACGGCGTGTCAATGACCGTGCGGCGTGGGGAGGTCCACGCTGTTATCGGACCGAACGGAGCCGGCAAGACGACGCTGATCTCACTACTTGCCGGTGAGATCGGACCGGATCGCGGCCGCATCTTGCTCGGCGGGCGCGACATTGCCCGCCAGCCGGCATATGCGCGCGCTCGGCTCGGCCTTGCGCGCTCTTTCCAGATCACCAGTGTCGTACCGGAGATGCGGGTGCTCGACAATGTGCTGCTGGCGGTGCTGGCGCGCGACGGGCGGAGCTTCCGCTTCTGGCATCCGGCTCGCAGCGACCCGGCGCTTGTCCGCCCAGCGGAGGCGGCGCTCGAACGGGTGAGCCTTGCGCATGCGGCCGGGGAGCGGGCAGATGCTATCAGCCACGGCGAACACCGCCAGCTCGAAATCGCGATGACGCTGGCGGCAGAGCCAGAACTGTTGCTGTTGGACGAGCCGATGGCCGGCATGAGTGCGGAGGAAAGCCGACGCATGACCGGCATACTAGAAGGCCTGAAAGGCGAGAAGACCATGCTGTTGGTCGAGCATGACATGGATGTCGTGTTCGCACTCGCGGACCGGATCGACGTGCTGGTTGGCGGGCGCATCGCCGCGTCGGGTACCCCAGAGGCCGTGCGGGCGGACGAGGCCGTGCGCCGCGCCTATCTCGGCGACGAGGCGGTCTGACATGCTTCGGATCGAGGGTTTGGAAGTGTTTTACGGGCGGAGCCAGGCGCTGTTCGGCGTGTCGCTGGAGGTAGGCGAGGGTGAGGCGATCGGCTTCATGGGACGCAACGGTATGGGCAAGACCACTACCGTGAACGCGCTGTTCGGCATTGTCCGGGCGGCGACGGGCACTGTCCTGTTTGAGGGGCGGGAATTGCGCGACCTGCCTTCCCACCTCATCGCCCGTCTCGGTCTTGGTCTCGTGCCGGAGGGCCGGCAGGTATTCCCTAATCTGACTGTCGAGGAAAACCTGACGGCGGCGGCAGCCAATCGCGGTGGCCGCCGCAATCCGTGGACGGCCGCGCAGCTCTTCGCCATGTTCCCGGAGCTTGAGGCACGTCGACGCCATATGGGTAATCTGTTGTCAGGTGGTGAACAGCAGATGCTGGCGATCGGCCGCGCTCTGATGACCAACCCGAAGCTGCTGGTGCTGGACGAGGCAACGGAAGGGCTGGCGCCGTTGGTGCGCCGCCGCATCTGGGCGTGCCTTGCCGCGCTCAAGGCCGAAGGCCATGCGATTCTCGCCATCGACCGGCATGTGCCTGACCTCGCTCGCCTCGCTGACCGCCATTATATCGTCGAGAAGGGCCGCATCGTGTGGACCGGAAGCAGCGCCGCGCTGGCCGGCGGCGGCGCCGACTTGGAACGCTGGCTCGGTGTCTAGCTGCGGGTCCCACGGGCTTGCGGAAGGCGTTGGCGGCTTGTAAGCCCGGCATTGGCTATTGCTTGGGGAGGAGTGGCATGACCGGCGTCGAGATCATCGATCCTGCAGTCGTCGAAGCGAGCAGACGCGCGCCCGCGCTTGATCTCAGGACGCTAGTCGATGCGCCGGCGGCGAAAATCCGTGCTGCCTACGACGTCTCCTCTGCCTATTGGAACGCCACGCCGCCCCCCTTGGCATCAGTGGTCAATCTCGCCCTCGCCGGGCCGCATGGTGAGCTCCGGGTACGTATCTATCGGCCGCGCGAGGAGGGACCGCTGCCGGCGCTGCTCTACTTGCATGGCGGCGGCTTCATGCTCGGCAGTGTCGAATCGCATGACACTCTCTGCCGCCTTCTGGCGAGGGAGGCCGATGCGGCAGTAGTCTCCGTGGACTACCGCCTCGCACCGGAGTACCACTTCCCGGTTCCGGTCGAGGAATGCCTGTTCGCCTGCGACTGGCTGGCGGAACATGGTGCCGAAATCGGGGCGGATGCCTCACGGCTTGCTGTCGGCGGCGACTCGGCAGGTGCCAATCTGGCGCTCGCCGTATTGGACCAGCGACGCGAGGCGCTCCGCACGGCCTTGCTGTTCTATGGCTGCTACGGCCATATGCCCGAATATGGCTACGAGCCTGGGCCTGCCGCCGCTACTTACGGTGACGGTCGTTATGGCCTTGGCCTCGACATCATGCGCCGCTTCTACGCCGATTATCTCGGTGCGGCGGCGGACGGCCAAAACCCGCTGTTCTGCTCTCTGAATATGGATTTCCGCGACCTGCCGCCGGTATTACTGACGGCGGCGGCGCTAGACCCGCTGCGCGACGATGCCGAGGCGCTGGGTCTGAAGCTGGCCATCGCTCATGTGCCGCACCGCTATATCCTCTATCCTGGCGTACCGCACGGCTTCCTGAAAATGGCCCTGGAAGTGGAAGTTGCCGCCCGCGCTGTCCGCGACGCCGCCGACCACTTGCGCGAGCATTGGAGCATGTAATGTCGGCAGTACCGCCCGCAGATATCATGCCCCCGATTGTCACCAATGGCCGCCAGAAGCCATCGGAAGCAAAAATGACATGCTAAAGGCTGTCGCATTGCGCCTTCTCGGTTAATCTAGTACCACCGTACTGACTGAATTCAACGCCATCAGGAAGGGGTCTCACACTATTGTTCATTTGAACTATCATATTGTTTGTGATTCCCAAGTATCCTCGCCACCCATTGCCTTCAAACAATCGTTTCTCGCCACCATAATTGGTTGCGCTGCCTTGGGTTTGAGTGAACATACCTTGTAGAAGGTTGATAATGGACCCGTTGGGGTTATTTGCTTCGTTTGGGTTCTTTTTCAGTGCCAAACTGGCAGCAAACATTTCCTTTCGCTCATCGTCGGAATAAACGATGAGCTTAACATTGGCAGTGTCTCCAGTTGCCTTCAGTTCAATGCAAATCTTGTCCCATTCTGATTCAGCATCATCTGAATCCGGGATTGGAACAAGACCGGCATAATTGCCTTCAATCATCCCGGTTGCTTGATTTGCATGCACTTCGATGCTTGCGGTTAATGTCATTAAGAAGATTGCACAAACTGATGCGAATAGTCTGAACATTTCACTCACTCCTCTGATTAACGCTCGATTTGGAATATCGAGCAACCCTTGCCATTGCAATTGTCTTGGCTGGTCCAGCGCGTGACTCGGTTATCTCCATCTGGGGTACATGCGGCGTCAGTTCCAAACGCCTTCGCCGCCATCGCTGGCGTTGCCATCACCGTTGCCAGTAGCGCAGCCGCGAGCGCGATCCCAGTGCGTTTCATCGATCCGCCAGGAACCGGGATGCTGAGCGTCTCTTGGCTGAACCCCTCTTTATGCTGCATCCTCCTTCTGCGGTGCATCCGTCCTGCACCATGGATGGTGACAAGCTAGGGCCGACGGATCAATCGGGTCCAATACCGAATTATCATAGGCTCGATCAGAATTTCTTATGATATGAGACCCGAAGCCGCGGGAACCGCCGCACCCGACTGCGACGCACGCAGACCGGCGCGTACGCCGATCCGGCTGCAGAACCAGGCGAGGAAGTCCCTGGATACAATGAACTCCTCAAGGAGCAAGAGGTCGATGTTGTGCTCGGCGAGATTGTCGACTGGCTCGCCCGCCTCTGATTTGGCCATCGCTTAGCCCTCGCTGTCCGTCACCCGGCAGTGGGAACCGTCAGGCACCGGCCGGAGCGCGCCGCGAACCGGCTTTCCGTTTCCATATCTGTGTAGTCGATGTCGGCCACCCCAAGATCATCGTCGAAAACCGCTATACGCCCGATCGTAGCGAAGGCCGGTTCGTGTTATCAGCCCCTTGTGGGTTTCTTCAAAACCTCGACGAAAATGACTATAGCCATCCCATCGCGGTCAAACGGCTTGTTCATGCTTGACCCAAATAGATGTCAACGATCCGCCCGAGCAGCGCGAGTGCTTCTTCGCGCGGGCGTTGGAACGCGTTGCGGCCGATGATGGAACCGGTGGCACCGCCATCTCGCAATTGACGAATCTCTTCCAGCAGGCCTTCCGTATCGCGCGCCTCGCCACCTGAGAAGACCACCATGCGCCGCCCGTTGAAGCAAGATTGCACGATATGCGCGATGCGCTCGGTCAACGTTGCAACGGGAATCTCCTGGTCGCGGTAAACCTTTGCCGCGGCATCAAGCTCCAGCGCCGCCGTCGGCGGCTTCACCTTCACGATATGTGCGCCGAGCAGGCAGGCCATATGCGCGGCATAGGCACAGATATCCAATGCCGTTTCACCTTGTCGGGAAAGATCGCCGCCGCGCGGGTAACTCCAGATCACCACTGCTAGCCCGCATGCCTTAGCTTCCCTGGTTAGCTCGCGGATTTCTTCCATCATCTCGAACTGATCGTCCGAACCCGGGTAGATTGTGAAACCGATGGCCGAGCAGCCGAGCTGCAGGGCATCGGTGACCGAAGCCGTAACCGCCTGGTCCTTGAGACGTGAAAGACTGTTGGCGCTGTTCATCTTCAGGATAGTCGGGATTTGGCCGGCGAAACTGCCCGCGCCCGCCTCGATCATGCCGAGTGGTGCTGCATAGGCAGAGAGTCCTGCCTCAAGCGCAAGATCAAAATGGTAATGCGGATCGTAAGCGGGTGGATTGTGCGCGAAACTGCGTGCTGGCCCATGTTCAAAGCCTTGGTCAACCGGTAATATCACAAGTTTGCCGGTCCCGCCGAGTCGGCCCTGCATCAGGATGCGGGTGAGGTTCGCTTTGACGCCGGGAGTCTCACTTTCATACCCGGAGAGGATAGTCCTGACCGTGTCTGTGATGCGCATGGGCTAGGCTCCCGGTCCGCTGGCTGGCACGCTTCGATTACGCCGCTTGGCAGGCGATTTCAAGACTGACGCGGTGGGCGGCGGAACGCCATTTCCTGCTCGGCGAGATCTTCCGTGCTGCCGGTCCAGGCATAGACGAGAAGCGTTGGCTCCAGTGCGCATGTGGTGATCTTGTGGTCGAACTCTGGGGTGTTGAGGATCATTGATCCTGGCGTATAGACCGCCACATCGTTCTGCGACATGGCTCCGGAGATGCAGATATAGCTTTCCGTCACGCCGTGGTGCGCATGGCTTGGATAAATCGTGCGAGGCGCGAAAAGGACGCAACCGAGGATCAAATCGTCGGCCATCACCGGCCCCATTGGTCCCATGAACTCGGCATAGGCGTATTTCTCGCCGAGATTGCCCGGCATAGTGCGGTAGCCGTAGCGCCAGGTCAGCGCCGGTGCGACTGTTTCCACGCAGCGCACCAGGGCCACTGGACCGGACCGCTTGCCATTGTCGATGGCGCGGCCAAGATGGATACAGACTGGCTTCGTCTGTGGCGGCCGCTCCAGCACGAAGGGGTTTTGCGCAATAGCCCGGTTGAGCCGCTGGCGCACCAGCCGATGATGCGAACGGATCGGCCGGCTGCCGCCAGAAGAACTGTGCCGATAGGCCCAGTAGATTTCGTTCAACAGATAACGCCAATTCGGGTAGTCGTTGAGCGTTGCTGCTAGGTCCATAACAGTTTCCATGTTCCATCACGAAGGAACTGCTAACCCAGTATATATCGTTACCCGCCTCGTCGTCGCTGGTTTCTGACAACCTGTTGCCCAGAAGCGTGGGCGATTTCTTGCAAGCGCCGGTAGCGCTCGTCGTCGGTTTCAACGGCGGCATCAAGGCCGTGCCGGAAGGCGGCAAGAACAAGGCCTGGCTTGTCGGCGCAGTCGAGTCGGCCGCGCAGCGTCTTGTCAGGAAAGCGGGCCGCCGCGAGATCCATAAGCTTGCGGAAGAAAAGCGGTCCGAGTGTAAGCGCGCCGCCCGGCGGGCTGGTGAGCAAAACATGCTTAGCCGGGCATTGTGCCAACGCGGCCACAACAGTTTCGAGCGAGGCTGCATCCGTGACAACTGCTTCGGCGGTCTTGGTCTTGTGATCTTCCGGGGCCATTATGGCTCCTAGAATGACATGGGAGATGCGCCAGCGCATGGTTCTAGTGTGCAAAACTGGTGACGCTGGTGACGCCGAGCGGTGGAAAACGGAATTGCAGCGATTGCTGCCGGCACTCGAAATCCGCGATTGGCCGGATATTGGCGATCCGACAGAGGTTGAATTCGTGCTGCTGTTCCGGGCGGTGCCCGGCCTGTTTGATGGCATGACCGGTCTCCGTGCCGTGTTCTCCGCCGGGGCAGGCGTGGACGGCTTCCTATGTGATTTGCCGCCGGGCGTACCGGTCGCCCGGTTGGTCGATCCTTGGATGCAGACAGCTATGGCCGCCTGGGTCGTGCATGCCGTGCTGCATTTCGCGCGCAACATGCCGGCCTATGCCACCCAACAGATAAGAGGCATTTGGCGGGAGCGGTTCGAGGAGCATTTCGAGCCGCGGCGAGTCGGCATTCTCGGCTGCGGCGAGATCGGCCGGCGCACGGGCAGCGCGCTTACCGGCCTCGGCTTTCGCGTCTCGGGCTGGACACGGACGCCGCGCGATCTCGGTGGGCTGGAGCCTCTCTATGGCGAGACAGGCCTTGCCCGATTACTTGCCGGGAGCGAATTTCTTGTCTGCCTGCTGCCATTAACGCCTGGAACGGAGGGCCTGCTTGATGCCGGGCGGTTGGCGCAACTGCCGAAAGGGGCCTTCTTCATCAATGCCTCGCGCGGACGGGTCGTTGGGCAGCGCGACCTACTGGCGGCGCTTAATTCGGGCCACCTCGGCGGGGCCTGGCTTGATGTCGCTGAACCAGAGCCCTTGCCACCCGGGGACCCGCTATGGCGTCACCCGAGGGTGCGGATCACGCCCCATGTGGCAGGTGTCACCAATCCTATCACCGGTGCGGCGTTGGTTGCGGAGAACATCCGCCGGGTGCGGGCCGGTGAAGCCCTTGCCCATCCCGTTGACCGCAATCGAGGATATTGATCGCCATGGGACGCTTTCAGGGAAAACGTGCATTGATTACCGGTGCCGGCTCTGGCATCGGCCAGCGGCTGGCACTCGATCTTGCCGCGGCTGGTGCTGAGGTCGCCATCTGTGGCCGCCGCCACCGCCCGCTGGAGGAAACATCGCGGCTCGCTGGCGGCGGCATTGAGATGTATCCCGCCGACCTGACGGATGCTGATGATGCCTTCCGCCTCGCCGAGGCCGTCGGGCCAGTCGATATCCTGGTTAACAATGCAGGCTTCTCCTCTCTCGTCCGTAGCGCGCGCCATATTGGCCCCGAGGAATGGTGTGCGGTCATGAATGTGAACACGCTCGGCCCCGCCATGCTGACCCGTGCGCTCTTGCCAACAATGATCAAGAAGGGCGCGGGCGATGTAGTCACCGTCTCTTCCGTAGCCGCCATCTCACCGAGCATCATGGCCGGCGCCGCCTACAGCGCCGCCAAGGCTGCGGTCCGCGCCTGGATGGATGTGCTGGCAGCAGAAGTGCAGCGCTACGGCATCCGTTGCATCACGGTGCTGCCAGGCGAGGTCGATACCCCGATACTCGACCGCCGCGCTCGACCGCCGGACTCCGCAGCGCGTGCCGCTATGATGATGCCGGAGGACGTTTCGACAGCCATTGTCATGGCACTTGCTCTGCCCCGCCGGGCGACTATGTCTGAGATCGTCATGGTCGCAACGCAACCTCGCGACCTTACCGAGGATATCCGCGCTGCAATGGAAAAGACCAGTTGAGTCCTATTTCAGCAGGATAATTTCAAGAAAATCGTGACCCAGGCCGCGGATACGGCAAGCTGCAACTAGGAAGCCACAGGAGACATTGGCGGCGCTCCTGCACAAATCACAACGGACGCGCTGCGTTGGGCCTTCCACGCGCAGAAGCGGGATGCACTACCTCCGCAACGTTCGGGAGAGACTTCTTCGGTCTCATACCAGCGGCTGAGTTTTGAGACTCATTGAAGGGATTCCCAAGGGGAGCGTCTTCTGACTCAATGGCGATTGGGCCCTTCCGTCTGCGCCCGCTCAGCGCAGCAGGCTTCCCCAGGGTGCAAGTCTGGCATGGCGCTGACATGGCGCTGGTAAGCGGTTGATTTAT
>JAPORR010000244.1 GCA_026710105.1 Alphaproteobacteria bacterium
CCCCCTCATGAGTCAGTGGCAACCGCCTCTGGTATAACCTCTACATGCGGCGCTTCGTGCTGGGCTGGAAGGCGCTGGGCCACGCCCGGCGCTACTGCTCGGAGATCGTGAACTATGCGGATGACTTCTGTGTGGTCGGTAAGGCCCCGGCAGCGGAGATGCTGGTGGCGGTCAAGCGGCTTATGGACAGGCTGAAGCTACCGATCAACGAACAGAAAACCCGATGCCTGCGGTGCCCGGAGGAGCCCATAAACTTCCTCGGACACCGCATAGGACGCAACTACGGCTTGCACGGGCGACCCTATATCGGGACCCGACCGAGCAAAGCAAGCGTCCAAAGCATCTGCCGTCGAATCAGTGAGCAAACAGCCGCGCGGCACGGGACGATGAGGACCGAGGACATGGTACAGCGCCTGAACTGGATGATCTCCGGGTGGGCGAACTACTATCACCACGGACAGGTCGGCCCGGCCTACTCGGCAATCAACAACCATTCGACGAGACGGCTGCGACAGTGGCTCTGCCGGAAGCACAAGGTGAAAAGCGGGAAGTACGTGCGCTTCCCGAGCCCCCGGCTATGGAAACACCACGGCCTGACCCGCCTTGAGCCAAAGACCCAGGGCCTTCCGTGGGCGAAGGCATGATCCCAAAGGAAAGCCGGACGCTGGAAATTGGCACGTCCGGTTTGACGAGCGGGGGTGAGAAAACGTGGCTACGGATGAGATTGAGGCACCGACGCCGCGCGAAAGCCGCCGGATAACCGCCACTCCCCCAACCTAAGGCAGGGCGCGTCTCCCCCCGACTCTACTGATATTGCCTGGTTCTCATTTCTGTCTAGGCACAACATCCGGCATTTCTTCGAGTCTGGACGGCGTTTGTCAGCGCTCAGACGAGCTGGTACGGGGTGATCGTCAGGGGTAGCCCCATGGTTGCGTAGATCTGCCGCCGGCGTCGGCTTTGAGGGGATGACGTAGCGGTTGCCCGATTGCCGGCAGGACAGGACCGAGCATTGACGGTGGACGAGAGCGGAACGGATCACTTCCGGGGACATCCGCTTTTTCTGGATGGCGACGCGGTAGGCAAGGTGGCGGACGCAGGCGAAGGCCATGAAGGCGATGGCGATGCGGATGCGGTTCTCGTTCCAGTGCCAGATCGGGCGCACCTTCAAGTCATGCTTGGTTTCCTTGTGCAAGGTGACCTGCTCATTTATCTGTCTGCATCCGACCTTGGATGCCGGTCGCGGTGCCGGACTAGATGGGTTGGAACAGGCGCCGGTCCCACCAAACCGGTCTTTCCAGCGATACCTGGATGTCCCGGAACTCCGGGTGAAGGCTGTTGATGACGAGATTGCGTTCCATGCGCGCCACGATCGACGGAACGAACAGGATCGTGCTGCGCTGTTCCTCGAACCATGCGGTTCCGAACAGGCGTGAGGCGACGCAATCGCGGTTGTCCCAGCCCGGCACGGTATCGGTCGTCGCAACCTCGTACGAGGCGCCTCGCGGAATCCCGATCTCCACGAAATGCTGGTTGTCCGGAAAGACCCCGTTCCACTGGACCAGCTTCTCAAGCATGGCGGCCGCATAGGTTTCACAGGCGTAGATGACAGCAGCGCCCGTCTCGTGCCATCGGCCGGCAACTCTCCGGGCACCCTCCGGGCTCCAGACAGGAAACCGTCCTTCCGGATCGCCGATCCGGAAGGCCCGCTGCGTCTCCGGAAGCCGGCGGGGAGAGGTCAGGGCGAGACGCTCGCTTCCGCGCGCCGGATAAGGTTCAGGACCGCATCCGCGCCGGCCGAGCTGGACCGGGCCATGTCGAACGGGGTTTCCCCCTCGAGCAGGGGATGGGGCCGCGTCATGAAAGCCTCGATACGGGCCAGGTCGCCGCGGTAGGCTCGTGCAACGGCGATTACCACACGGCCGACCTCATAGAGCCGTTCGCTATGCTCCCTGGACAGTTTCCCGGCCTTCTGCGCGCGCCTGAAGGTCGCTTCCGGAACGATCGGACCGACGATCCGGTTCCTGTTGCCGCCGAAGGCTTCGGCCATTCTCGTCACGGCAGCCGGTCGAAGGCCGCGGGCAATACCTTGCGCCAGACTGACATCGCTGCAGTTGTCTGGATCGGCGATGGCGAGAAGCCGCGCTATGCGCGCCGTGTCGCTCGCCGTGCCGGAGATGAAGAAGACCGGACCCTTCATCGGCGTCGAAGCGCGGATGGCTGGACTTGCCATGAATCATCTCCTGGGCAGACTGTCATTTGACGATAATTAGGCGATCATATTGCGCTCGACAAGAGCGTGTGGCGTATGCTCGTCTTTCCAGCGAAAGCGGCCGCTTTCGCTGGCACCCGGCACCGATAGACGTCGGGCCGGGCCTGCATGCCATCCTCGGTCGCCTGGCGCCGGCCGACCACTCTCGGGTCCGAATGGATTACCGCCCGTTGACGGTCATCCGCAGGAAATTCACGGGGTCCGCAACTGCACGGACGGGAAGTATGTCGCGAATCTGGAGGTGTCCACGATAGCCAGCGGCCAACCCATGAGCTCGGCATGGGCACCGATGAAGAAGTCCGGCAGCGGCGTGCGCGGCGCGTCCTTGCCGGACTGGCGCTGCCTGCGGCTACGGTATCGGCGATAGGCGGCCGCGCAAATGTCTGCAGCAGCAGCCGGAACGTCGAATATCCCGATCCCCCAGCCGCGGATGCGATCGGACGCAGTAGCCGGGAATATACTGTCTGGGACAGCCGCGTTGCCGGTCTTGGGGTCCGGGTCCGGCCTTCCGGCGGGCGGAGCTGGGTGCTGCTTGGGCATGCCGGCGGGCGCACGAAGCGCGCTTCGCTCGGGCCGGTCTCGACGACGAGCGTCGCCGACGCCCGCCGGGAGGCTCTCCGGCGGCAGGCCGATCCGCTGCCCGGGAATAGGGCCGGGGCAGCGAAGGCGGTCCCGCTGTTCCGGGATTTCGTCGCGGGCCCGTGGAAAGAGGCGCATTTCGCCCGCTACAAGCCGTCGGGCCAACGAACTGTGTCCTGGACGCTCGAGCGACAACTGCTTCCTGCTTTCGGCGGCAAGCCGCTCGACCGCATTACCCCGGCTCATGTCAGGCGTTGGTTCGACCGATACTGCCGCACCGCGCCGGGCAGCGCTAACCGTAGCCTCGGCATTCTCAGCCAGATCCTCAACTTCGCCGTGGCCTGCGGCCACGTCGAGGCCAATCCCGCCGCCGGCATCCCGTTCAACCGTCGTCCAGCGCTCACGCGCTTCCTGTCCCGGGAGGAACTCACCCGTCTCCATGCCGTCCTGGACCGGCATGATAGCGAGGGCCGCAGGCAACAGGCCGACATCGTCCGCATGCTGCTGCTTACCGGCTGCCGCAAGGGCGAGATCGTTGGCTTGCGGTGGTCGGAAGTCCACGATGGGCAGCTGGCGCTCACCGATGCCAAGACGGGGCCGAGGGCGGTTCCGCTGGGCAGCCGGGCACGCGCCATTCTCGACCGGCAGCCGCGCACGGGCAACTCGTTCGTCTTCCCCTCGCCGCTCAATCCGGCCCGGCCGCGCAGTGCCCACCTCTCGTTCTGGTATCGCGTGCGCTGCGAAGTCGGCATCAAGGATTGCCGTCTTCACGACCTGCGTCACACCATGGCGAGCCATGCCGTCATGAACGGCGTGCCGGTGTCGGTGGTCTCCGCCTGCTCGGACATTCCAACGTGCGCATGACCTTGCGCTATGCTCACCTTGCAGACCGCGATATCGAAGCCGCCGCCGAGCGCGTCGGGGCTACAATGGCGCAGGTGATGGGGGGATAGATTTCTTCGTGCAGTCCGCCGATCATCGGGACCTCAATCGTATATGTCCCTCCGGTGGAATGTTGTTCCATGTTGTCCCAAACTGTTGACTCGACCTTCGGATCACGGTAGCATGCGCTTATCCGCTACAACAAGGAACAACGCCATGTCCGAAACCGTCTACTCCGCTTCCAAGTCCCGGTCGAACCGGCCGGGCTGGTCGGTTAGCTTTCGTCATCCGCTTCGCAATGATGCCCGGGGCAAGCCCGGTCTCAGGATTCGTCGGGGTCTCGGCACCACCGACGACGCGGAGGCCGACGAGCTGGTCGAGGAAATGAATACCCTTTTGAGGGACCGTACCTGGTGGAATGCGAACAAGCGCGTCGATGCGGAGAGGATGTTCTCCAAGGCGATCGTGGACGCCTTCTACGACGAGCTTCAGGCTGGGCGCCAAGACCCAGAGGGTCTTCGGGAGGAACTCATCATCCTGCCCAATGCCGTCGACGGCTATTCGCGGGTCTTGTTCGTCGGGACGACGGGAGCCGGCAAGACGTCGCTGCTGCGACAACTCATCGACTCTGACCCGGACGAAGACCGATTTCCGTCGACGGCTCCTGCAAAGACCACCATTGCGGACATCGAAATCGTTCAGAGTGAGGGGCCCTTTCAGGCTGTCGTCACCTTCTTCACGGAATTCCAGATCCAAGCCAGCATCGAGGAATGTATCGCCGACGCATGCTCCGCGGCCCGTGAGAACGCGCCTGAAGACAAGATCGCAGAGCGGTTTCTAAACCACCGCGATCAGAAATTTCGTCTCAGCTATGTCCTTGGCGGATGGAGGGAGGTCGAGAACAAGGCCGACGAGACCGATGAATTCTCGTTTGACGAAGAAACCGAGGCGTCGACTGACGGGCAAGAAGAGGGCGGGCTAGGGCACGAAGAACGCGCCCGCAACCGAAAGGTCCTTGAGGGGATTCTGAGCCGGATAGCTGCACTCTCCGAGAAGGCCGTGGACCGCCTGGCGAGCGATTTGGGAATCGAGTCGGGCACGCCAAAAGGTCCTGATCGCGAGGCTGTGGAGGAGCTGATCGAGGAACACTTCGAGGGTTACCTGATGGAGGATGAGGGTTTTCACGAGCTTGTTCATGACGTACTCGAACACGTTCGCGAGCGCTTCAACCTGATCGACGAAGGGTCATTGGAACGACACCGTTCAGGTTGGCCTAAACGCTGGTGGCTCGAAACCGGCGATAGGAGGCAGTTCATCGACCAGATACGTTGGTTCTCCAGCAATTTCTGGCCTCACTTCGGCCGCCTCCTTACACCGCTGGTCTGCGGGATTCGCGCGAAAGGCCCGCTGTTTCCGGCTTTTACGCAGGCTCCACCCCAACTGGCCCTCATCGATGGGCAGGGCCTGGGTCACACGCCGGACTCGACGTCGAGCGTGACGACGCACATCACTAGGCGATTCGATCATGTCGATGTCATCCTCCTGGTCGACAACGCGCAGCAGCCCATGCAGGCCGCACCACTCTCGGTTCTCAGGTCGGTCGCCTCCAGCGGACACAGTGCGAAGCTGGCGGTGGCATTCACGCACTTCGACCAGATCAGAGGGCCCAGCCTTCGGACATCTGCCGACAAGCGGAACCACGTGATGGCATCGGTGTTGAACGCGTTGTCCAACCTCCGCGACACTCTCGGGGTCCCCGTGACCAGAAACATCGAGCAAGACATCGACGAGAGGTGCTTCATGTTCGGTGGGGTCGAACGCAGTCTCAAACGGTTACCGGGCCGGGCGGCAGATTATATGCGCGAGGAATTATCAGGCCTGGTCGACTTTTGCGAGAAGGCGATACTTCCGCCGCCGCCGCCGGAGGCGCGCCCGATCTATGACCCGACTGGAATCTCGTTTGCCGTTCGCGACGCTGTCTCGAAGTTCCAGGGGCCTTGGCTCGCCCGGCTCGGTCTGAGCGGGTACGAAGGCGTAAGGAAAGAACACTGGACTCGGGTAAAGGCACTCAACAGGCGTATCGCAGGCGAACTCGACGATGAGTACGACACGCTCCGTCCGATTGCCGACCTCGTGGCGCGGATGACGGAAGCGGTGTCCCGCTTCCTGGACAACCCGATAGACTGGACCCGGGAGCCCGAAGACGACAAGGAGCGTCATGCGGCAATCGCAGAAGTTCGCAGGGCGGTGTCAACGGAGATGCACGAATTTGCGTTGCAGCGTCTTGTCGAACAGCACCTCGCGGAATGGCGAGAGGCATATGCCCTTCGAGGCAGAGGATCGACGTTTGTGCGCGCCAGAGCAATTCGAGGAATCTACGACGAAGCCGCACCCCTCCCCGATGCCGTGATGCCACCGCCGTCAAAACAGTTCCTCGGGGAAGTCCGCCGCATTGTGACTGGCGCCATCGACGGGAGCGGAGGTGAGGTGCGGCTCACGGAAGACGGCTGATTGGGCCAACCGCCATGCCGACCTGCTCTTCAATATCGTCTCAAGCCGCAGCCAGCAGCGCTCCACAATCATCACCACAAACCGCCCCTTCGCCGAATGGAGCGAGGCCTTCCCGAACGCCGCCTGTCTCGTGGCTCTCGTCGACCGGCTCGTCCACAACGCCGAAATCATCGCTATCGAAGGCGACTCATATCGCCGCAAGGAGGCCGAGGAACGCCAGAAACGGCGCACCCGCGTGAGCGGGGAACGCGCCTACGACAAGGTGACGAAAGGCGAGCATCACGGTTCATCCCCGCGCGAGCGGGGAACGCTCTTTCTGAAAGAGGTTGATTTAGCAGATGTTTTACGATGTCAAACAGCGCACCGGCAAATTAGGCATTTTCGGCTGCGCGCCAGAGGCTTCGGCTGGTCCCGGAGCGGGCGGCGAGAATTGCACCAGCTTGAAGCCGTCCAGGTCCATCGGCATGCGACGGTTGACGCCGCAGGTATCGAAGTCGTAACCGGCTTCGTTCGGCGCGGACCAGGTCATGATGGCATCGCCGTCCCCTATCTGGTCGCGGACTTGCCGCCAGATCATTTCGCGCGTTCGACGTGAGTAGTTCCCGACATAGACGCCCGCCCGGATTTCCAGAAGCCACACCGCGAGGCGCCCGCGCAATCTTGGCGGAGCATTGCTAACCGCGATGACCAGCATCGCCGCTCACCGCCTCCGGTATAGCAACCGGCTGCGCCTCTTCGTGCGGGGCCGGAGGTTCGAGGCCGCCGGCGGCCAGCATTTCCCCGATCGCCGGGATCAATCGCTTCAGGAGGCCAGTCTTGCGGAAACTGTCCCGGCAGCCGCGCCGTACCTCACCTATCGGATCGTCTGCGGCGGGCTGTTTGCCCCGCGCCGCGGCACCGGCTACCTGGAATGCGATCGGCGCCACGGTCTCGAACTTAAATATGTCCGCCACATCGTAAACGAAGGACCGGGGCTTCCCGGTATGGAGGAAACCGATGGCCGGTGCGTAGCCGGCCGCCAGAATTGCGGCCTCCGCCAGTCCGTAGAGGCAAGCGGTCGCCTGGCTCAGGCAGCGGTTCGGCAGGTCCGCTGCGTTCCAGTCGCCGGGGTCGTAACGACGCGCTTTCCAGGCAACGCCGTTCTGGCGCGCTAGCGCCTCGTAAAGCCGCTTTACGCGCGCGCCCTCGATGCCTCTCAGTTGATCGACGGAGCGCCGGGACGGGGCGGGCTCGCCGAACCGCATGTCGTACATTTTGCGGACGACTGTGCGCCACGACGGCGCGAAGAGGAGGTTCTGATGACGTAGCGGAGCAGCCTTGTAGCACCTTGCTGCACAAGAGATGAGGGATGGCCCCTCGGACCCGGGTTGTAGGATCAGGGACCAAACCACCGCAAGCTGCTTCGATCCAACGGTCGGGGTGGTGAGCGTTGCGGAAAAGGCGGGCGTGACCCGTCAGGTGTGCGCTGGAAAGACGAACGAGAGTGAACCGCTGATGACGTGTCGAAAGCGTAGGGATGTTGTCGAAACCAGGCTCCAGTTGTTGGTCTGGGACGGAGCTCGGAAGGTGCCTGCTGACTGGTGACAACCGGCATGAAGGCGGCGTGAGTCCAGTGAGAGGCTCTTGTGTGGAACGTGGGAACCTGTGGCTCCGATGCCAAGGGAGACCTCCAAGCGGCAGACCCGCGAGGAGCAGAGTACCGATGCGGAGCGCAGGGGCGGACGGGTCAGTAGTAGTGATGAAGCCCGGTAATGCGGGTGGAGCGAAGGGACCCGACTTTCCAGCGGAG
>JAPORR010000054.1 GCA_026710105.1 Alphaproteobacteria bacterium
CAAAAAGCGGGTGAAGCCTGCAGAACCGGATAGTCATGGGCGGTTCCCGTCCTGCGGGGTCTGTTGCGAGCCGGTCTCTATCGGGAGGTCGGGGTCTACGGCCCAGTCTCCCATGGAACCATCATAGAGTGTGAGATCGTCATAACCGAGCTGGTGGAGGAGGAACAGGCCGACGGTCGCGGAAATGCCGCCGCCGCAATAGGCAACGACATGGCGGTCCGGTCTAATGCCGGCATCCTCATGCAGCCACCGCACCTCATCCAACGCCACAAAGACACCGTTCGACGGATCGAGCAGGCTGGACGCCGGCACATTGACGCTACCCGGGATGCGTCCGGGCCTGCCGTAGCGGCTCGGCTCCTCGCCCAGATGGAAGGTGGGCGCAAGTGCGTTCACTATGACAACATCGTTGTCCCCGAGCCGGGAGAGCACATGACCTCTATCCACGAAGCGGTTCGGCACAAGCCGGGCGGTGAAGCACGCCGGGGGGTAGGATGCAGGCTCAGCAGAGACCGGACGGCCCTCTGCCTTCCACTTCTCCCAGCCCCCGTCCAGGACGGCCGCGCCCCGGAACCCAAAGGCGCGCAGCATCCACCAGACGCGGGTCGCCCACATGATGCTGCTAGCCGAATAGAGCACGACGCGCGACTGGTCGCCGATACCGAGCCGACTCATCGCCTGCGCGAACCGTTCGGGCGTGGGCGCCATGAAGTGCAACCGCGTTTCCGGATCGGAAACCTCTCCCTGAATGTCGAGGAAAACCGCCCCGGGGATATGCGTCTCGTCATATTCCGCCCGGCCAGACACGACGCGGTAGGGCGCGTCACCGGGTGCCGTCGGCTTAAGCCAGGTCGTACAGTCCACGATGCGCAAGTGCGGCGCGCCGAGGATCGCCTCCAGGGCGCCGGTTTCGATGAGCGCGTCGGGCTCCCTCCATTGTGGCAAGTCGGCTCTTGGCTCAGTCATCGGCAATCTCCCTTAGGCTTTGGCCCTGACCCTAGTGGATTGGATCCGATATTTGGAACCCTCGATTCCTGGCTGCGATGATGTTTTTGCAATAAGGTCCGCGCGGCCCTTCCTTTCTTATCGAGGAGTCCAGCTGCGATGACGCAATCCGCAGGCGCGCTATCCGGCATCCGCGTGATCGACTGCACACGGGTACTGGGTGGCCCCTACTGCACGATGATCCTGGCTGATCACGGCGCAGAAGTGGTCAAGGTTGAGCCACCGCAGGGCGACGAGACGCGGGATTGGGGACCGCCATTCCGGGCTGACGGCGAGGCGGCCTATTTCCAGGGCGTCAACCGCAATAAGCGCTCCATCGGCCTCGACCTGTCCACGGACGACGGCAAGGGCGTGCTGATGCGCCTCCTGGAGGGTGCGGATGTCATTGCTGAGAACTTCAAGCCCGGCACGATGGAAAAATGGGGCCTTGGTTACAACGAAGTGCTGAGCCGGCGTTTCCCGCGTCTGGTACATTGCCGGATCACGGGATTCGGCGCAGACGGGCCGCTTGGCGGCTTCCCTGGCTATGACGCCGTGATCCAAGCCATGTCCGGCATGATGAGCGTCAACGGCTCGTCCGAGAGCGGGCCCGTGCGCGTCGGCACGCCGATGGTCGATATGGGCACCGGTCTGAATGCGGTCATCGCCATTCTCATGGCGTTGCTAGAACGCGGGCAGTCTGGCCGTGGCCAATTTCTCGATCTCACACTCTACGATTGCGCCGTCGCACTGCTGCACCCGCAGGCATCGAACTGGCTCATGTCGGGCAAGGCGCCGATACTCACTGGCAATGCACACCCCAACATCTACCCCTATGATGCCTTCCGTACACGCGACAAGCAGGCCTTCCTCGCCATCGGTAATAACGGCCAGTGGATACGGTTCTGTGCTGCTATCGGCGCGGATGCGCTCGCCGGGGATGCACGTTTCGCGAACAATGCCGCCCGCTCGCAGAACCGCGCCACACTGAAGCCACTACTGGAGGAGAAGCTCGCCGGTTTCGACTGCGATGCTCTCTGCGAAACCCTGCTCCGCCAGGGCGTGCCGGCCGGTCCCGTCAACGCTGTGCCCGAGGTGTTCGCTCATCCACACACGCAGCACCGTGGCATGTGCGCCTCGGTAGCAGGCGACGAATGGGAAGCGCCCGGCATCGCCGCCAAACTCTCACGGACGCCCGGCAGCGTACGCCGCGCACCGCCCTTCTTCGGCAGCGCTACCCGTGAGGTGTTGGCCGAAGCCGGCTATATGCCGCCCGAGATTGAGTCCCTGATCGAAGCCGGCATCGCTCTGACGGAGCGGCGGCGGCGCTAATCCGGTACCGCTGCGGTGTTGTTATCCGGGTGGGGGCGTTATCCGCGCTGGCGCTCATCAGGGGCACCTTATCGCGGACGGGTTGTGACCCAGGTCATGCGGGCGTCATAGTCTTTCTCGAAGGTTTCGATCTCGCCTAAGACCTGCATGGTGAAGTCGATGTCGTCGAGGCCCTGCAGCACCTTGTGCTTCTGGAACGGGTCGATCTCGAAGCGCCAAGTGACCTGGTTCGGCGCCGTGACAGTCTGGCTGTCGAGATCGACCGTGATCTCCCCGCCAGGACCCTCATGCAGCACCTCGCGCAGCAACCGGCAGATCTCGTCTGGCAGACGGACCGGCAGGAAGCCGTTCTTCAGCGAGTTGTTGTAGAAGATGTCACCAAAGGACGGTGCGATCACGGTGCGGAAACCCGCTGCGACTAGCGCTGTTACAGCATGCTCGCGTGAAGAGCCGCAGCCGAAATTCCGGTCGGCAACCAGTATCTGTGCGCTGCGAAAGCCCTCCCGGTTCAGTACGAAATCCGGCTTCTCCACCCCGTTGGGATCGAAGCGCAGGTCGTGGAAGAGATAGCGGCCGTACCGCTCGTCGAGCGGGCGGCTCAAGAAACGCGCCGGAATCACCTGATCAGTGTCAACATTCAGCATGTCAAGTGGCGCCGCGGCGGCGGAAAAGGTCTTGAATGGCTCCATCCGCTCGCTCCTCCGCTCAGCCGAATTCGCGCACATCGGCGAACCGGCCGCTGACCGCCGCCGCCGCCGCCATGGCCGGACTCACCAAGTGGGTGCGCACGCCCGGCCCCTGCCGCCCACGGAAATTACGGTTGGAAGTAGATGCGGTGCGCTCACCGGGCTGCGCGATGTCGCCGTTCATGCCGACGCACATAGAGCAGGCACTTTCCCGCCACTCGAACCCGGCCTCAATGAAAACGCGGTCGAGGCCCTCGTTTTCCGCCTGACGCTTGACAAGGCCAGAACCGGGCGAGACGAAAGCGTGGCCAACCCTGATCCGGCGTCCTGCCACCACCTTAGCGGCAGCGCGCAGGTCTTCGATGCGGCTGTTGGTGCAGGAGCCGATGAATACGCGGTCCACCTTGATGTCAGCGATCGCCTGCCCAGCGCTAAGCCCCATATAGTCGATGGCGCCTTTGAGCGCAGCGCGGCGTTCCCCGTCGGGCTCGTCCGCCGGGTCCGGCACGTGGCCTGTCACTGCAACAGCGTTTTCCGGGCTTGTGCCCCAAGTTACCATCGGCGCAAGCACCGTCGCATCCAACACTTCCTCGCGGTCGAATGTGGTGCCGGGGTCGGAGGGCAGGCTGCGCCAGTAGGCCAGCGCCTTGTCCCATTCCGCGCCGGCGGGCGCAAAGGGCCGGCCCCTCAGATAATCGAAGGTCTTCTCGTCCGGCGCGATCATGCCGCAGCGCGCACCTGCTTCGATCGACATGTTGCAGACCGTGAACCGTTCCTCCATCGACAGGGCACGGATAAGCGTGCCGGCATATTCGACGGCGTAGCCCGTGCCGCCGACGGCACCGATATGAGCGATGATCGCCAGGATCGCGTCCTTGCCGGTCACGCCGAAGGGACGGTCTCCGTCGATGGTGATACGCATAGTCTTCGGTCGCTTCTGCCAGAGCGCCTGCGTCGCCATGACATGGGCAACCTCGGAAGAGCCTATGCCGAAGGCGATGGCGCCAACCGCACCGTGGGTCGAAGTGTGGCTATCGCCACAGACGATCACGAGGCCCGGCTGCGTGAAACCCTGCTCGGGGCCGACGACATGGATGATGCCCTGGCGCGCATCCTCTACCGGGAAATGCGTGATGCCGTTGGTTGTGAAATTCTCCCCGAAGGCACGGAAGATGCGTTTCATGTCCTCCGTGGCGAGGTCCTCAATGCGCCGGCTGGTGGTCGGCACATAGTGGTCTGGCGTGCCGGCCATGCGGTCTGGTCGGCGCACCTTGATGCCGCGCTCCTTCAGCTTCGCAAAGCCCGCAGCCGAGCCGTCATGACAGAGATGGATGGCGACATGCAGGAGGGTATTGCCCTCGCGCTCCAGGATCGTGTGCGCATCCCAGACCTTGTCGAACATCGTAGCAGGCATAGGAGGGCGTCCTCAGTAGCCAACGCGGGTTGTGTCATCGACCGCATAGCGGTCTTCCAGCGCCTGCACCTCAGCCATACCCATCAGGTCAAAATACTCACGGAAGGGCGTGAACTCGTTTTGCATTGGGCGGATATCGCCAGTCCTCCTCAGCGTTTCCAGCGCGCGCGTCATTGCCGGAATCGCCGCCGACATGGTGAGGCCCGGGAAGATCGCGATGCCAAAGCCGAGCGCCTGCATCTCCGCCGCCGAAAGGTCTGGCGTTTTGCCGCTGGCGGCCATGTTAAACAGGCATGGCACGCCGAAATGCCGGGGCACGAAGGCAAGCTGTTCCATGCTGGTCATGGCTTCGACAAAGAGAATGTCCGCGCCAGCTTTCTCATAGGCCTCAACGCGTTCGATGGCCGGTTCCCAGCCTTCCACTGCGATGGCATCACAGCGCGCGATGATCTGGAAGTCGGGGTCTATGCGCGCATCGCAGGCCGCCTTGATCTTGGCAACCATATCGGCCTTCGGGATCACCGTCTTGCCGGCAAGGTGTCCGCAGCGCTTCGGCCAGGACTGGTCCTCGATATGCAGACCTGCCACGCCCGCGCGCTCATAGGCCTGCACGGTGCGGCGCACATTCACTGGGCCTCCGTAGCCCGTATCGGCGTCGGCCACCAGCGGCAGGCCGGAGGCGTCCGCGATTCGCCCTGCATTGTCGGCCATCTCGGTCATTGTCAATAGGCCGACATCCGGCATGCCGAGACGGCTCGCCGTGGTTCCTGCACCCGTCATGTAGATGGCGTCAAAGCCGGCCTTGGCCACGAGCCGCGCGCCGATGCCGTCCACAACGCCCGGCGCAATCAGGATTTCGGGCGCCTGCACAAGGCGTTTGAGGCGGGTAGTGCAGCGCTCGGACATCGGTGTTCCTCCTCTGACTCTGAATTCACATGGCCGAGTCTTGCACAGTCTGTTCCGGGCGCATAGCTGCGGCTATTCTGGCATGTCATGCACGCTTCGGTGGACATGCGCGCGGTTGGAGAGTCGCGTCAGCCTACGCTCTATGAGCGGCGGGTGGAGGCTGTGCTGTCGTTGCTTGCGGATAGCGGCGAGGCACAGCTTGTCGAAGCGCATCGCCGCACGATGGCGGCCATGCGCGAAGACATCTCGGAGGGCGCTACCTGGTATGACCGGCGCCTCACCGCGCTCCGGCTGGCGCTGGAGGAGCTCGGTATTCTGGACGGTGCCGCTATCGAAGCACGGCTCGCGGGGGAGAGGATGGAGGAGAAACGGACAACATGATCGGGAACGGCGCCAGGGTCAGGGTGGATGACCGCTTCCATGCCGGCCACCATCGCGTGCCCGGCTATCTGAAAGGCCGCGAGGGCATGGTGATGACCTGTCTCGGGCACTTCCCGAACCCGGAAGCTCGCGCCTATTTCCGCTCCGGCGAACCAGAGTTGGCACTCTACCAGGTGCGGTTCCGGCAGGCCGACCTCTGGGAAGATTACGCCGGCGGCGCAGCAGACACGCTGGATGCCGACATCTACGAACACTGGCTGCAGCCGCTGGAGGATGGCCGATGAGCACGGCGCAACCCCATCGCCACCCGCAGGCTGCCGACGACCCATCGAGTGATTACGAACCCCTAGAACGCGCGATTCGCGAATTGCTGATCGAGAAGGGTATCCTCAACGCCGCTGCCATCCAGCGCCGGATTGAGGTGATGGACAGCCTGACGCCCGCGAACGGCGCCCGCCTCGTCGCCCGGGCCTGGACCGATCCCGACTTCAAGGCCCGGCTGATGGCGGACGCGGCGGGCGTGCTGGCCGAGGAAGGCTACGAGCTGGAACACAGCCCGACCGTGCGCGTCGTCGAGAACACCAGCCATGTCCACAATATCATCGTCTGCACGCTCTGCTCCTGCTATCCACGTATGGTCCTGGGCCTACCGCCAGCCTGGTACAAGAAGAAGGCCTACCGTGCCCGCGTCGTCCGGGAACCCCGCGCGGTGCTCGCCGAGTTCGGCACGGAACTGCCGGAGGATATGGAAGTGCGCGTCCATGACAGCACGGCAGATATCCGCTACATTGTGCTTCCGTGTCGCCCGGAGGACACGGACGACATGGACGAGGACGCGCTTGCCGCCCTCGTCACCCGAGACGCCCTCATCGGCACGGCCCCGGCACGGGCGCCGAGGGACAGATGAGAGAGCCGAGCGGCTTTGCCACCCCAGCAATATGAGTGCCTCTTCTACGATCGATTATCAGCTTCCGTTGGTATTTGAGCGTCCGGTGTCTGAGCGGTCATTCGCTTTGACGGACGAACTACGCAAGTTCCATTTCCAGAGCCGCCAAACTGAGGTCACAGAAAGACATGGCGTTCCTTATTTCATCAATGAGTTCTGGACCTCAGGGCAGAGAAAGGCGAATCGCCTCCACGAGATCAGTTATCGCGCCTGTTTTAAACCGCAGCTGCCAGCATTTTTTATCGAACGCCTGACTCGGCGAAGCGACACGGTTTATGACCCCTTCATGGGGCGTGGCACGACGCCTTTGCAGGCCGCGTTAATGGGCCGTAGACCCGTTGGTAACGATGTTAACCCGCTTTCCGCCATGCTACTCCGTCCACGCCTCGCGCCGCCCTCGCTCGAGGACATCGCCGCACGGTTGGCGGACATACCGTCCTCGGCGTCCCTTCCTGAAGGCCCACTTCTCGATGATCTGCGTGTCTTCTTCCACGACTTAGTGCTCGCCCGTCTCGCCGCGCTGCGCGCATGGTTCATCGAGCGGGAGCAGTCGGGCGCGCTCGACCCGGCGGACGACTGGCTGCGCATGGTCTGCCTCAATCGACTGACTGGCCACTCGCCCGGCTTCTTCTCCGTCTATACCATGCCACCGAACCAAGCAGTCGCAGCCGAGCGCCAGCGCCGCATCAACGCCAAGCGCGGGCAGACGCCACCTCTGCGTGAAATAGACGCCCTCATCTTGCGCAAGAGTCGTTCGCTGCTCTCGACCGGATGCCCGCCGCCGCATCTGCCAGCCCTGCTCGGCACGGCTCTAGCAGAGGACGCGGATTTCGTTCCTGACCAATGCGTCGATCTTGTCGTGACCTCACCACCCTTCTTGGATGTAGTGGATTACCGGACGGACAATTGGCTACGCTGCTGGTTCGCGGGAATAGACCGCGAGCTTCTTTCTATCGCGGCCTACAAGACACCAGGAGCATGGCAATCTTTCATCCATGAAAGTCTTCGAGACATTGCACGGACTTTGCACCCCGGCGGATTCCTTGCTTTCGAGGTCGGAGAGGTTCGCGGTGGCAAAGTGTTGTTAGAAGACCAAGTTATTTCTGCTACACAAGGATTACCTTTGACAATCATAGGTGTCATGGTAAACGAACAAAATTTTACCAAAACGGCTAATTGTTGGAGCGTAAACAACAATCGTAAAGGTACCAATACAAATAGAATCGTTTTGATGCAAAGGGATAGGTGATATTTTTCTTGAGGTCAAGACGTACAGTAGAAAG
>JAPORR010000202.1 GCA_026710105.1 Alphaproteobacteria bacterium
CATTACTACGGTGATCTGGGCGATGACAACGCACCCGGCGGTACTGGTGCTAATGCCGACACCGAGCCGGGCGAAGGCAACCCGGTGATTTCACTCACATTCCCCGGCAGTGCCACTGCGCTCAGGTTGATACACGCCGAGCCGGCTGAGGGCGACAATGCGGCAACCCCGGCCAACTTCAAAGAGGGTCCGGGTCTTGGTGCTTTCTCGCATGAGAAGTACATCGACAGGTACAACGATGCCGACACTAGTGAAACGGTGAACGCTGGCGACAGCTACCAGCGCGTCATCCTGTTCACTGACCTGACGCAGGCCAAGGCAACCGTCCCGGCGAAGAGCGTTTCGTTGACCAACGAGCCGGTCTCGATCGCCAGCCGCATAACGCCTACGGCCCGGCCGAACGTGTCTCCAGGTGCAACCCAGCACGATTTCGCTGGAACGTACGATCACGACGGGAATCCCGACACCACTGCGATTACCGGCACATTCGACTGCGTCGATACGGCCACCTGTCGGGTGGAGCGAAGCGGAACCGGGTCCGACGGCGCGCATGTTGACGGTCAGACGAAGGTCACGTCGATCTCCGGCTACCGGTTCTCCGGCACGGGGACCACGGCCGAGGTGCTGTCCATGCCTGACGACACCTGGCTGGCGTTCGGCGTGTGGCTGACGGAAACGGTGGGTGCTCCCAACACCTTCGACTTCGGTGCGTTCGCCGATGGCGGGGCTGCGATCGGGGGTGACGGCGAACCTACCGCTGCCAATGTCGCTTTGGTCACCGGAGATGCCAAGTATGAGGGCAAGGCTGCGGGCGTGCATTCGAAAGCCACGGCGGTCAATTTCTTCCACGCCGACGCCACGCTCAATGCCAAGTTCGGCGATGGCACCGAATTTGGAACGATCACCGGCATGATCCACAACATCGTTTCGGGCGGTGATTCCGTCCCCGGCAGCATCGAGCTGGTGGTGACCGATCCGGGCAACGCCAACCCGGTGGACAACATCCTGGGGGATAACGTCGCGTTCACCGGGCGGGCGCGGATGCAAGACACTGGCGAAAACGACTCCAGTGGCGAGGACATCTATCGGTACACCGGCGGCTGGTCCGGCAGGTTCTACAACCACATGGCGAACGACGGGGATACCGACGTCGACGAGGCCAGCAGGGCTCCGGGTTCGGTCGCCGGCACGTTCGGCGTCGGCAGGGCCGACGTTTCTTCGACCACGGATGTGGACGAGACCGAGAGCTATGTGGGTGCTTTCGGAGCGCATTGCTCCGGCACCAACTGCAATCCTCACGACTAGTCCACAACCACGAAGACCTACCAACTGGGCGGCCCTTGCGGCCGCCCTCTTTTTCATTTGTCGATGGCGGACAAGGCGACAGGCGTGATTTCGATGCGATTGTTTTCATGGATATTCCACCAGCTTTTACTTACGGTGCTTGCGGTATGGGTTTTTCTGGCGTTTCCGGTTGCGGGCGCGGTACAGACGCAGGTGGCGCAGGCGCAGGGGGTGCCGTCCGCCTCCTCCTCCGCAGTGGCGGAGGCTTTGTCGCGTGCGCGTTCATTGATGGACGGCGGTCGTCATATGGATGCGGTGGGGATTCTGGGTCCTCTGGTTCAGGGCCGAGTGATCCAGGCGGATGCGTTGTTCCTGTATGGGCTTGCGGCGCTGGAGGCCTCGCAGCAGCAGGCGGGCTTGCCGGACGATACGAGGACCTCGCTTCTGGACCAGGCGATTGCGTCCTTCCACGCCATGCTGGTGCAGGCGCCGGGCCTTGTGCGGGTGCGCCTGGAACTGGCGCGGGCCTTCTTCGCGAAGGGGGAGTATGGGCTGGCTGGGAGTCATTTCGAGCGCGTGCTGGCGGGCGACCCGCCGGATGCGGTGGCGGCGAATGTGCGCGGCTTCCTGGACCGCATCCGCTCGCGGGGTCGGTGGAGCTACAAGGGGGGCTTCGCGCTGGCACCGGACAACAATATCGGCGGGACGTCGAACGAGCGCACGATCTACATTTTCGACCTTCCCTTCGAGCGCGACATTGAAGAGTTGACGACCTCGGGGGTTGGGGTGTCGGCCTGGGGCGGTGCGGAATACCAGCATCCCCTGGGGGAGGACCTGCGGCTGCGGTCCGGAGCCGAGGCGGCGCGTCGGGACTACAAGGGCTCGCGGTTCGACCAACTGTTCGTGGCGGGCCATGTGGGGCCTCGCGTGTTCCTGAACCGCGACACGCATGCGAGCGTTCTTGCGAGCGTGCAGCAACGCTGGCTGGGCAGCGCGCCGGACCACAGGGCGCTGGGGGCGCGTGTGGAGGCGGGCCATCGGGTGAGCCGTTCGGTGAGCGTGTCGGGGCGGGCGAGTTGGCACGACCGACGCTACCGGGTGCGGGACGGGCTGGACGGGCCGGTGTGGGACGCCTCGCTGCAGGGCCGCTGGGCGGTGCTGCCGACGGTGCGGCTGGAACTATCGGGCGGCTACGGGCGGGAGCGCCCGGAGGCGGAGCGCTGGCGCCATGAGAGCCGCTGGCTGGGGGCGGGCGTGTCAGTGATCCTGCCGCTGGGGTTCAACCTCGGTCTTGGGGGCGAGTATCGCTGGACCGACTATGAGGGTAACTGGTTCCCGAATGTGCGGGACGGCTCGGAGCGGGAAGACAGGACGCGCAGCCTGCGGGCGTCGGTACACAACCGGGCGCTGACCTTGTGGGGCTTCAGCCCGGAGCTTGTGGCGGTGAACGAGGAGCGCACCACCAACGCGCAACTCTATGACTACAGCCGCACGCGCGGCGAACTCCGCTTCGTCAGGCAGTTCTGACGGCTGTCATGACAAGCAGCGCGACTCGTCTTCGGATGAAGGCTCAGAGCAGGCCGTTCCATGTTGTCCAGAGTGACAAGCAGGAGAACTACGGCGGCCGCCAAGAGAGGCTCGCTCTTTCACGGGAAGGATAACGTCATGCTGAACTACAGGAAGCTGAGGTCGCTGCTTTGCGTGTTCGCGCTTGCGCTTGCGGCCTGTGGCGGCGGCGGCGGACCGGGGTCGATGACAAACCCGGAGGCTGACCAGAGACTGGCGATAAGCACGGCCATCCAGGAAGCGAGCACGGCGGTAGGTGATCTGGACGCGATGTCAACCAACGCCGATGTAAGTGCTGCGGAGGAGGCGATTGCCGCGGCGAGGACCGCCGTCACGGACGCCGACGCTCTTGGCGATACCGAGAAGCAGTTGCACCGTGACGCGATCTCCCGGCTGGAGGATGACCTTGCGCCGGCGCGCTCGCGCATAGCGATGGCACGGGCCGAAGAAGCGGCCGGCCTGCTTGTGTCGTTCGACGGACCCGGCATCGGCGATATCGGTGCAACGATCAGGCACGGGGCGGCGCCGGTGATGGCGGGAACGGTCCTCGACACCCCGCCGGTATCGGTGAGAGGCCTAGCGACTGCTGCTGCGGGCAGCCCCGTGACGGTTGGCACATGGACCGGCGGCGCATGGACGGCCTCCGACGAGATGGTGAGCATCCGAGACCGGATCGTGCTCTATACAGACATTGCCGAGCCTGGCACGCGCCCCTTCCGCGGCAACGGTGGCAAGTACGACGAGACCAACGGGCTGGACGAGGACGGGAACCTGCCGATCGGGGACACCACAGATGCGACGCTGATCGTCTCTTCGGCCTTTCCGACGACGGCAGGGATCAGGGAGCATTCGGGAGGCTCGGGAGGAGAGGTTCGGCTTGCGGGCATGTTCGACGGCGCGCAGGGTGCCTATGCCTGCACGCCGGCAGCGGAAAGCCCCTGCACATCGTCTGTGCGTCATGGCGGCGGGATCGCGCTGGCAGGGGGTGAGGCGGGCTGGAAGTTCCTGCCGACCGAGGGGGCCACGGTGTCGGATCCGGATGCAGCCTACCGGTATTTCGGGTGGTGGCTGCGGGAGACGGACAGTGCCCGGTTCATTGCAGCTTTTCATGCCGGTGTGGGGAATGCCGATGACGGATTCCTGCCGCTGGCCACACTTCAGGGCGAGGCGCGGTATCGTGGACCGGCGGCCGGGGTGGCGGTTATCGGTGGCGATGACGGGCCGGTCAGGGCGGAAGAGTTCACCGCCATGGTGGCGCTGACGGCAGAGTTCGGGGATGAGGTCAATCCGGGGACGGTTGGAGGCACCGTCGAGGCGTTCCTGGTGGACGGTGAGAGCCGGCCCTGGTCGGTTGCACTCCGCCCGGCGGCGATTCACACGGACGGAACCATTGAGGCCGACAGCGTCAACACCGCACACACCGCATGGACCATCGAGGGCATGCAGGGCCCGGCGAGCGCAAACGCCCGCACATGGCGCGGGCAATTCCACGAGGCGGGCGCAGACCGCGTTCCCAGCGCTGCCACAGGAACCTTCGAGGCTGACTTCGGCAATCAGCACCGCATGATCGGCGCTTTCGGAGCCACAAGACGGCCGTGAACAGGACAGGCAGAGTACCGGTGCCCGACAGCGCGACCGAACGGTTTGTCCGTTCCGGAGGGCCGCAGCATGGTGAGACTGATGCGATGAAGACCCTCATTTCGCTGATTTTCCTCGACATAGTCGTTCTCCCCACAACAGCTATCGTCTGGAGGACCCCATGAGCGTGCGTCTCATGACGAGTGTGGCCGGGACTCCGTTCTCGGCCGTGAGCGGGATACCGGTCGCTTCCGGTCGGGCGCGGGACAGCCGGAGACTGGCGCAATCGAGACCGCCATTGCTGCATGGCCTCTCCAGGGGTCTGGTTGCGGCGTCCTTTTCGGCGCTGCCGATCGCAGCGCTGTTTCTGGCGTCCTGTGTCGGCGGCGGGGCCATGCAGGACGCGCGCCTTGGCCCAGCCGAACCGGCAGAGTTCGCCCGTGCCGGGAATGCCGGCCCCGTCACGGGCACGCCCGGCGGGACGGATGAGCGTCCCTCGTTTGCTGCCGATGACAGCCCGCACGCAGCCGAAGACGCAGAAGTGCAGACGACCGTCTCCGATGCCGCTTTTGTGGAGACCGACAAGACCGGCGATGCAGACGGCAGACTGCATGTCTCGCTGCGGCCCCTGAACAATGTCGATGCGAAGGACCTGCTCGACCATTGGGGGCATCGCCGGTTCGGGCAGGTGTCCGACCTGCTGTCGCCGGCGATCGAACCCGAGGAGGAGGCAGCAGCATTCCGCGATCTGCTGGAGGCTGCACGGGAGGCGGATACGGCGTTCGTCCCGGGGCTGCATGACGGCGATGCGGTCACCGTGCTCGGCCAGCGCCGCGGCCTGACCTTTGGGCGCTGGACCGGCGGCCCGACCGACACGTTGTCCATCGAGTTCAATCTCGAACATGCCACGAAGACGATGCGCGAGGACCGCGCATTCAGGGCCGCGCTGGAACGTGCCGGCAAGGTCTGGAGCCGGCGCATCGGCGACAGCTGGACGGCATGGGAGCGCCGTTACGGGGAGTCCAAGGGCCGCGTGATCGGCAATTATGGCTCCGCCGGCAGGGAGGTCCGCGTCGGGCCGGGCGGGGAGACCAGCACCGGTGTCGAGATCTTCATCACCGGGGCCGAACTGGCTGGCAACATCGCCGGAATGGCGGGTGTCCGCAGTCTGTATCCGGGAGATGTTTGGGAGCCGCATACCGGTGCCATCGTCTTCGACAACGATCACCTGCGGGAGGCAGGCGAGGCCGACCTCTTCCGCACCATGGTGCATGAGATCGGCCATGTGCTCGGCGCATGGCAGGGCGGCACGTTCATGGACCGTTACGCCCCCTGGACGGATTACGACGCCGGGACCTGGACAGGCCCGTATGTGGTTGCGGCCCATGGTGGCCCCGCGCCGTTTCAGGACAGCGACGACGGCCATGGCTGGCACGACGGCGAACGCAGCCCGAATGCGAGGCGTTTCGATTTCGGACATAGCGGGGTATGTGCCTCAGTCATGGCCTATTGCGCCCACAGCGCCGCCGTACCGGCCTTCCTTCCTGCCGAAATCGACTATGCCTTCCTTGCCGATATCGGGCTTGCGGTCCAGCCGGAGACCGACCGGCCGGAGACCTACGGGCTCGCGGGCTGGATGGAGCATGCGGCCTTCGCCCTGTCGGTGTCGCGCGAACTCGACATATCGCTTGCAGACCCCCAGCCCCGCTATTCCACCCATGGCGCGCGGTGGACGGCGCTGGAGACAGTCGACCTTCTCTGGGCCCATGCCGATGCCTTCGGCCATCCGAGCCCCGGCAGTCCGGTGCGAACCTTTCCACTCGATGGCGCGGTACGCTATGCGGGCGGTCTGATCGGCACTGCCGTCGACCATGCGGGCATGCCGCCGGTCTTTGGAGACGCGAACCTGTCGCTCGATCTCAAAAGCCTAACCGGCAAGGCGAGCTTTACCTCGCTGCGCCTGTCATATGGCGGGGATCGCTACCTGTTTGGCACGGGCAGCCTGCACTATCCGATCGGTCTTGCGGGCAACGAGATACGGCATGCGGCGCCCGGCGTATCGCTCACAGCCGGATTCTACGGACCGCGGCATGAGGAGGTCGCAGGCACGCTCGACGATGCCCGGGCGGGCCTTCTCGCGAGCTTTGGTGCGAAACATGACGAAAGACCGCCCCGCTTCGACATTGTCGCCGATGCAAGCCATGTCAGGGGCCTGATGTATCAGGACGGCTGGAGCGACAGCACGGATGGCTGGTTTCGCTACAGATGCGGAGCCGGGTCGGACTGCGAAGGCAGGTTCGAATGGTGGAAACCTGAAAATGAATGGCGCGATGTCGACGCAACCGGGGACAGGTCTCCGCGGGAGCGTGTGCTCAATTGGACGGCGGGGGGATGGGGCAACTGGATATCGGAAGACCCGTTTGCCGACCATGGCGCCATCAGGCTCTCGCGCCGCCATGCCGGCGCCACCGACGGCCGCAGGGGGCGGTATCAGCGCGACGGATATTACGGTGCAATGAATCACGCCGCCTTCGGCACCGGCTTCTACAGATATCGCGATTGGGAAACCCGGGACGGCGAGATGTGGGACTTCTACATCAAGGGGTCTGGGTTCCAGGGAGATATCTCCGCCTCACGCCCGCCGGGAGGCGCGGTCTGGGAAGGACGGATGGTCGGGTATCAGTCGGGTCTCGAGGCCGGAAAGGATCCGTTCGTGCAGGGCAATGCGCGCGTGCGCCTGTCCTTTGCGCGCGACCAGGTGAGTGTCGGCTTCTCCCGCGTGACCAGCACGGACCTCGAACGCTCATTGGAGAGGTTCGGCTTCGACAATATCCAGCTCGCCGCCAATGGTGCCTTCGACGGCTTCGACGATGGCTTTGTGGAGGGCGCGTTTTTCGGACCGGCGCATGAGGAGGTCGCCGGCATGTTCCAAAAGAACGACAACAATGTAATCGGCAGCTTCGGGGCGGTCAGGGAATAGCATGCGGCGCGCGGGGGTCCAGACGAAACGCGAGGGATGGGAACGGTCCTCCAGTGGGCTCCAGACAAAAACGCGAGGGCTGGGAACAGTCCCCCAGTGGCTGCACGATATGATCGCCCAGGTGGAGCGAGAGAGATTGCAAGGCATTTTCAGCCTTCGAGCCCGGCCGTCATCACCTCGTCAAGGCTTGACGCCTCCAGCTCCGCAGCCGGGGCGCCGAGAACGCGCGCGTCGTCTCCAGATCGCGACCATCGCCCGCTCCCGCGACATGGCGGTGGTGACACGCAATGTGCGGGACTTCGCGGACGCGGGCATTGACGTGATCGACCCGTGGACGGACGCATGAGTCATTTCTCCGTGTCGGCGAGCATCCGGAAGCGCAACTGGCGATGACGCCAGACAATTTCATCGCCAAGTGGAGCGCGCCGGAGTTGAAAGAACGCCCGGCGTCGCAGTCGCACTTCAACGATTTGTGCCGGATGCTCGGTGACCCACC
>JAPORR010000006.1 GCA_026710105.1 Alphaproteobacteria bacterium
ACTGCCTTTCGGGCCGGACGACAATTCGGGACAGTGCCGGCTACCTCTACGAAATGCGATCCTCGTGCCTGACGACGAGTCCGCTAGCTGCCTCCAATTCTCTCAAGCGCTCGACCAACTCCATGTTTTCCCTCTTGCTCCCACGGAGGATTCGTCGAGCGTGGCGTTCCATGTCACGCCGATGCTTCTGTTGTTCGGCGCGCCATTTCGACACCGCTCAGCGCCATAAGTGGGTGTCCGTCACGCTGTGGGGCATCTATTCTATGCCGCGTTGATCAACCTTCCCCTCTAGTTATACCAGAGGCGATTGCCTCTGACTCATGAGGGGGATTCCCCGCCGGCCCGGTTTCTGATTCAAGGTGTAAGGAAGGGGGCTTTCGCCGCATTCCGGTCTATCATTGTCCGCCCGTGTCAAGCGCATAGGCGCGACGCAGATCGTGACCTCGGCGAGAAATGCGGGTTAGATGCAGCAGCCGCAGATGGCGAGGGAACAGTCGGTGCCGAGCTTTGCCATGGAACTCAAGGCGCCCGACATATCACCATACAGGGTCGGCAATACCGGGATCAACTATGTTCATCGTTTCGACAGCGGCGAGCCGGGGCCGCATGCGCTTGTCAACGTGATCACCCATGGCAATGAGATCTGCGGTGCGATAGCACTCGACTTCCTGTTCAGGCAAGGCATTCGGCCGCGGCGCGGTGTCGTGACGCTCTGCTTCGCCAATACTGCCGCCTATGAGCGGTTCGATCCGGCGAACCCTGGCGCGTCGCGCTTCGTCGATGAGGATTTCAACCGGGTTTGGGCGCTCGAAACCCTCGAAGGGAGAAAGCGGAGTGTCGAACTTGAACGCGCCCGCGAGCTCCGGCCCGTGTTCGAGCAGGCGGATTTCCTGCTGGACGTGCATTCCATGAGCACCGCCTCGGTGCCGCTCATGCTCTGTCACGGTCTGGAGAAGGAGCGTGCTTTTGCCCTCAAGGTGGGATATCCGAGCATGATCGTTTGCGGGCCGGGCCATGTCGAGGGTCTGCGGATGATCGAGCACAGCCCCTTCAATAATCCCGCGAATCCGCAGGTGGCGCTACTCGTGGAAGCCGGCGAGCACTGGGCGGCTGCCACTGCTGTGCATGCGCTCGATACCGTGCTGCGCTTCCTGGCAGCTTCCGGAAGCCTCGACTTCGCCGATGTTGAACCCCATATCGCTGATAAGGTGCCGCCCCGGCCGCGCCTGCTGGAGGTGACCGACGGTATAGTCGCCCGCACCAACCGCTTCCGCTTTACGGCGCCCTTTGTCGGCTGCGAGGTGTTTGAGCAGGTCGGCTCGGTCATCGCTTATGACGGCGACCGTGAAATCGTGACGCCCTATGACGGAGCGGTCCTGATCATGCCGAATCATTCCGGACCGGGGCCAGGCCGGAAAGGGCGTCTCTGCCGCGCCGTTGACGAAAGGAGCGCCGATGGCACGTAAGGGCGAGCGGAACAGCACAACCCAAACACACGTCCAGGCCGCCCGTTCCGGGAGAAGCCTGCCGGCGCGCTTCCGCAATTATGTGATTGCGGGCGTCCTGGTCACCGCACCCATCGGCATCACCGCCTGGCTAGCTTGGCAGATCGTCCAGTTCTTCGATTCCAGTGTCCGGGCCATCGTCCCGGAGGGCTACAACCCGGAGCAATATCTACCCTTCTCGATACCGGGAATCGGGCTCGTCATCTTCGTGCTGGCGCTCTGGCTCATAGGCTATGCGACTGCGAACCTGATGGGCCGAACACTGATCGAGACCGGGGAGCGTGTTCTCAGCCGTATGCCGGTCGTGCGCACTGTCTATGGCGCGCTCAAGCAGATTTTCGAAACCGTATTAGCCCACAAGTCCACGGCTTTCCGGCAAGTGGTGCTAGTGGAGTATCCCCGCCGCGGCCTGTGGTGTCTGGCCTTCGTCTCCGGCAAGACCGAGGGCGAAGTGCAGAATCTGAGCGAAGACGAACTAGTGAACATCTTCCTGCCGACGACGCCCAATCCGACATCCGGCTTTCTGCTGTTCGTGCCGAAGCGGGATCTGACGCCGCTTTCGATGACGGTGGAGGAAGGCATCAAGATGGTGGTCTCCGGCGGCATCGTCACGCCGCCTGACCGGCGCTCCGAGGCAGAGCGCAGCACCCCGAAGATTCCGGCCCAATCGGCGTGAGAGTGGATCTCGACAGGGTTGCGTCGGTCATCCGCGAGGCTGCCGCAGCCGAAATGGTACGGCAATTTACCGACCTTGACCCCGGTGATATCGGCGAAAAATCCCCCAATGATTTCGTCACCGCCGTCGATCTTGCGATGGAGGCGCGCTTCGTGCAACGCCTGCCTGACCTCCTGCCGGGCTCGGTGCTGGTCGGCGAGGAAGCCACCGCCGCCGACCCAACCGTGCTCGACCGCCTTGCTGGTGACCAGCCCGTCTGGGTCGTCGATCCGCTGGACGGCACCGCGAATTTCGCGTCTGGCTACCCGCTTTTCTGCACTATCGTGGCGCTGGTCATGAGCGGCGAGACGGTTGCCGGCTGGATCTACGACCCCTTCTCGCAACGCATGGTGGTAGCCGAACGAGGCGGGGGGGCCTTCATGGATGAGCGCCGGCTCAGGGTCACGCGGCCCTCTAGCCTCCGCGACATGAACGGAGCGATCTACGGCTACAAATTCCGGACAAGTGACGCTTACCGCGAACTTTGGGGACGCGGCCGGGGGCAGCTCGGTCACTGCTTCAACACGCGCTGTGTTGGGCAGGAATATCTGGCGCGTCTTATCGGACGGGCGCATTTCGGTCTTTACACGAGGCTCAACCCTTGGGACCACGCTGCGGGCTGCCTGCTGCACGAAGAAGCAGGCGGTGTGGCTGCCACGCATGACGGTGCGCCTTACCGGCCGCTGGGTGCGTGCCAGGGCCTGCTGGTCGCACCGGACTGGGACATCTGGCACCGGATAGAGACTGCCCTCATTCGCCGCGTCCGGCTATGATGGCATTGGTTCCCGGAATACGGATTTCACCGCCATGAGTTCTGCTTCGCTTGCATTTATCGGCCTCGGCGTCATGGGTTTCCCGATGGCGGGGCATCTCGCCGCCGCCGGCCACGAAATCACTGTCTATAACCGCAGCCGTGAGAAAGCCGAGGCCTGGGCCGGCGCTCATGCAGGTAGCGTTGCGGCAACGCCGCGCGAGGCAGCCGAGGGTGCCGATATCGTGTTTTCCTGTGTCGGCAATGATGACGATGTGCGCAGCGTCGTCTATGGCGATGACGGCATCTTCGCCGGCATCCGTCCAGGCTCTGTCTATGTGGACCACACGACGGCGTCCGCCGACCTCGCTCGCGAGCTCTATGCTGAAGGCCGGGGCCGCTGTGTCGCCTGCATCGACGCACCGGTTTCGGGCGGCCAGGCGGGGGCAGAGAACGGTGTTCTCACCGTAATGTGCGGCGGCGACAGTGAACCTTTCGAGCGTGCCCGCCCGGCCATGACCTGCTACGGGCGCGCGGTGACGCTGCTGGGAGCACCCGGCAACGGACAGCTCACCAAGATGGTGAACCAGATCGCCATCGCCGGCTTGCTGCAGGGGCTGTCCGAGGCGTTGAACATGGGCTTGAAGGCCGGGCTCGACATGCCGCTCGTGCTGGAGGTTATCTCCAAGGGCGCGGCGGGCTCATGGCAGATGGATAATCGCGGCCTGACTATGATCGAGGACAAGTTCGACTTCGGTTTCGCTGTGGATTGGATGCGCAAAGACCTCGCGATTTGCCTCGCCGAATCCGAGCGCAACGGCGCGCGCCTGCCGATAACTGCCGCTATCGATCAGTTCTACAAGCATATTCAGCAGGAAGGCGGCGGGCGTTGGGACACCTCCGCCCTTATCCATCTGCTGCGGAATACCTGAAGCAAGGGGTATCCTTTTTGAACGCCTCGTCCTGGGCATAGTGGTGCGGGCGCGCGGAGAACTTGGCATAGCCCATCCGGCGTAACTCCCGGCCAACTGTCGTCTCCACCAATGAGATACCGAACTGCTCCTTGAGCCATGCCGCCAACGTACCACGCCGGGGTTCGCTGGCGTTCTCCACGATCGCCGCCCGCGCCCGCGCACTGCTCCTCGTTCAACTTGCGCGGCGGACCCAGAGCCTTTCAGTTCATTGTCGCGAATGTCGTAGGGCGTCTTGCGGGGCTTGAGAGTCTTGATACGGCTCTGCGAGAAGCGGGCACGGGACATGGATATTCCTCCTGCGTTCTGTTGCAGGTGGGGGACAATGCCGTTGCATTTCCATCCCGGACCTGCCAATCCACTGGGAAAAACAGAAGCTATATCAATGGTTTAGAACCAAAGGTGCGTGGGATCATGTCCGGTAATTGTAAACCTACCAAGACGAACTAACGCTATTCTCCTTGCAATTGCTGCGCCTGGAAACTCTTCGCTTTCATGCGCCGAAGCAACTCGGCGGCGATGCAGGGGAGGTCATGAATCGGCTCGTAGCGCCAGTCCGCCAACTGGCCGTCGAACCGGCGGATGATACCGTCCGCCATCAGCGATGACTGGAAACGCGCGAGCCGGCGGCTGCCGCCCGCCATGCGCGCCGTATAGACTGGCTTGCCGGTCGATACGGCCTCGCTAATCATGGAGACGGAGTCCTCCGTGACCACTATATGCCGGGCGAGTGCCAGCATGCCGGGATAGGGGTTGCAGCCGGTTCCGTCCCAGAACCATGCTTCCGGCAAACGCGCCTTGAGTGCGGCGGTAACGCCTTGCTCCGTCCGCCGCGAAGCGGTGACGGCAATCGGCCCTTCCAGCCTTGCAAGGCCTTCCGCCAGTTGCTCGAGCGTCTCCGGCGTGAAATGGTGGGACCGGCTCCGGCCGCCGAGCAGCACAGCGACATTCAAAGGTCCGAGTTTGTTCCGCCAAGCTTCGCCAGCGGCGGCGAGCATCTCCGGTGTCAGACGGTGGAGCGCAACTCGCGTCTCCAGCACATTGGGGCCTGATACCCCGTCATGCCGCGGCGGCACCACGAGATCAAAGTGATGGAGCGGGATGCGCGGATTCTGAACATGAACCGTAAAGCAGCGGCCCCGGGATGCGCGGCGGATGGCAACCGATATGGAGGCACTTTTTCGTCCGCAGGTAATCAGCAGCTCCGGCCAAGGCGTACCAAGAGGTTCCGCAAGCCCGACCCGCAACAGGCCCGGCACCTGTCTGTGAGCCGGCAACCAGGACCATGGGCGGTGCAGCCGCACCCGTTTTACCTCATAGGGCCGGGCGACAGCCGCCGCTAACCCCTCGGCCTGCCCGGCCACACCGGCTTCGCCCGTCGTCAGTGCCCAGACAGGGGCTGGCAACCCAGCCGATGCCACCAGGCGCCTTTCGATTCGCTGCCGACGTCAGCGCGCCGCCGTCACCATAATCTCGACCAGAATCTCGGGACGCGCGAGGTCTGCCTTCACACAGGCGCGCGCAGGCGGATTTTCGGGATCAACCCAGGCGTTCCAGACCTTGTTCATGGCTGCGAAATTGGCCATGTCGGTGATCCAGAGATTGGCTACTAGCAGATTGGATTTCGAGGTGCCGGCGCGCTCCAGATAGCCGTCGATCTGCTCAAGAATATCCGCTGTCTGGGCCTCTACGTCACCGCTTGTGTCGCGTGCCACGAGGCCGGCCAGATACACGGTGTCGCCTCGGGCTACGCAGCGACTCATCATGGGGCCTGGGGGGCTGGTGCGGTCAAATCGTTCGATGCTCATGAGGGTCTCTCGTTTTTCCGTGCGGTTGGATGTCGATGGCCGCACCTTTCGACTATCGGCGCTGCCATGTAAAGGTGAGTCCTGCACCGTGCCTCAAAACCATATCTATCTCGGGCGCATAGCGGTCGTCGTCGAGATGCAGGACGAAGCCGGGAAGCAAGGACACCGGTGCCCTGATATCCTTGCGGCCGCGCAGGATGACCCGATGGGCCGGGCGACCATCACGCTTCGACCAGAGGGGGACAACCGCTATCTCGCCGATTCCGGAAGCGGTGTAGGCAGCAAGATGTTCGCCTAAACGTTCGGCCTTCAGGACCGTTGTCAGCGTTCCGCCCCGACGCAGCATGGTGGCGGCAAATCTCACCCAATGCACGAGGTCCGTGCCATGTTCGACATGGGCCCCGGCGCGCTGGCGGTTGCGCGGGGCGGATCCGGCGTTCTCCGCAAGCCAGGGCGGGTTCGCCATCGCATGGTCGAAGCTCGCTGGCCCAAGACGCGCCGGCGGAGTGCGCAGGTCACCGACGATGACATCGACTGCGTGGTCCAGACCGTTCGATTCGACACTACGCCGACATAGCGCCGCCAGCTCCGGGTCCAGTTCGAGGCCAGTGACAACGCATCCCTCAACCCGTCTGGCGAGACACAGGGAGGCTGCACCGGTCCCCGCACCGATATCCAGCACACGCTCTCCCGGCCGGACAGGCACAGCGGCGGCCAGCAGCACGGGGTCGGTTGCGACGCGGTAGCCCTCGGTGGGCTGGTACAGCCGGACCCTGCCACCCAGCAGCGTGTCTTCGCTGATAGCGTCGTTCACAGGCCGCCGAGGTCCTGTCGCGCGGACGCAAGCAATTGGTGTGCTTCGCGATAGTCTTCGTCCGCGACCATAACGCGCCGGGGAAGAATACCGAGGCTGCCCTCGACAATGCTGGCATGGCTGTCGAGTACCACGGCTTCCACGCCACGTGCCGCAAGTTCGGCGACCAGCCAAGAGATCGTGACGGCATCATTGGTTTTCAATACGGTCTTCATCCCTGCATTCCCCAGTGCTTGACCGTGTTCACGCCCGCCCTATGCTCGCCCCTTCCGCGCCTGAAGGTCAATCACTCCCCGTGAATCCAGCGGCGACATCCCCGGCGCCGGCGCTGCCGCTGGCCGCGTTGCAAACGCTTGTTGGGGCGGACATAGCGCGCGTCAATGCGTTGATCCTTGAGCGGATGCAGAACGAGGTCGCGCTGATCCCGCAACTGGCCGGCCATATTGTCGCATCTGGCGGCAAGCGCCTGCGCCCAATGCTCACATTGGCGTCGGCGCGACTCTGCGACTATCAGGGGCGCCGCCATATCGAACTCGCCGCTTGCGTCGAGTTTATCCACACAGCCACGCTGCTGCACGATGATGTCGTTGATGAGAGCCTGCTGCGGCGCGGGACCGACACTGCCAACGCCGTCTGGGGAAACCAGGCAAGCGTGCTGGTCGGAGATTTCTTGTTCAGCCGCTCCTTCCAGCTCATGGTCGATGTCGGCTCGCTGGAAGTGCTGGGCATCCTTGCCAATGCGTCTGCGACGATTGCGGAAGGCGAGGTGCGCCAACTTGCTACCGTCAACCGTCCCGATACGGGAATCGCCGACTATCTGAAGGTCGTCGAAGGCAAGACCGCCGCGCTTTTCGCCGCCGCCTGCCGTATCGGCGCTGTCATCGCAGACCGGCCACCTGCCGAGGCAGAAGCGCTGCAGGCCTATGGCATGAACCTCGGGATCGCCTTCCAGCTTGTCGATGACGTGCTCGACTATTCCGCCCGGCAGGCAGAACTCGGCAAAACCGTGGGCGACGACTTTGCCGAAGGGAAGGTCACCTTGCCGGTCATTCTGGCCTATGACCGGGGCAGCGAGGAGGAGCGGGCCTTCTGGCGCCGGGTTCTCTGCGAGGAGCAGCGGGTGGCCGACGATTTCCGAAAGGCGGTTGCTCTCATGCAGTGCCACCATTCCTTGTCGGCGACATTGGACCGGGCACGAGCGCATGCCGAGGAGGCCAAGCAGGCGCTGGCACCCTTCCCCGATGGGCCGGTGCGTGCCGTGCTGGCGGATATCGCCGACTTCTGTGTCGAGCGCGTCTACTA
>JAPORR010000175.1 GCA_026710105.1 Alphaproteobacteria bacterium
TCGCCATTGAGTCAGAACACGCTCCCCTTGGGAATCCCCAAAATGAGTCTCAAAACTCACCCGTTGGTATTACATCCGTTGCGCTCATTCCAGCCCTTCCCCTTCGATCAGTTCGATGCGTACACCGTAGCGGCGGAAGTCCCTGCCGTTGAATGTAAGGAGGCGTCGCTCCCCATGTGCCAGCATGGTGGCGACGATATTGGCGTCGTGCACCGGCTTGCCTGCCACTGGAACTTCGAAGCAAAGACGCTTCAACATGTCTGCGACCCCGGGACCGTCTTCGAGCATCTCGAACCGGCCCTCAAGCGCGGCAACATGTTCCAGAGCCGCGTCCATTTGAACGGGCGGCGACCATCGCTGCGGGCGGGTCACCGTCGCCAGATACTCCCGTACTACCTGACGGCTGATTCGCAGATACTCGCCGCTCTCGCCGGCATCCTGCATCCGCCGACGGGCAATGGCATGGCCCTGAGCGGCCTCGAAACGCGCCCGAACCAGAACGTTCGTGTCAAGAAACATCCCGGCTCAGGAACCGTCCCGGGCATCGTCCTGCGGCCCGCCGGTCAGCCGACCGTTCCCGTCGTAAATCTGCTCCCGACTCACGGTGAAACCCTTGGGCCAGGAACCGCCGGATATCGCGGGCCAGAACTCGTCCAGATCGAATGGCTTGCGCATGTTCGGCATATCGGGTGCGGCTTGCTCGCTTCCGACCCGTTCGAACGTCAGCGTTTCCGCGTCCAGGTCGACATCACTCGTCTTCCAGCCCGCCGCCTGCCAAGCCAGCGCGTGGCTGTGGCCCCCGTCGCGCTTCGGGTTCGACCACCAGGGCCGGTAGAGCCGGGCTGAGTCCGGCAGGACGAAATCCAGTATCTGTTCGACCTCCGCGAACGACGCACGCCATCGCGACCCCGTCCGCGCCGAAAGATGACGGTATAGGGGCGCGTACTTGCCACGCGATGCGGCCTCCTGGACGAGCCGACGACGAGGAGTAGCCATGGCGTAGCCCTCCCAAGCCAAGTTCTGTCTGTCTGAAACGTAGACCCTGGAGGGTCGCCTATCAATCGGCGCCGCCGTATCCGTCGCGGACGCATGAGGAGAGCGGGAAATCCCGACAGCAGCAGTTGAGATTGGGCAGGCGGTTCGAGACGTGCTGCCGCCTCTTCCAGTACGGGCCACTCTCGCGCCAGCATGTTCCAGACTTGTGCCTCGGCGGCGCGGTCCTTTCGCTCGCCTATATCGCCAACCAGTGGGATGCTGGTCTTCCTCCACGACGGGCGCGTCGAGATGGATAGCAACTTCGTCGAAAATCGTATCCGGCCGGTGAAGCTCACAGCCAAGAACGCCCTGTTCGCCGGCCACGACGAGGGCGCGCGCGCATGGGGTCGCATCGCCAGCCTCATCGAGACCTGCAAGGAGGCATCGTATAGTTTGTGCGCTGAACTACGCTTGCCGGGATCATCCGAACCGGCGCCGCCGACATTGCCACCGCCGGGAGAAGGATCGCCACCATCGCCGCACTGGTCATAGGCCTGCTCGACGCTGATGCCGTCCCAGGCCTTGGCATCGGGCGGGAGCGTGAACCCGGCATCGCGCAGCAGGCCGTCGTTTACGGCTTCCCTCCGGACCGCGCGGCCCGCATTGCCGGCGCGCGGGCTCACGGCACTGGCTTCGTGCGCATCGTCTTCGCCTGCTTCGACGAAGCAACCGACGCGCTCTACCGCAGGCAGTTGTCCCTCTGAGCCTTCACGGGCCCGCAGAGTAAGCGTGCCTGGCACGGCAACACCAAAAACCCCAGCTTATATGTCCAGCCCTAGAAGCCGGAAGGTCTTCTCAAGCAGGGGCGGCGTCAACGCTTCGACCTCGAGCCGGCCCCGCCCGCGCGGATGCTCCAGCGTAAGGGCGCGGGCATGGAGATGCAGGCGCGGCTCAAGACCCATGCCGTCGAGAAAGGCTTCGCGCCCGCCATATTTGCCGTCGCCAAGGATCGGGCAGCCGATAGCCGCCAGATGTGCGCGGAGCTGGTGCGTACGCCCCGTCAACGGCCGGAGCGCCAGCCGGGCGGCGTGTTTGCCGGCGCGTGCCAGCGTTTCATAGTCGGTGACGGCCCGGCGGCCCTCCTCGTCCACGCTGACCCGCTCGCCGCCTGCCCGGCGGCGTTTCGCTAGCGGAAGCGCGATGCGCCCGGCTGGCGGGTCCGGGGCGCCAGCGGTCACCGCCCAGTAGAGCTTCTCCGCCGCGCGTGCCCGGAACATGGCCGTCAACCGCGCTGCATCAGCTCCACTCCGGGCGAGTAGCAGCACGCCGCTTGTGTCCCGGTCCAGCCGGTGGACGAGGCGGGGGCGTTCCGCCGCCTCGAAGCGAAGCGCCTCCAGCATCCCGTCGAGATGTCGCCCTGTGCCACGCCCGCCCTGGACCGCGAGACCGGCCGGCTTGTCGAGCGCAATTACCGCCTCGTCGATATGCAGCATCCAGCTGCGCACTTTCTCGACCAGCCACTCGGGAAGTGGCGCGGGCTGACGTGACGGCCCACAAGGCGGCAAGCGCACCACGGCGCCCGCTTCTAGCCGGTCGCTGGCCCGCGCGCGGCGCCCGTCCACCCGCACCTGGCCCGTGCGCAGCAGCTTTTGCAGTCGGCCCTGAGGCAGGTCTGGCCGCCGGCGTGCCACCCAACGATCAAGCCGCTGCCCGGCTTCGTGGATGGCGACCTCTTCGAGTCGGGTGCCGTTCACAGCAGCAGGCGCGCCAGACGGGCACCGGCGAGGAAGGCGAGAATGCCGAGCGCGACCGAGCCCGCCATATAGAATGCCGCCGCACCCCATTCACCCTTTTCCGCCAGCCCGACCGCATCCAGCGTATAGGCAGAGAAAGTGGTAAAGCCACCAAGAAAGCCGGCCGTAAGGAAGGTCCGGAGTTCGGCCGAAAGCGAGAGCCCCTGCGCTAGAAGGACTGCTACCAGCCCCATTGCAAGCGAACCCAGCACATTTACGGCCATGGTGCCGGCGGGAAAGTCCGGACCCAGCAGCCGTGCCGCCTGCCCGACCACCAGCCAGCGCGCCAGCGCGCCAAGGGCTCCGCCGGCGGCGACCGCGACCCAGAGGCTCACGGCTTGCGCCGCCCGGCCCAGGCGGCCAGCCGCTCGGCAATCTCAGCCTCCGCGCCGCGCCCGTCCGGGCGATAGAATTGCCGCCGCGCCATGTCGTCTGGAAAGTAGTTACGACCCGCAAAGGCGTCTGGGGCATCGTGGTCGTAGGCATAATCCTTGCCGTATCCTAGGTCTTTCATCAGCTGGGTCGGCGCGTTCAGGCTATGGGTCGGAGGCATCAGTGAGCCGGTCTCACGCGCCGTTCGCATCGCCTCGCCAAAGGCCATATAGGCGGCGTTGGATTTGGGCGCCGTTGCCAAATGCAGCACGGTCTGCGCCAGCGCCAGCTCGCCCTCCGGGCTACCGAGTCGCTCATACGCCTCCCAGCCGGCGAGCGCAGCGGGCAGCGCCGCCGGGTCGGCCAGCCCCACATCTTCCGACGCGAAGCGTACCAGACGGCGGGCGATATAGCGCGGATCCTCGCCGCCATGGAGCATGCGGGCGAGCCAGTAGAGTGCCGCGTCAGGGTCGGAACCGCGCAGCGACTTGTGCAGCGCGCTGATGAGGTTGTAATGGCCCTCGCGGTCCTTGTCGTAAACCGGCGCACGGCGCTGAACGGTGCGGGCAAGGCCGGCGGCGTCCAGCAGAGGCCCGCCTGCGATTTCCTCGGCGAGGTTGAGCAGATAGCGCCCGTCGCCGTCCGCCAGTGCCTTGAGTGCCGTGCGCGCGCCCCCGTCGAGCGGCAGCGGCGCGCCCAGGCTCGCTTCAGCGCGTTCGAGCAGCGTCTCCAGTCCTTCCTCATCCAGGCGGCGCAGAACCATGACCTGCGCGCGCGAGAGCAGGGCGGCGTTCAGTTCGAAGGATGGATTCTCGGTCGTCGCGCCGACCAGCACCACCGTGCCGTTCTCGACCCAGGGCAGGAAGCCGTCCTGTTGGGCGCGGTTGAAGCGGTGGATCTCGTCCACGAACAGCATGGTGCCCCGGCCGGCCTCGCGCCGACTCTCGGCTTCGGCGAACACCTTGCGCAGGTCCGCCACGCCTGAGAAGACGGCCGAGAGGGCGGTGAAATGCAAGCCCGCCGCCCCGGCCAGCAGGCGCGCGATCGTCGTCTTGCCGCAGCCGGGCGGGCCCCAGAAGACGAGCGAGGCGAGCCGCCCGGTGGCCAGCATCCGCCCGACCAAGCCTTCGGGCCCAAGAATGTGGTCCTGTCCAATGACATCGGCCAGCGCGGCCGGGCGGAGCCTGTCGGCGAGCGGGCGGGGTGCCTCGTCGGCGAGTCCGGCCGTCTGGAACAGCGACTCCGTCATCGGAAGACAGTCGTCAGCGAACGTCCGCCGCGCCAGATCGAAATGCGCCATGGACGGCGGCTGGCCTTGAGAAGGGCCTCCGTCTCGGCCGTGTTGGCCGACTCCTGTCCGTCAATGCGGCGGAGCAGGTCGCCAGGACGGAATCCGTGACGCCGGGCGGGCGATCCGGGCGCCACATCCGCGATCAGCACGCCGGCCTCGGGTCCGCTGAACGCGAATTCCTCGATAACGGCCGGCGACAAGTTGACGATAGCGGCCCCGGCGAGCGGGTGCGGTCCCGCCAAGCGCCTGCGGTCGCGCGGCGGGATTTCCGGAGGCAGCTCGACCGCGACAGCGAGCGCCGCCGCCGTGCCGCGCCGGAGAATACCGAATTCGGCCTCGCTGCCCTGCTTGAGCGTCGTCATGCGGAAGCGCAGCGCTGCCTCGTCCAGCACCGGATGCCCGTTCACGGACAGGATGACATCGCCCCGCACGCCGCCGGCGCGCGCGAACGGCCCGTCGGCGCGGACGCGCTTGACCAGTAGGCCTCCCGGCCGGGCGAGACCGAGCGCGTCTGCGAGATCGGGCGTTACGGGCTGGCTCTCGACGCCCAGCCAGGGCCGCACGACGCGCCCGCCCTGCCGGGCAGTCTCCACCATGACCCGCACCAAGTTGGACGGGATGGCGAAGCCGACGCCGTGGGACCCGCCGCTCCGGGAAAAGATCGCGGTGTTCACGCCGATGACTTCGCCGCTGAGATTGACTAGCGCCCCGCCTGAATTGCCAGGATTGATGGCAGCATCGGTCTGGATGAAATAACCAGGACCGAGGACCGAGGGGCCGGTCCGCGCCAGCGCGGAGACGATGCCTGAAGTCACCGTTTGCCCGACGCCGAAGGGATTGCCGATCGCGAGTACGAGATCGCCGACCTCAAGGTCGTCCGAATCACCCAGAACCGCCGGCTGGAGCGTCTCGCCGTCGAGGTCGGCCTGAAGCATCGCGAGGTCGCTGCGCTCGTCTGACGCCACAACGCGCGCCGGGAATTCGCGTCGGTCGGCCAGCACCACCTTGATCTCCCGGGCCTGTTCAATGACATGGTGGTTGGTCACGATAAACCCGTCCGCGCCGACGATCACGCCGGAGCCCAGCGAGTTCTGCGCGCGTCGGCGGGGACGCTCACCGAAATCGAAGAATCGGCGCAGGAAGGGGTCGTCGAGGAAGGGAAAGCCGGGAAAGGGCCTCCGGCGCTCTGTCTGACGCTCAGTGGCGAAAATGTTGACGACTGTCGGCCGGACGGCGCGCGCCACCGGGGCGAAGGAGAGCCGGATCTGCTCGGCTGACCCCGGCGTGACGGTGTGGGGCGCGCGAAAATCATGTGCATTCGCCGTCTGGCAGGCAAGTAGCAGCACCGCCAGAAGCCATCGCGGGACAACCCGGTGGCGCATGCGGGCTATCGCAGCGCGTGCAGTTCCTCGTCGGTGGGGAAGCGTCCGGATGCCTTCTTCGAGAATAGCGTGTCGCCGCCGCGCCGGATTTCGAAGACGCCACCCCGGCCTTTTACCAATTCCACGGCAAAGCCTGTGTTCGCCTGCAGGATGTCCCTCGCACGGAGGGCGCGCGGCTCGTAGTTTCAAGCCACGCAATATTCGATCGACAGTGTCCGCTCGGACATGGGAGTGGCCTCTTTGCAGAGTATTACGCCGACATGGCGACCCCAACGGGGATCGAACCCGTGTCTCCACCTTGAAAGGGTGGTGTCCTAACCTCTAGACGATGGGGTCTCGCCGAAGCTGGCGCAATACCCTGTCCATCCCGGTTTGGCAAGCGCCTCGCATGATAAAGGAACAATAGGAGGAAATGGTTATCCCCCACTCATGACGCTGGTTGAAGAGGCCACTCCCGAGAACTCGCGACGGAGTCGACGCCCCTCCTCGCGGCCCCGCCGTGCTATAGTGTCGGTGTCATGACCTGTGCTTCTGATGGCTCCCCTGACCTTGCGGGCCTTGCGGCGTTCACCCGCTTGAACGATCGGGACGAGGCATGGTTCTTTAGCGGGCGTGGTGCCGAGATCGACGAGATCGAGAGGCTCTGCACCGAGGCCTTGGACCGGGTTCGCCAAGGCCAAGCGGCAAGGGGTGCAACACGCCTGTTCCAAGGCGCCCCGGGGGCGGGCAAGACCGCCCTGCTGACGGCATTGCAGCAGCGCTGGGACGAGCGGGCAAGAAACGCCCGCGTCCATGACCCGATCGGTTCTCCTGCGGGCATCCCCCTGGCCGTGCTTGTGCATTGGAATGACCTCGGCTCCGAGGATGCGGTGGCCCGGACCATCCTCAAGGCCCTGGACCCGGCCCTGGAGGAAACCTACCGCCGAACGGGGACTGTCGGTCTGGATGCGGGGTTGCGTATTCCGGGTGTTTCCGTCGGCGGACGGGCGTCGGGTTCGACGGCCCCGCCAAGCCTGACATTCCTGGAACTGGTTCGTGCTGTCCCCCCTTCTGCCTGGACGCGCCCGGTCTGCCTGATGGTTGATGAGGTGCAGGCCGTGGACCGGTCGGTTGTCCTGTCCCTGCTGCACCAGGGGATTGCGGGCCTGCCGGTTGTGCCCTTGCTGGCGGGCCTGGGCTCGTCGCAGGACCATCTTGCCGCCCTGAATATCGGCTTGTCACGCCTGGCTATTGACGCGGTGCATGACATCGGAGCCCTGGCCCCGGAGGAGGCGCAGGGGGCTGTGCGGATGATGTTCGAGCGCTACCGGGTGGACTTGGAAGGGGTTGACCATGACTGGCCGTCGGAGCTGGCCTCGCTCTCAGAGTGCTGGCCGCAGCATCTGCACAATGCCATGCGGGCCCTGGCGGAGGGGCTGGTCGCTGTCGGCGGGCGTCTGGCTGCTGTTGATACCGCGCGCGTTCTGGACAGGGATCGGCACTATCGCACCATCAGCTACAGCCGGCGCGTATCGCCGGCCATGGACGAAGCGCGCTGTCTGGTCGGCGCGGTCATGGCAGCCTTGCCGGAAAGCGGCACCGACAGGGCGGCAATCATTGACAGCCTCGACCGGGTGGCAGAAGCCAGGGGTGCCGAGAGCGTAGCCTGGCGCCTGCCCCGGGGCATGGACAACGCCATGCTATTCGACCATCTGGTGCATCAGGGGGCGTTGCAGCGCGGTACGGACAAGCTCTACCACTGCCCGATCCCCTCCTTCCGGACCTACCTGATCCAGAACGGCGGGGAGCCGCGATGCTGACGGTGACGATGGGTGACAGACACATGCTTGTTGGGGACATGGTCTTCGGAGCCTTCATCTATCTGGCATCATAACTGCGATAGACCCAACCATCGGGTGCGTTGGCATCGGT
>JAPORR010000122.1 GCA_026710105.1 Alphaproteobacteria bacterium
TGACGGCTTCCTCGCCTACGACAAGGACGGCGACGGGCTGATCACTGCGCATGACGAGCTTTCGTTCGTCTCCTACGTTCCGGGGGCGCTGACGGACCTCGACGGTCTCCGCCATTTCGACACGGACGGCAACGGCGCGCTCGATCCGGACGACGGCGAGTGGGCGCTGTTCCGCGTCTGGCAGGACCTGGACCAGGACGGCGAGAGCGATCCGGGCGAACTGCGGAGCCTCGACGAGGCGGGTATCCGGTCGATGGGGCTCACCAGCGACGGCGTGACGCGCAAGGTCGCCGGCAATACCGTTTTCGGCGAGGGCAAGTATGTCGGCCCGCACGGCCCGAGGGCCTTCTGGGATGCGGCCCTCCGGTTTGGGGGCCGCAAGCCATGAGTGCGGTTGTCATGGCAAAAAAGGAAGGCGCCGTCGCTCTCGCAAGGGTGACCATCCGGTTCTCTGAATCGGAGGCGGACATTGAGGCGCGGATAGAAATGGCCTGCCGGGCCCATGAGGAAATGGACGACGGGCTGCCTTTTGACAGGGAGCGCGTCCGGCAATTTTTCGAGTGGAGGCTGATGAAGCCCGACCGGTGCCTGCTGCAGGCCGAGCGCGGCGGCAGGGTCATCGGCGGGCTGATAGGCGTGATTGCCGCTCACCCTCATTCTCCGGCGCTCGGGGCCTCGCTTGAAGGCTACTACGTGCTGCCCGAACATCGCGGCTCGCTGGCCGCGATCAAGTTGTTGCACGGATTCCGTCGCTGGGCCCGGGAGAGGGGCGCGGTGCGGCTTTATGTGGGGATCACGTCGGGCATCAATGTCTGGCGCACGGACAGGCTGCTGCGGCGCCTCGGGTTCCTGCAGACCGGCGGCAATTACCGGCTTTCGCTGTGACCCTCGGGCGAACAGATACCGGGCCGCGGCGGCCGGGCGCGATCGCCGGAAGGATCGGGACAGGCGATCGGGCGCGGCCGCCCGCCGTCCGCAGCTTTGCGCCGCAAGAGTCCCCGTTCGAGACGGTTCTGGCGGATATCACCCACCGCTGCAACATGGCCTGCGCCAACTGCTATCTCCCGAACCGGTATGTGCCCGACATGGATATCGGGCGTCTCGAGGCTTGTCTTGCCGCCCTGCCACGGCGGGTCAATCTGAGGCTCATCGGCGCGGAGCCGACCATGCGTCGGGACCTGCCGGAGATCGTGGCGATGGTGAGGCGCCAGGGGCATCGGCCCGTGCTTGCGACCAACGGACTGCGGCTGGCTCGGGACAGCTATGTGGCGGAACTCCGGAATGCGGGCCTGCGCCACGTCTATGTGTCAATGAACGGCGCCGACAATGACGACTGGTATGAGGCGATCGACAACATGCGCTGCGCGGCGAAGAAGCTGCGGGCGGTCGAGAACGCGGTCGCCCATGGCTTGTTCGTCAACACCGGGACGATTCTGGTCCGGGGTGTGAACGAAGGTGCCGTGGACCGCATGTGCAAGCTCATGACGGGGCTCGCCCCCCGGCTTGCCGCGCTGCGGTTCAAGAACATCGGCGCACTCGGCCGCTATGACGCGGCTTTGGAGGCCCGGAACCTCTCCATGGCGGAGATGGAGGCCTTGTGCGCCGATGCGCTTGGCGTCGAGGCCGCCGCGCTTTCTGCGTGGAACACCATCAACGGCGAGATCGCGCCGGACAGCCGCCTGTTCCCCGTCGATCTGGAGGCGTGCGCCAGGCGCGGTCTCTGGTTCAAGCTGACGGACTGGTCGGCCAATGCCTACGGATGCGCCGACCCCGACCTGCGCCGGCGTGGGCGGATCACGCAAGACTTCCGGATCGCGCCGTTCTTCGAGCATGTGAAGGCCAATGAAGGCGGATACTGATTAAGGAGAGCCTGTTGCGGAACACGATCTCACCGAAAGGAACTCGTGACATGAAAGCTTTGGCATTCCGTTTGTCGGCATTGCTCCTGGCGGGAGCGGCTCTGGCAGCCTGCACCGCGCAGGGACAATCGGGCAATCTCGACCCGAAGGTCTATTTCAACCATACGCCCTACAGCGGACGTTTCTACGAGGCCCTGCTCTCGGACAGGGTCAATGTCTTGTCGGGCGGCGGCCAGTTCCGAAATGTTGTCATAGGAGTGGTCTTCGGTGCTGACGGGACGGTCTTCCAGTGCGCGGCAGGCCGGGTCGAGGGAAAGCTGTTCTGGTGGAGTAACCCGAATATTCGCTGGGGCACATATCGAAGGGGGGACGGGGGTAGACTGATCTGGCAACAGGTTGGGGGTGAGCGTCGTCGTACGACCCGGTTCTATGACCCGAAGACTGGCGAGCTTTCGGTAGAAGGCTGGCGGAAGAAGAAGAACGCGTGGGTTGTCGTCAATCGTGGCCAGATCCAGGACACATGGCCGCGCGCTCTGGCGGATGCCTGCCCGAACCTGAAGATCCCGGCTCATATCCGGATCAACGAGAAACAGACTTCGAAGAAGTTCGATGAGCTTCGCCGGCAGGACCCGGACGCGCCGATCCGGAACTTTCCGGGCTCGCATCTGACAGCGCCCGGCCGCACGGGCCTCGGCGCCTCGGGGAACAGGCCGACGACCACGAAGGCGGAGGTCGAGGCCTTCCTCGAGGCCCAGGAAGGCAATGTGATCGTCAACTCCAGGGGGAGGGATCTCACTTATGTGCGCGTCGGAGACCGGGAGGAACTCTGGCGGATGGGTAACTACTATAGGGCGGACGGCTACCTGGATGTCGTCCGCACAATGGATGAGGCGGGCGAGTGGATCGAGATCCATGAGGAGACCCATGACGGTCCCAAGGTCTGGCGCCGCTATCCGATCGGCTATCCGTTTCCCTATCTGCCGACGGGCCATCGTCATCCGGCGTTCCAGATCACGGATGCGTGGCTGGCCAAGCCCCATCCGCGTTCGCTGGCGTTCATGGGCGAGGCGTATGCGGACAAGCGCTTCGTGTTCCATCCCGAGGGCCGGTTCTCGGTGGTGGACGAGGCGGGCAACCTGGTCGAGGGCCCGCATTTCGACGGCGTCTGGCGCTGGACGAAGGGCCATCTGGAGATGACGGTCAGGGACGACCGGTCCTACAGCATCAACTGGCGCGAGCTGGCAGTCGATGTCGATCCGCCGCCGAAGATGTGGTCGCGCTACTTGCGCGATGTCGGGGGATGGTGAGGTGAACGTGACGATGGCGCGCGTTTCCGGTCGTCTTTCCTGTGCGGCCCCGGTTTCGGCCGGTTCAGGCGAAGTGTTGAGTATTGTCTCAGGCTGCGGAGCCGGCCGTATCGGGCTGTCTGCTGAGGTGTTCGACGATCAGGGTGTCGAGTTCGTCGAGGCGGCCGTGGACGGCCAGTTCCAGGGCCTCGAGGACGAAGGCCGGGTTGGCCGGCGGCAGCACGGCCGAGGCTGTCATGGCTTCCGGTCCGTCGGGGGCCTGGAGGTTCAGCATGATGGCTTCGCGGGTGTTCCCGGAGATATCGATTCTCCACATCTCGGGAACCCCGAGGCGGCGGTAGAAGAGCGGTTTGTCGGCATCGCCGCGGCTGCGCTCGACCTCGATGACGAGATCGGGCGGGGTAGCCTCTTCGAAGGCGTTCAGTTCCGCCTCGCCCTTGAGGTGGGTGCGGGACCAGCGTTCGGCGTTCTCGCCGAGATAGTAGCAGGCGTCGGGTTCGGCGCCGGTGTTCTCCGGATCGTCGGGAAGCCGCCATCTTGTGGCTCCGAGCGCGATGGCGCGCATCCCGGCATGTCTGGCGATGTCGTGGACGGCGCGTCCTGCGCCCCAGGCGTGGGTTTCGTGGCGGGAGGACGGCGACATCAGGGCGATGAGGCCGGTGGCGGGGTCGATGAAGACGCGCCGGGCGATGCTGTTCCAGTCGAGCTTTGCGAGGCGGGGGATATCGTCCGGGAAGAAGCGGTAGGTCGTGTATTGCGACCCCATGCTGCCGGTGCTGCGTTCCATGGCGGCGCTCCTGCGGTTCGCGGTCACCATATCACAGGGTTTGCCGTGGCAGACGGCCAGGCTTGCGTGACGGCCCCGGTTTTCACCGCGCCGGCGCTGGGCGGTCAGGGGATCAGCTTGACCACGAGAAGCGCGTTGACGGCGACCATGAAGCCGACAAGGCGCCAGGTGAGGCGGGTCTTGAGCGCTGCCAGCGAGGCTTCGAGTTCGGGTCGCGTAACGGGGTCGCCTGCTGCGACGCGCATCTGCGCAGAGCTACTTGAACAGTTGGAGCAAGGCGACGACCACGCCGCCCTGTGCGATCAGCCCGGCGAACATCCATTTCAGGAGGTCGGCCCTGACCGATTCAATGCGTTTGTCGACCTTTGCGATCTCGGCCTTGAGTCCGGCCTCGACCTTTGTGATCTCGGCCTTGAGTCCGGCCTCGACCTTGGCGATTTCGGCTTTGAGGCCGCTCTCGACCTTTGCGAGATCGGTCTTCGTTTCGTGCCGCAGGGCCTCGATCTCGGCCTTGACCGCCTCGATATCGGCCTTGGTCGCGAGATTGGCATTGAGCACGGCGACCTGCTCGTCGGCAAGGATTTCCGCCTGCTTCTCGGTAAACCCGCCTTCGGTCGTCAGCCGTTTGACGAAGCGGTGAGTATCGAACGCGATGGCCTCGGACATGTCGCGATGATAGGGGCATCCGCGTCGCGGGACAACAGCGGCAAGGCTGTCGTGATGATGCGGTGGACCACGCCGCGGTCGTTCTCGCGGTTGCACGGATCTCGGGTAGGAACAATCTAGCCTTGGCGGGAATCGTTGTTGCGGCCTGCATGGCCGGTGCCGGACCGCAAGATCTGGAGGTGTTTGGTGTATCCATTGGATATGTGCCAGTAGAGAAGTCCGGCGTCGGCACGGAATTCGCTGTCTGGCTACCAGATCACTATGCCGACGCGAGAGAGATCGCCAGGGCGGCGGAACGCGACGCCGCATTCTGACGCGCGTGACAAAACCGGCGGTAGCGCGCTCCACCCAAGGCGCGAGCCGCTGCTGGGCTCGGACGACATATAGTGGGGCGGGCTTTCGGGAGGCGCCATGCCGTGGCATAAGGCGGCGCAACATCGACGACCAACGGACTATGGCAAAACTCGATATCCTGATTGCGCCAGACCGGCGGCTGCGGACCCGATGCGCGCGCCTCGGCGCGGTGGATGACGCGGCCCGGCGCGTGCTTGACGACATGCTGGAGACCATGTACGCTGCGCCCGGCATCGGCCTTGCGGCCCCGCAGGTCGGCGTGCTCAAGCGCCTGGTGGTTATGGATTGCGCCCGCAACGAGGAAGAGCCAGCCCCGCTAAAGCTGGTCGATCCCGAAATCGTCTGGCGCTCGGAGGCGCTCGTCACCGACAATGAAGGCTGCCTCTCCCTGCCAGAGGTCTATGTGGATGTCGAACGGCCGGACGCGGTGCGGGTCACCTATCTCGACGAGCACGGCACGCCGCAGGAGGTCGAGGCCGAAGGTCTGCGCGCCCGCTGTCTGCAGCATGAGATCGACCATCTGAACGGCGTGCTGCATGTGGACTACCTGTCAGCAGTCAAACGCGGCGTGATCCTGCGGCGGCTGGAAAAGTCGAAGCGCCGCAAGCAGGATTGACGGCCGGTGCGCCTGGCCTTTCTAGGCACACCGGAATTCGCTCTCCCCGCGTTCGAGGCGCTGTTGGACGCGGGCCATGAGGTCGTGCGCGCCTATGTACAACCGCCGCGCCCGGCGGGCCGTGGGCGCAAGCTCCGATACAGCCCGGTACAGGCCTTTGCCGAGTCACGCGGCATCCCGGTGGCAACCCCTGCCAGCCTGCGCGATCCAGCGCTTCAGCAGGATTTCGCCGCGCTTCGCCTTGATGCGGCCATTACCGCTGCCTACGGGCTGCTGCTGCCGTCGGCGTTTCTGAGCGCACCGCGGTTCGGCTGTCTGAACCTTCATGCTTCACTGCTGCCGCGCTGGCGTGGCGCGGCGCCAATCCAGCACGCGATCCTCGCCGGCGACAGCGAGACCGGCGTCTCGGTGATGGTAATGGACGAAGGCTTGGATACCGGCCCTCTGCTTCTGGTACAGCGCGCGATGATAGCACCAGGAATGACGGCTGGCGCGCTCCATGACTGTCTGGCTCAGCTCAGCGCGGAAGCAGTTACAGCAGCGTTGACCAGGCTCGCCGAGGGCCGGCTGGAGCCGGCGCCGCAGCCAGAGACAGGCGTCACATGGGCACCGAAACTCTCGCCGGAAGACCGTCTTCTGGACTGGGCTCGCCCGGCGGCGGACCTGGAACGCAAGGTGCGCGCCCTTGCGCCACGCCCGGGTGCCTGTTTCACCTGTCGGGGCGAGCGCATCGGCGTCAAGGCTGCCATTGTCGAAGCCGGCGGCGGGCCGCCCGGGCGCGTGCTGGATGATCGCGGTGCCGTCGCCTGCGGCGAGGGCGTTCTGCGCTTGCGGTGCCTGCAACGCCCGGGACGTTCGGCGATGATGGCGCCCGAATTCCTGCGCGGCTTCCCCCTGTTAGCCGGAACAGACCTACTCGATGCCGCGCTACCGCATCCACATTGAATATGACGGCGGGCCGTTCGTCGGCTGGCAGGCACAGGCGAACGGTCCTTCGGTTCAATCGGCACTGGAGGATGCCATCTTCCGCTTCTGCGGCGAACAGGTACGGGTCCAGGGCGCGGGCCGCACCGATGCTGGCGTCCACGCCGAAGGGCAGGTTGCCCATCTCGACCTCAGGCGAGCGCGCCTGCCCAAGACGCTGCGCGATGCCGTCAACCACCATCTGGGTCGGCTGCCCGTCTCCGTGCTCACAGCCGAAGAAACCGGGCCAGACTTTCACGCGCGTTTCTCGGCCACCGGCCGCGCCTACCGCTACCGCATCCTGAACCGGCGCGCGCCGCCGGCACTGGACCGCGGCCGCGTCTGGCATGTCGGCACGCCGCTCGATGCCGGGGCAATGGACAAGGGCGCGAAACGCCTGCTCGGACGGCACGACTTCAGCAGTTTCCGGTCCTCCGAATGCCAGGCCCCCTCGCCGCTTCGCACACTGGATCGCCTTGATGTTCGCCGCGAGGACGAAGAGGTCGTTCTGTATGCGGAGGCGCGGTCCTTCCTGCACCACCAGATGCGCATCATCGCCGGCACGCTGCGCGAGGTCGGCATCGGCAAACGCACGCCTGACGATATATCGGCGGCCCTCAAGGCAGGCGCGCGCGCCGCCGCTGGCCCGACCGCCCCGCCCTACGGCCTCTGCCTAACCCACGTCCACTATTGAGGCTGACGGGGAGAGACAGTGCCCTGGTTTCACTGCCGGGCCTGTTTGCAGGTGAAACGCTTGATGATTGCAAGCCACTACAACTATTCCGTCAGCGGATGCGTGCGGTCGGCCTGTCCCGTTCAGGCCACCCGTTCCTCGAAAAGGGCGAGTTCGATGTCGCCTTTCCGCTTGCGAGCCTCGGCAATGTCGTAGCTGGTCTGCATCCCCAACAACGTATCCATCCACACACCACCACCAGGGGCACGACCCGCACGGCGTTGGCATGGCCGCTCGACAGGTTGCCGAACACCACAGGCAGGTGGCCCGCCCCGGCGAACAATTTGCAGGTATGGCTGCCGATATAGCCGGC
>JAPORR010000179.1 GCA_026710105.1 Alphaproteobacteria bacterium
TCAGCTCGAACTGGTGACCTGACGACGCGTCTGTTGGTCGGCTCCCGCGGAATGACAAGGCGCTGGTATCATGCTTCATTGTACAGTGGCAGCAGGCGGCAAGGCTAAAGGGCAGCGACGTGGACGAATTCGCGATCCCCTCGGCATACCGGGATGGATACGCTAAGGTGGCCGGTCTGAATCTGGACATTGCTGCAAAATATCCGAAACACAGTCATTGATGATCCGTTGGCTGATGCCGTCGTAGAGGCACTGACGCCGCTCAAAGGTGGCGATGTCAATCGTTTTATGACAGGCTCTCACCGAACGCCACCGCCGGGAGGCCAACGGGGGCTCTGCCTCGAATGTGGCGCTAGATCTGTTAGCCTAGGTTATACATGATTGGGGAAGCGTTTGCGTATGCGAGCCTCCAGATCGTCGCGTACTGACCGAAAGGCTATGAGGCGCTGCTCCCGCGAGCCTTCATTAGAAGTCGGGTCCACGACATCCCAGTGCTCGACCGCTATGGGCCGGCTGGCGGCATACGCCATCGCTTCCCGGAATGCGATCGCAGACAACGCGATAACGAGGTCGAAGGACGAGCCTGAAAGCTCCTCGAATGTCATTGCAAGATGATTGTGGATGTCGATACCCGCCTCGTCCATGACGGCAACTGCAAACGGGTTGACAGTGCCAGGTTCCACACCTGCCGACGCGATGACTGTTCCAGGTTCCAACCGCTGTCTCGCAAGGGCTTCGGCCATGGGCGAGCGGACCGCATTCCGCGTGCAGGCAAAGAGCAGACTGCGGGGGGTGCGATTCATCGGCCCCGGAAGTGCAATACGCAGAGAAGGGTGAAAAGTCGTCGGGCCGTGTCGTGGTCAAGCTCAACGTGGGCCGCCAGGGTCTGTTGTAGCTTGTCCGCTCCTTCGTCGTGAAGAGCGCGCCGGCCCATATCGATGGCTTCGATCTGGGAAGGTGACAGCCGTTTGATCGCCTCGTAATAGCTCTCGCACAAAGTGAAATAGTCTTTCACGATCTTCCGAAAGCCTCCCAGCGAAACGGTGATTTCTCGCGGCGGCGCATGGTCTGGGGCTGTGATTCGCAGCATCAGACGTCGATCGATGACGGCCAGATGCAGCGCATAGGGGCCTTCAGGGCCGTTCAGCAAGCGGAGCCGGTTGCTTTCCATCAGGTCGAAGATCGCGACGGCGCGTTCCTGATCGATTTCCGGCGTTCGCTGCAGGACAAGGTGTTCGTCGAGACTGACTGAGGCAATCCGGAACCGATCTTCCTCTTCGTCGTCAGCCATTGATCCGAAGCGAAACCGACAGACCGTGGGCATCCAGACCCTCGGCGGCGGCAAGCGCTGTGGCGGCCGGGCCCAGTGTGGCCAGCGAGTCAGCCGTGCAGCCGAGCAGGGTCGTACGTTTCATGAAATCCATGACGCCGAGCCCAGAAGCGAAGCGCGCCGTGCGAGATGTCGGCAGAACATGGTTGGGTCCGCCGACATAATCGCCGATGGCTTCGGGCGTCATCGGGCCGAGGAACACGGCACCGGCATGGCGTACACGCATTGCCAGCGCTTCCGGGTCGGAAACGGCTAGTTGAAGATGCTCCGGCGCGAGGGAGTTGATGAGCGCAGGCGCTTTTTCCAGATCCTGGACGATGATGCAGGCACCGTGGCGTTCCCAGCTCGCACGCGCCGTCGCGGCGCGTGGCAGAGTTTCAAGATGATTGTCGACTTCTGTTTCGACGGCGTCCGCCTTGTCGTGCGACAGTGTGATGAGAATACTCTGCGCCGCTTCGTCATGCTCCGCCTGCGCCAGCAGGTCGGCGGCGATCCATGCAGGCGGGCAACAACCATCCCAGACCACAAGCACTTCCGACGGGCCGGCAATCGTGTCTATGCCGACATGGCCGTACACCTGCCGTTTGGCGGCAGCGACCCAGACATTTCCGGGCCCGACGATCTTGTCGACCGACGGAATGCTGGCGGTGCCGAACGCAAGCGCACCGACGGCCTGTGCGCCGCCGATTCTGTAAACTTCCTCGATGCCGGCAAGCCGCGCGGCAGCGAAGACCAGAGGGTCGAAGGCTCCTGCCGGCGTCGGCACGGTCATGGCGAGCCGCCTGACGCCAGCCACCCGGGCGGGGACCGCATTCATCAACACCGAGCTTGGATAGGCGGCTGCGCCTCCGGGCACATACAGCCCCACCGCTTCGACAGGTGTCCATCGCAAGCCGAGGCGCACGCCCAGCGCATCGCGGTAGTCCAGGTCACCCGGCATTTGCGCCCGATGAAATCCTTCGATTCGAGAAGCTGCCAGTTCCAGCGCGTCGCGCGCCGCTGGCGGTGTCTCCGCCAGGGCCTGATCCAGCATTTCGATCGGGATGCGAAGCGGTCCGGTTACGCCGTCGAAGTGTTGGGTATAGTCCGAAACGGCAGCATCACCCCGCGCGCGGACATCGGCGAGTATGGCGGCGACCGCCGTATCGACATCATCTGCTTCGCCCCGTCCTGCATGTATCAGCGCCCTGAAATCGCGGGCGAAATCCGCATTGCTCGTATCAAGCCGCCTGGGCAAGGGACGCCTCCCGGAAACGGTTGATCCAGCTCTGCAGCTCGGCCGTCCGCGTCTTGAGTGCGGTGCGGTTGACGATCAGGCATGAAGTGATGTCAGCGATATGCTCGACCTCGACCAAACCGTTGGCCCTCAGCGTCGCGCCGGACGACACGAGATCCACAATGCGTCGGCAGAGCCCGAGCGCCGGTGCCAGCTCCATCGCCCCGTTGAGCTTGATGCATTGCGCTTGGACTCCCCGAGCTGCGAAATGCTGCTTCGTGATTGCGGGATATTTCGTTGCAATGCGTATCTGGCTCCAGCGCCGCGGGTCGTCATGGGCAAACATAGCCGCAGGTTCTGCGACCGCCAGACGGCAGTGCCCGATACCAAGGTCGAGCGGTACATAGAGTTCATCATAGCCAAATTCCATGATCACGTCCCGGCCAGCAATCCCAATTGCTGCCGCGCCGAAGGCGACGAAAGTAGCGACATCGAAAGAACGTACCCGGATAATCGAAACCCCCGGCAGATTGGTTCCGAAATGCAGGCGCCGGTCCTGCGGTTCGTCGAATCCGGGCTCGGGCTCGATGCCGGCGGCACGGATTACAGGCATCGCCTCCGAGAGGATACGGCCCTTCGGCAGTGCGAGAACGAGCGGGTCTGTCATGCTCGTTCCCCGGCCCCGTGAGCGGGGACGACCTCTATGTCCGCGCCAATGCTCGCCAGTCGTCCTGGAATATCGGTGTAGCCTCGCTCGATAAAGCCGACTCCCCAAACCTCGCTTTCCCCTTCAGCGATCAGGGCGGCGAGCAGATAAGCGAAGCCAGCCCTGAGATCCGGCACCTCAATCCGCCGCCCGACAAGCGGCGTGGCACCTTGCACGACCGCGCTGTGAGGGAAATTGCGTTCCAAGAAACGGCAGGGCTTGGACCCAAGACAGGCTGTCGTGAGCGCTATATTGGCGCCCATCTGGTTCAGCGTTCGCGTATAGCCAAAGCGATTCTCATAGACTGTTTCATGCAGGACCGAGACACCTTCGGCCTGGGTCAGCAGGGTCACCATCGGCTGCTGCCAGTCGGTCATGAAACCTGGATGCACATCGGTCTCGATATGGATCGGCCGCAAGGCATTGCTGGCGCGAAAGAAGGTGATGGCGTCGTCGTCGATCTCGAAACCACCGCCGACTTTCCGCAGCACGTTGAGGAATGTCACCATGGTCCGCTGGTCGGCGCCGACGATGCGGATGCGACCGCCGGTTGCGACCGCCGCCATGGCGAAAGACGCGACTTCTATGCGGTCGGCTATTGGCCGGTGGGTCGCGCCGCAAAGTCGCTCCACGCCTTCGACGACAACTTTCCGGTCGGTCTCGATCTGGATGAGTGCCCCCATCTTCTGCAGGAAGAGGACTGTATCGACAATTTCCGGCTCGATGGCAGCATTATGGATCACCGTCGTGCCGTCTGCGAGACAGGCGGCTTGGATCGCGTTCTCGGTCGCGCCGACGCTCGGATAGGGCAGGTGCACAACGGCGCCCCGAAGTCGGTCGGCCTTTGCGGTGTAGCCGTCCGCATCCGCATCGATGCGGGCGCCCATCCGTTCAAGCAGCGCAATATGGAAGTCTATGGGGCGCTCGCCGATATGATCTCCGCCGACGACCGGCACGCGCGCCACGCCCGCCCGGTGCAGGAGCGGCGCAATGAGCAGCACCGGCAGGCGGTTGACCCCGGAGTAGCGTTGGCCAACGGCGGTCGAGGCGATGTCGGCGGTCTGGATATCCACCGCACCGGACGCGTCGCGGGACACGGCCGCGCCAATTTCCGTGAGCATGCCGAGCGCCAGGTGGATCTCGGAAATATCAGGCACATCCAGAAGACGGCAGGGCTCAGCGGTCAGCAGGGATGCGACCAGTTGCTTGCTCACGGCGTTTTTCGCTGCTTGGGCGCGGATCGCCCCATGTAACGGCCTGCCGCCGCGAATGCGGTAAGCTCTAGCGCCGGTTTCGATCACGAGTTGAGCCCTCGTCACGGATTATGCAAGAGCGGCAGCCTCTCTCCCGAGCACTGCAGCATTTTGCGACCGGCTTGTAGCTTTAGCAGTCCTGTTCGGCAACGCCGTCGAGTGTTTCGCTCGTGTCCTCCCCAACCTCGCTGCGCTGGCGTGCTTTGCGGCGGTACAGATTCTGCCTAAGTGCCTCCGCCAGCCGCTTTTGTCTTGCTTCCGGGGCCTCCCGGTCTCTGGAAATGCTCATGTGCGCTTGCCTTTCTCTCGGTCCCTGTGGCATAGCTGTGCTCAGCGGGCCGCCGTAGCTCAGGGGTAGAGCACACCCTTGGTAAGGGTGGGGTCGAGTGTTCAAATCACTCCGGCGGCACCATCGCTCGGTTGCGCGCAGGCCCCCCGCAAGGTTCGTGGCTTCTTCCTGTCTGCATCGGGCGGACCTGTGCATCGATTGCCCTGCGGCGTCTCTGTTCCGGTGGCGGCGTGTATGACGATGCCAGCGTAATGGAAGAGGGAAAGACAGTGTGGACACTCGATGGCTGGCTAGAGCGCGTTTATGGCGCCGCTTCGGCGGCAGAAAACCGACGCATATATGATGAGTGGGCGGACAGCTACGACGCTGATATGTCCTCCGGCGGTTACAGTTACGCCCCGATGGCAGCGGGGCTGTTTGGACGTCATGTCGAGCCAGGCGAAATGCCGATCCTCGACGCAGGCTGTGGCAGCGGCCTGATTGGCGCTGCGCTCGCCCGGCTCGGCTATGCGAACCTGACTGGCATCGACCTTTCGGAGGGCATGCTGCGCGCCGCCGAGCGCAAGGGCGTCTATCGCGACCTGCGCCGGAGAGTCCTGGGCGCGCCGCTCGATTTCGACGATGGCGCCTTCCGGGCGGTCGTGTGCGCGGGCGTCTTCACCCCCGGCCACGCGCCGCCGGACTCGTTGGACGAGCTTGTCCGCGTGACGGCAAAAGGCGGAGCGCTGATCTTCTGCTGCACGGACGCGGCCCTCTGCGAGGGCGGGTTTCAGGCCAAGATCGACGCCTTGACCCAAGCCGGCCTCTGGATGCCGACGGATATTGCGGGACCTGTTACGGCATTGTCTAACGCCGAAATCCGCCATGACGCGATGTTCTTTGTCTATCGACGCTGAAACTGGGCTGTGCCGCTGCCTGACGCCGTTTCCTTCCTCTGTTTGGCAGCTTGGATGCGCTGGTGGATCAGCCAGCCTTTGAAGCCGACGACCAGCGCCAATGCCCCGAAAGCCACCAGTGCCTCGAGGATCATGATGCTCCCTGGCCGCGCCCAGTCGCGTTAACCAGCACGGCCATCTGGCCGGCGGCGTGGCGATTTTCGTGCATCAATTGGTGAGCGTGGCCTATATCGTCGAAGTCGAACACCTCTGAAAGGCAGGGGTCGATCTTGCCGTCGGCGACCATCCGGTTTACGGCCGCGGCTTGCTCGTCATTGGACAGGTGGCTGCCCTGGAACCGCTTTTGCCGCATCCAGTGGTAGCGAAGGTCGAGGGTCACATTATAGCCGGTGGTGCCGGCGCAGATGACAATCATGCCACCAGTGTCGCAAACAAATTCGGAGGTCGGTAGGGTCGCTTCGCCCGGATGCTCGAAGACGATCTTCGGACTCGCACGTTCACCGAGCGCCTCCCAGATCGCCGCCCCGAAGGCCCGGGCACCCTTGGCCCAGGCGCCGTAAGCCGCGCCATCAGCCGTGTTTGGCATCGGCCCCCAATGGTCGAAGGCCTTGCGGTTGATGACGCCAACTGCCCCCATGTCCTTGCACCAGTCCCGTTTGGCATTATCCGAGACAACCGCGACCGGCCGGCCCCCGAGAGCGGCGGTGATCTGCAGCGCCATGGCCCCGAGGCCGCCCGAGGCGCCCCAGACTAGGACCGGATCGCCCGTTTTAACCGTATTCGGCGGCCAACCCATCAGCATCCGGTAGGCGGTCGAGGCGCAGAGCAGGTAACAGCCCGACTGCTCCCAGGTCAGACGCCGCGGGCGTGGCTGACACTGATGCGCTTGCGCCTTCGCGAACTGGCAATAGGACCCGTAATTGGTTTGATATCCCCAGATGCGCGTCGAGGGCGCCAGCATAGGATCCTTGCCAGCCAGCACCCAAGGATCGTCCGGCTCCCACCACCCGGAATGGATCACCACTTCGTCGCCGGGCCTGACATTGGCAACCTCAGAGCCCACGGCCTGGACAATGCCGGAGCAGTCGCTGCCGCCAGCGTGAAAGTCCTCGGGCTCTCCCTTGCGCGTCCGCTCGGCGATTACATCCAGCGGATAACCGAGTGCCGCCCAGACATTGTTGTAGTTGATGCCCGTCGCCATGACATAGACGAGCACCTCGTCTGGCTTTAGCGTCGGCACTGGAATGATTTCATGCTGCCAAGCGTCCTTCGGCTCCCCGAACCGGTCCTGGCGCACCAGGAAGGCGTGCATCGTCTCGGGCACCTCGCCGAGCGGCGGTTGTTCACCCAAAGCGCAGAGTTGCATTGATCCGGTTCCTCCATCCTTGCCCGTTGGCAATCTCACTGCTACTAGGCCGCCGCTGCTCAGAAAGCAATTCCCGGTCTGCCGCAGCGATCGTCAGCATGTCATGATCTGGACGCTCTGCTAGAGCGAATTCGCGCGCGCTTGGATCCGCGAGGGCTTCCCATTTGGTTGGTTTTGGGTAGTGATTCACGATGGGGGCTTGTGAAGGAGGCCTGTTCGCATAGTGCAATCTCTTTCTGCTGACCTTCGCCGGGGTGTGGTCGCGGCGGCAAGCGGCGGCCCGTTTGGGTAGTCGGGGTGTTGTCTGCGATCCGCCGGGTGAACCGCCTGATAGGAGCTCTCTCGCCGAAGGCGGTCGCCGTCCCCGTCACATTGAGGGGCATGGCGCTGTGATCATGGCGTGGGTCCGACCTGACCCTCCAGGAGATCGCGGCCAAACTTGAGGAGGCTACCGCCCCGCATGGTGCATGGGGTCTTCAAGCGTCGCGGCATCACCACGCCAAATGAAACCAGTCTGCTCTAGTAATTCAAATTCTTAGCTAAATACTTCTTCAAAGCCGGCCCGGAGCGCCGAGTCCGCCTCTGGCATGGACAAGACAACCCCTTCGGCTGCGAGCGAAGTGACGCCGAAGCCTTCGAGGCCACAGGGTATGATGCCGCTGAAATGGCTAAGGTCAGGATCGACATTGAGAGCAATGCCGTGAAAGGCGACCCAGCGGCGCACACGCACGCCGAGCGCGCCGATCTTCCGCTCGGCCCCGCCACGCCGGATCCACACGCCAATACGCCCCTCGCGCCGCTCTCCCACGAGGCCAAAGCGCGCCACCGTCCGGATCAGCCATGCCTCCAGATTGTGAACATAGCAACGCACATCCAGTTCGCGCGCCCGGAGGTCGAGCATGGCGTAGGCAATGCGCTGGCCGGGTCCATGATATGTATAGCGTCCGCCGCGGCCAGTGCGAAACACCGGGAAACGGTCTGGCGCCAGCAGCTCCGCGGAGTCAGCAGAGGTGCCGGCCGTATAGAGCGGTGGATGCTCCAGCAGCCAGACAAGTTCCGATGCACCATCCTGACGGATGGCGCGGACCCGTTCCTCCATGGCTGCAACCGCGGCTTCGTAGCCGACGAGTCGGTCGTCAATACGCCATGCTACCGGTCTTGAAAGCGCCATTGCGATTTGCTATTCCGCCTTCGCTTTGAGACGGGCAGTCTAGCGCGTCTCCGAAATGCGGTCGTGGCGGAATTGGTAGACGCGCAGCGTTGAGGTCGCTGTGGGGGCAACCCCGTGGAAGTTCGAGTCTTCTCGACCGCACCACGAAGCCAGAACGCGCGGAGGGATACGATGGCTGAGCCCCATACGATCCCGCGCATCGAAGATCAAGCAGAAGATACACTTGCGCTGACGCCGGACCTAGTCCGCGATGTGCTTGAGGCGGGCGATGCCGAAACCGTCCGCGCCCGTCTTGCCCCTCTCCACGCCGCTGATGTGGCTGATCTCCTCGAACGGATCACGCCGGATCAGCGTGCCATCATCCTCGACGCGATCCGCGGCGTGCTCAATCCCGATATCCTCGCCGAGCTCGACGAGACCGTGCGCGGTAAAGTCGTAGAGCAGATGGCGCCGCAGGAACTGGCGCGGGTCGTCGCCGGGCTCGACGACGATGATGCGGCCGAGGTGGTCGCTGATCTCGACGAGAAAACCCGCAGGGACATCCTCGCGCGCCTGCCGCAGCCGGACCGCGCCGCAGTTGAGCAGGCGCTCGGCTACGACGAACATACGGTTGGGCGCCTCATGCAGCGGGCAACAGTCGTCGTGCCCGCCTACTGGACTGTGGGCGAGACGATCGACTATCTGCGCGCCGATGCCTCCTTGCCGGACGCCTTCTTCGATATCTTCGTCGTGGACCCGCGCCACCGCCCGGTTGGCAGCCTGCCGCTCTCGCGGATCTTGCGCAATCGGCGCCCGGTCGGCCTAGCGGAGATCATGGATGGCGAGCCGGTCGTGCTCCCGGTCGGCATGGACCAGGAGGAGGCGGCATTTCTCTTCCGGCAGCAGGATCTGATCTCGGCCCCGGTAGTCGATGAGGCCGGCTGCCTCGCCGGCGTGCTCACCATTGATGATGTGGTCGATGTTATGGACGAGGAGCATGAGGATGACATCTTGAAACTCGGCGGCGTCTCTGAAGACGACCTCTATCACGCTGCCGCTACCACCACGGCCAAGCGGTTCCCCTGGCTGCTTATCAATCTTGGCACGGCCATCCTCGCAGCTGTCGTCATTGCACAGTTTGCGGCGACCATCGAGTCGTTGGTTGCGCTCGCTGTCCTGATGCCGATTGTTGCCTCAATGGGCGGCAATGCCGGCACGCAGACGTTGACCGTTGCTGTCCGCGCGCTGACAACGAAAGAGCTGTCCACCACGAACGCGATGCGCATTGTCGTCAAGGAGATGCTGGTTGGCGGTTTCAGCGGCATGCTGTTTGCCGTCATCGCGGCGGTGCTGACCTTCGCCTGGTTCGAAAACTGGCTCTTGGGCGCGGTGATTGCCGTGGCGATGATCGTCAACCTTCTAGTCGCAGGCCTGTCGGGTGTCGCCATCCCGCTCGTGCTCGACCGCATGCGGATCGACCCGGCCATTGCATCTTCCGTCGTGCTGACGACCGTGACGGATGTTGTCGGGTTTTTCGCCTTTCTGGGTCTGGCCACCGTGGTGCTGCTGTGACTGTCGGGATCCACCGGGTGCAAGACAGTTGATTGACTTCCGCTACCGCAGGCGCAATCATCAAGGTCTAGCCGGAGCATTCATTGCATGGTCCAAGCCTTTGACATGCTGAGCGCCGCCAGGACGTTGCATGATGCCAGCATGGACCGCGAACATGCGGAAGCTGTCGCATCCGTTATCCAACAAAGGCAAGGCGAGCTTGTCACGCGCACCGACCTTCGCGCCGAAATCGCCGGCCTTCGGGCTGAGATCGCCGACTTCCGCGCTGAGCTTGTCCGCATGGAACGCCGCATAATGATGTTTGCGCTCGTGCTTGCCGGCGCGCTGTTCGCTGCGCTTCGCTATCTATGACGACATAAAGAGCGATCCGGGAAGCCGATCGTTGTGCGGTGTTGGATGTTTCCGGCCCGGACAACGCCACAGAAGCGATGCACTGGATCGCAGAGGAGCGCGTCGAGAGACCGCACGGCAAGCGCAGGCAAGTCACGAAAAGGACGCCCCAGCACCGAAGGCCGGGGAATGAGCCGTCCGATCCTGACACGGCTAGGCGGCCACGCGCCGGAGCCCATGGCTAGCCGTATTGACCGGGCCGGAATCCCAACTTCATCTAAGCCCCTGCCGTCTAGGCGGAAGCAAGGTCGATTTGATGGGCCGTTCATAATGGCCGGCAGGAAACACATGCGGAGGACCATCGGATGCTAACTGTCTTTTTTTCACGTATTGCGACAACTGCGCTGATCGTCATGTTGGCCGGTTTCGCGGCGGCGAAGGAGCCGGTGTTCCAGCGCAGCGGCGCGGCAATTCATGGCTACGACCCTGTCGCTTATTTCGAGGCTGGCGAGGCAGCGAAGGGCAAGGCGCGCCACGAGGTGTCATGGAACGGCGCGAAATGGCGCTTTGCGAGCGCCGCCAACCGCGACGCCTTCGCGGCTGACCCGGAGCGCTATGCGCCGCAATATGGCGGTTATTGCGCTTGGGCCGTCTCGCAGGGCTACACCGCGCCCATCGACCCCAATGCCTGGAAGGTCGTAGACGGCAAACTCTATCTCAACTACTCGAAATCGGTGCAAAAGAACTGGGAGACGGACATTCCAGGCCATATCGCATCTGCAGACGGGCATTGGCCGAAAATCCTGGCAGAATTGTCCAATTGAATGCGGATTGGCTAGGGTTGTGCCAGCTTGAGAGAGGAGTGTCTCTCCGTGGTGGAGATTGCAACGCTCGCCGACCTTGAGAATTGGGTTGGCAGGGAACTCGGGGTCAGTGACTGGATCACAATCGACCAGGTCCGAATCGACGGCTTCGCCGAGGCAACCGAGGACCGCCAGTGGATCCATATAGACACGGAACGGGCGCGGGCTGACATGCCGGACGGGAGAACCATCGCCCACGGCTTCCTCACGCTCTCGCTCACCGCAGGGCTGATGGCTTTCTCGGTGCTGGGTGCAAGCAGGGCCATCAATTATGGCCTCAATCGGGTGCGCTTCACCAACACCGTGCCCGCAGGCTCGAAAGTTCGCCTACGGCAAAGTCTGGCGTCGACGGAACCGATCAAGGGCGGTGGCGTGCGCTGCACTATCGACAACACTGTCGAGATCAAGGGCACTGACCGCCCGGCTCTTGTTGGCCAGGGGCTGATCGTTTTCTATCCCTAGTATCCTGGCCAGTGCTGGTGGCCGCTGTGGGACTCGAACCCACACGGGCATGCGCCCCACGGATTTTAAGTCCGGTCTGTCTACCAATTCCAGCAAGCGGCCATGGGGCAGGAGATTACTCCCTACGGGGCAGGCGCGCCAGATTGAGCGCGGGCAGCATCGCCAGCACGAAGATGATCCCGAGCGCCAAGAAACAGTCCCGGAAGCCGAATGAGAGCGCCTGAGCGTGGAGCACCTGGCCCAAATAGTCGAGTGCTGCACCGAGTCGTTCGGCGTCCGGCAATCCGGCCAGGCCGATCCGTTCCGCCACTGTTTCGAGGAATCCGCGGCTTGCGGCATTACCAACCGTCTGTGTCGCAGTTAGCGATTCGGCGTGCCAATGGGTCCGCAATTGCAGCCAAACGACGATCAGATTAGTGCCGGATGCGCCGCCGAGCTGACGGATGAAGTTCATTGCGCCGGATCCCCGCGCTAGCTTTTCGTCGGGTAGCGCGCGAAGCGCGGCAGCGGAGAGCGAGGGCATGATGAACGACATACCAGCCCGGCTGATCATCGCGAAAATGGCGAAGTTCCAGAAGCCGGTATGGGCGTCGGCGGTCGCCATCAGGAAGGTCCCGAGCGCAAAGCATCCAAGGCCTACGAGAACAGGTATGTGGTCCGGCAACTGGTCAGCGGCGCGGCCGGTCAGCGGCAAAGCGAAGAACAGCAGCAGGCCCGCAGGCATCAACAGCAGCCCGGCCTTGGTGGCGGTAAAGCCTTGAACCTGCTGGACGAAGACCGGGATGACATAGGTCGACCCGAAATTCCCGGCACCAAACACGAAGGCAACGACCACCGCTGCCGTGAACGCCCGGTGCCGGAAAAGTGTCACATCTAGCAGCGGTGCGCGGTTCCTAAGCTGAATGAACACGAAGGCAGCGGCCGATACGGAGCCCAAGGTGGCGTAGAGCAGGATACGGTCTGAGAGCCAGCCCTCGCGTGGCCCTGCCGCCGCGGCTGTCATAAACAAGAACAGGCCGGACACCAGGAACAGGAAACCCAACCAGTCAAAGGGAGGTGGATGTCCGATGTGCCCCTTGGATGGCATGAACACCATGCCAGCCAGAAGCGCGACCGTGCAGAAGGGGAGCGGTAGCAGAAACATCGCCCGCCAGGACAAGGTGTCGATGGCGATGCCGCCGACTGCGGGCCCGACCGCGGGTGCCAGCACCAAGCCCGCCCCGTATATGCCCATCGCCATGCCCCGGCGCTCGGGCGGGAATACAGTGAAGATCGTCACCATCGTCATCGGCATGACGATACCGGCCCCAATGCCCTGCAGGATGCGGCCGAGGATGAGCATGTCCATCGAGGCGGCCGTAGCACTCATAACTGCGCCTGCAATGAAGACCATGAGCGTGAGCGCGAAACCAAGCCTTTGGCCAAAGGCCTCGACGACCCAAGCGTTGAGCAATTGGCTCGCCGTCATCGTCGCGAGGAAGGCAGTAGCCATCCATTGTACCCGGTCCTGGCCGACACCGAACGCGCCCATGACATCAGGCACCGCGACATTGACGATGGTGGCCGACAGCACCATTGAGAAGCCGCCAGTCAGGCCCGACAGGGTCACATACCAGCGGTATTTCGGGCCGAAGCGGCGGAAGAGGTCATCGACCGTGTCGGCCTGCATGTGGAAGCGATCCGTCGGGGCGCAGCCAGAAAGCCTAGGCCGTACAGCGATTCGTGGTCAAGAATTCTGAGTCTCGTTGCCTCCCGCCACGTGCGCTGACCGATCCGTCAATGAGCGAGCACGGCCAATAGCAGCAGGGCCACAATATTGGTGATTTTGATCATCGGGTTGACAGCGGGCCCGGCGGTGTCCTTGTAGGGGTCACCGACTGTATCGCCGGTCACGGCTGCCTTGTGCGCTTCCGAGCCCTTGCCGCCGTGATGGCCGTCCTCAATATATTTCTTGGCGTTGTCCCAAGCGCCACCGCCAGCAGTCATTGAGATGGCGACGAAGATGCCGGTGACGATGACGCCGAGCAGCATGGCGCCGACAGCGGTCAGCGCTGCTGCCTTGCCGGCAACCAGCCAGACCAGTAGGAAGAGCGCAACCGGCGAGAGCACCGGCAGCATCGACGGCACGATCATTTCCTTGATCGCCGCGCGCGTCAGCATGTCCACGCAGGGACCGTATTGAGGTTTCGCCTTACCTTCCATGATGCCTGGGATCTCCCGGAACTGGCGGCGCACCTCTTCGACGACAGCGCCGCCAGCGCGGCCGACCGCCATCATGCCCATCGCACCGAACAGGAAGGGGAGGAGCCCGCCCACAAACAGCCCGATGACCACATAGGGGTCCGAGAGCGAGAAAGTCACCTGCCCGGCAATACCGGAGAAGAATGGATAGGCATCGCCGGCGGCACTGAAGAACTTGATATCCTCGGTATAGGCTGCGAACAGCACCAGCGCGCCGAGACCCGCCGATCCGATGGCATAGCCCTTGGTGACGGCCTTGGTGGTGTTGCCGACCGCGTCCAGCCGGTCCGTCGTGTCGCGCACATCTTCTTCAAGCTCCGCCATCTCGGCGATACCACCGGCATTGTCCGTGACGGGGCCGTAAGCATCGAGCGCCACCACCATCCCGGCAAGCGCGAGCATGGCCGTGACCGCGATGGCGATGCCGAACAGGCCTGCGAGCTGGTAGCAAGCGATGATGGCGACGCAGATGATTATGGCGGGAAGCGCGCAGGCCTCCATCGAAACCGCAAGCCCCTGTATGACATTAGTACCATGCCCAGTGGTTGAGGCTTGGGCGACTGAGCGGACAGGGCGGTATTCAGTGCCGGTGTAGTATTCCGTCACCCAGATGATGAGGCCGGTGACGACGAGGCCGATCGCCCCACAAATGAAGAGTTGCGTGCCAGTGAAGCCGCTTTCGCCGATGGGGCCCATGCCGACGGTCCACGCCGTCATCGCCAGTATACCACCTAACGAGACAATCGCCGCCACGATGAAGCCCTTGTAAAGCGCTCCCATGATCGACTGCGAGGCGCCGAGCCGGACGAAGAAAGTGCCGAGGATGGAAGCGAGGATGCACACACCACCGATGGCGAGCGGATAAGACATGACGGTGGCTGCGAGCGCCGCGTCGGTGGCGAAGAAGATCGAGCCAAGCACCATGGTTGCGACGACCGTGACGGCGTAGGTTTCGAACAGGTCGGCAGCCATGCCGGCGCAGTCGCCCACATTGTCGCCCACATTGTCGGCGATCACGGCGGGATTGCGCGGGTCGTCCTCGGGGATGCCGGCTTCGACCTTGCCGACGAGGTCCGCACCTACATCCGCACCCTTGGTGAAGATGCCGCCGCCGAGGCGCGCAAAGATGGAGATCAGCGATGCGCCGAAGCCGAGTGCGACGAGCGGATCAATCAACCCACGCCCCTCAGCGCCCGCGGAAACCAGAATGACGTAATAGACGGTGACGCCGAGCAGGGCCAAGCCTGCTACCAGCATGCCTGTTACCGCGCCCGAACGAAAGGAAACAGAGAGGCCCTGCGCGAGGCCTTGCCGCGCGGCTTCAGCCGTGCGCACATTCGCCTTCACCGAGACATTCATGCCGATATAACCGGCGGCACCGGACAGCACTGCGCCGATCAGGAATCCGACGGCCTCATGCACGCCGAGCAGCAGCAGCAGCACGACGAAAATGCCGACACCAACGATGCCGATTGCCCGGTATTGCCGGTTGAGATAGGCGCGTGCGCCTTCCTGGATAGCGCCCGCGATCTCCTGCATGCGGGCATTACCGGCGCTCGCTGCGATCACCGACCGCGAGGTGGCGACACCATAGACAAGCGCGGCAATTCCGCAGGCGATAACGAAGATCAGGACCGAAGACATGGCTTGGTTCCTTTCGGATGGATAAGCTCGAATGGGCACGGCGCGCCGTAGGCGCGTTTAAGCGATGGGCTCTGGACCCTCAAGCCCCGATTTGTCGCATGAGTGACCCCTCGCGACTGCCACCGGGAGCGTCAACGCTATCGTCAAGCGCGGTCACCGTTCATGTGGCTGTGGCGGCCACCAGCCTGAATCGTCGCCGTCTTCCGTGCCGAGGACTCAAAACCGGTCCCTTGCGGGCCGATGGACTGGTTGGCGACGACGCTCACTTCCAGGTCGCTTTACAGGGTGGGGTCGACGGTGATGGTGAACTGTGCCGCGCCTAGGTCATGGAGGCCTCTGTGACGCTGATGGTGAGCGTCGGTGCTTGTTCCTGCACCTGCTGGCCGGCGAAGTACTGCGCGGCGTAGGTGATGGCCTCGACCACGCAGTCTCAAGCGGTGTTGGCGCCCCGGAGCCACCATGGTTCCAGAGGCACGTAGCGTCCACTACCGTCACGGCGAGCTGCGGGAAGTTGACGTTTCGGGGTGTCCCATCGCCTTCAGGAAGCGCTTGTTGTAGCCGCCGCTGGGGCCATCGCCGTGATGGCCGTGCCGGAGATTGTCATCGTCCCCCGCGTGGTGGCGCCATTGAGGCGTTGCCCCGGCGCGAGGTCGTGCCCCTGCGGGCCGATGGTGGAGACAGCCACCGTCAAGCTGTTTCCCACGCCGGGGGGGGGCTCCGTATCCAGACTCAGCTCCCCCAAGCCCGGTTCCAGGGAAAACCCACCTCGGAGTTCTCCAGGAGGCTCGTGAGTCAATTGTTTCGTGGACAGTTCGGCCTTGCGAGGGTGAGCGTGGCGAGCAGCGGCACAGCGATCATTGGCAGGATGCCGATATTGATCCAATTCCAGCCGAAATCTTCGAGGATGCGCCCGGAAAACAGTGACGAGAGGGCGATCGAACCGAAGACGACGAAATCGTTGATACCTTGCAGCTTGGCGCGTTCGGCGGCGGTATGCACCTCGGTCAATAGCGAGGAGCCGCCGACAAACATGAAATTCCAGCCGACACCGTTCAGGAACAGGGCCACGGCAAAATGTGCGAATGCAATGCCGGACAGGTTGACAGCACCGCAGACGGCGAGCAATGCGATACCCGTGAAGATGATCGGCCTGGCACCGAAACGGGAAACAAGATGGCCGGTGAAGAAGGCCGGCAGATACATGCCGACCATATGCACCTGCATGACCGTCAAGGCGTCGAATTCGGTGAATCCGCACCCCAGCATCGCTAGCGGCGTCGGGCTCATCACCAGCGACATGGCGGCGTAGCTGGCGGCTGCGGCCAGAATGGCCACGACGCAGGCTGGTTGGCGCAGGATTTCCGGCAAAGGACGGCCCGTCTCACGGCGTTCTTCCGCGCTCAGCGTCGGAATGCGCACGAAAGCGACGATACAGAAAGAGAGAACATAGAGGCCGACAAGCGACAGATAACTGCCAGCGTAGAACACAGGCTCCAGCCAGTCCAGCGTGTGCTTGCCCAATTCGGGACCGATGACAGCCGCCAGCAGCCCGCCGGCCAGTACCAGCGAAATCGCCTTGGGCCGGAATTCCTGTGTAGCGGTGTCGGCGGCAGCGAAACGGTAGAAGATGGCGAAGCCGTTGAACCAGCCGATCAAGAATGCGCCGAGACAAAAGCCCCAATAGCTCATGTTGTAAATCGCCTCGACGGCGACCAGCGCCCCGATGCATCCGAACACGGCGCCCAGCATGAAGCCCGTGCGCCGCCCGACCCGGCGCATGAGCAGGGACGCCGGGATCGTCATAGTCATCACCCCGCCATGATGGAAGAAGAGTGGGGCGGTTGCCCAGCCAGGATCCTCTGCCAACATCTGCCCCACCAGGGGCGCGGTCGAGATCATCAATGCCGTGCCGGAGACGTAGAGCGCCTGGCAGATGGCAAGCAGCAGCACATTGCGCTTGACGGGATCATTGAGCATGGCAGGGCCGACCGGAACTAGGAAACGCTCAAGTCTAACGGTGAAACGGGTCAGTTCCCTACCGTTTTCGCCAGCATGGTATCATGTAACGGTGCCACATGACGGGTTTCACATCGTGGCGCCAGCGCTGTAAGCTTGCATTCTCACGCCTCAGGAGAGGAGTCATCCGGACCGGATTTGCAGAGGCGGAGCGGAGCCGCTTCCGAAGCCTGTTGGCGCTGGCGGCGGGCAGCTCCTATGACGGCGAGCGCGAGGCGGCGCTGGCGGCGGCGCGGCGGCTGGCGGCGCGCCACGGTATGTCGCTCGCCGAAGCTGCCCGCACCGGCGGCGCATCACAACCGGCGCGCGAGGAAAGCCCTTTCGAGCGGATGCGAAGGGCGCGAGCTGCGGCGCGGGCGCGTGCCTTCCGGGAAGGCGAAAGGCAGGCGGATGAAGCGCGCTCCCACTTCTGGACCGCTTGGGAAGACGCGTGCCGCAGGGGGCTGGATCGCGAGGAGGAGCCGCCGCCCAGGCGGGCAGGGCAAAGCTTTGCGAGGCGAAGCCGACGCAGGCTGGAGCCCGAGCAGCATGCGAAGGTGCTACTCAACGAAACGCGCTTACCGTTCTCCGAAATTGCTGAGATCACCGGGCTGGACCGCTATGCAGTGGTCGGACTTAAACTCAAGTTGAGAAGCGCCGCCTGAGGCCGGAAGCCATGATGTGCATGGATCTGATACCTTGCACCGGATTGATAAACATCCCCAAAGCACGACGTATTACGGTAGCGTCTGGTGCGGGCAACCAGGGTCATCCAAAGAAGTTGTCTGCGGGACGGTCTGTATGACATCGGGTCTGTTTTCGCGGAAGATTTCGCGCGCTTCAGGGATTGGGATGCGACGAATGATTGGGTGGCGAGGTTTCTGAGCGATGCGAGCGGCCTTGCAGCGGCGCGGGAGCGGCACCGGTCCTCGTTGAAGGAGACATCGCGGACGTAGTGGAGGCGGTTTTCGATAGCCCCGTGGGCGCGAGCGAGGGCCATGAGGCGTACGGCCTTTTCGGGAGGCAGACTTGTGATGAGGTAGATGATCTCGACACTCTCGCGTCCCCGGATTTCCCGCCGCCGCTCAAGCGATCTGCGCCAGTCGAGATGATCGACGGCTTCGCTGGAGAGCGCGATACGTCTCGATCCGCCCTTCTCGACCGTCTCTGCCTCACGCAAGTCTATGTCTATGCTCAATAAGCGGCGCTGGCTAACGATCTGGCCTCATGGCACGTCAAAGGCCCATCAGGAAAATCAACATAGCAATAGCGACGAAGGCCAATATAGCCGCCATGATCAAGATGACTTTACGAAGCAGCTTGAACTCTTGCAGGAAATCCAGTCGCATTTCCTGCGACAGGGCGATGTCGTCATTCTGGCGGCGATTGAAATACACCATCGCCTGCTCAATGCGCTCGAGGCGTTGCTCATTGGTGAGGTCTTCAGCCACTCGCAATCCCTCTGCATGTCAGCGCTGAACGAGGAGTCGAGGAGTGCACCTATGCATCTGGGCACGATCCGGAAGCCCCGGAAGTATTAGAAAGGCGCAGTCTGACATAGGCCGAAGGCAAAAGTCGAGCTGCCCGGCTTACCTCGAAACAACCTGCCGGCCGGTCTTCCATCTCCAAACAGCTGCTGCTCAGAGGCCGAAATCACCCGGCTTGCCATGCGCATGGGCAAAGGCCCAGTAGAGCTCCCGTGCCCGGCGCGCAACTGGGCCCGGCTGAAAGTCGTGCTCCTCAATGCGGCTTGCAGGAATAACCTTGGGCGCATTGCCGGTGGCGAATACCTCGTCCGCCTCCAGCACTTCCTCTAGTTCGACCGTTCGCTCCTCGACATCGTGGCCGTCTTCCCGCAGCAGCCGGACCATGCGTTGGCGGGTGATACCGTTGAGGAAAGTGCCGTTGTCGGCGGGTGTGGCGACCTTGCCGTCCCGGACCATGAACAGATTGGCAGTCGCGAATTCCGCCACCTTGTCGTCCGGGTCGAGGACCAGGGCAGTCGAGAAGCCGCGTGTCCGCGCCTTGCGGAGCATGCGCTGTACATTGGGGTAGAGGCAGGAGGCTTTGGCGTCTGTCGGTGCCATCGCTGGGCGCGGGCGGCGTTCTTCCGCCAGCGCGGCGGTGATGGTCGCGTCGGGGGCTGGCAACGGCATTTCGAAGAGTGTCAGCATGAAGCGCGTCGATTCCGCGTCTGGCTCCACGAAGCCGTCATCGGCCCAGAATAGTGGGCGGATATAGAGCTCCGCTTGCTCTGGGAACCGCCGGATACCTTCGACTGCGAGTGCGGTAATCTCCGCGGCCAAAATCTTCGGCGCAAGGCCAAGCGCGCGTGCAGAGTCGATGGCGCGCCCGCAGTGGAGGTCGAGATCCGGCACGACACCCTCAAAGGCGCGCGCGCCGTCGAAGGCGACTGAAGCCATCCAGGCCGCATGCGTCATCGGCCCAAAAACCGGCGGGTTACCCGCGCACCAGGCACCGTCAATCCAAGTCTGCGGTTCCATTATGCATTCTGCCAGACAGGAGAGCGCTTTTCGGCAAAAGCCCTCGGCCCTTCAATGTAGTCAGCGCTGCCGATCAGCACATGTTGCTCCTCGTAGCTGCGGTTAATAGCCGCTTCCAGCGTCGCTTCGCCCATGCCGGCATAGACCGCTTCCTTGGAGGCACGGATGGAGATCGGCGCGCATTCCAGGATCTGCTCTGCCCAGCGCCGAGCGCCGGCGACAGCCTCGCCTTCGGGGACGACTTCGTTGACGAAGCCGAGCGCCTTGCCTTCCGCCGCGCCGACATGGCGCCCGGTAAGGATCATCCCGAGCGCCTGCTTCTGGCCGATGATGCGCGGCAGACGATGGACGCCGCCTGCGCCTGCCATGAGGCCAACGCGCGGCTCCGGCAGGGCGAAGATCGCGTTCTCGGCCGCAACAATCAGGTCGCAGGCAAGCGCGATCTCGAATCCTCCGCCCATCGCAAAACCGTTGACGGCAGCGATGAGGGGCTTGTTGAGGCCGTAACGGTTGGTAAGGCCGGCGAAACCGGTCGGGCAACGCTTGCGGACATGGCCTTCTGCCTGGTAGCGCAAGTCATTACCGGCACAGAACGCTTTGTTGCCTACACCTGTGATAATGGCGACCCAGAGCTCGGGGTCAGCGGCGAATTCGTCCCAGACTTCGGCAAGCTCAAAATGTGCTGGGAAGTGCAGCGCGTTGAGTCGCTCCGGGCGGTTCAGGGTTACGATCAACAGGCGTCCGTCCCGTTGGATCGTGCAGGATTCGCGCTTGGCCATGACGAGTTCTCCCTCGGAGTGGCGGGGATTATAGCTGTCTGCGCTGCCTTGTCGTCACCGTCTAGGAGGTGTGATGCGGATCGTCGCAATCTGCTGGCGGTTTCGGCGCAGCACCTCAAAGCGGAAGCCGTAGACATCGAAGGCCTGACCGCGCGTCGGGATGCGCCGCGACTCACGCAGCAGCAGGCCAGCAATGGTCGTTGCATCCTGGTCCGGAAGCGTCCATTCGAACTCGCGGTTGAGGTCGCGGATGGTCACGCCGCCGCTGCAGATATAGGAACCATCTGGCTGCGCCCGCACGCCCGGCACTGCGATATCATGCTCATCGGCGATGTCCCCGACGATTTCTTCAAGAATGTCCTCCAGCGTCACAAGGCCCATCAACGCGCCATATTCGTCCACGACAAGGGCGACATGCTCCCGCCGGCGCCGGAAGGCGTGTAACTGGTCGAGCAGAGTGGTCTGGTCGGGGATGAACCACGGTTTCGTGGCGAGCGCTGCCGCGTCGAGGTCGGCCGCGCCGGCTTCGTGCAGCGCCCTCAGGACGGCCTTGGCATGCAGAACACCCACGATGTTTTCCGGGGCGTCCCGCCAGAGCGGCAGGCGAGTGTAAGGGCTAGCAAGCACTTCGGCCACGACTTCCTCTGCAGCGAGCGAGAGGTCCACCATCGCCATATTGCGCCGGTGCGTCATAACTTCACCCACCGACACATCACCCAGGTCAAGCACGCTGCGCAGCATTCGCCGCTCGTCGCGGATTTCCTCGCCTTCGCCCCGATGCAGCTCGATCGCCCCGCGCAGCTCCTCCTCATGCTCCTCGGACCCGCCCGGCGGGATCTCGGCGATGCCGAACAGGCGCAGGACGCTGCGCACAACCCATTGGATTGCCCGCGACGGTGGCCCAAACACCTTTACCAAGGCGGCGATCCATGGCGCGACCGCAGGCGCCACACGGTCGGCGCGATTGAAGGCATAGGTCTTGGGCAATACCTCGGCGAAGACTAGGACGAGTAGAGTCATAGCGGCTGTCGCGTAGGCGACTCCGGCTTCGCCGAACAGGCCGATCAGCAGGCTCGTTGCCAGCGAGGCGGCCAGGATGTTGACCAAGTTGTTGCCAAGCAGAATCGCCGCGATCAGGTTTTCCCGGTCCGCGCGCAGGCGGCGCACGGTGGCGGCGCCTAAATCTCCGCGGCGGGCGCGGTGATGCATGCGTGCGCTGCTGACTGCGGTGAGCGCCGTCTCGGACCCAGAGAAGAACGCTGAGAGCACTAGCAGCGCCAATATGGCACCGATGACGATCCAAAATTCCACTGTCATGCCGCCAGTGCTTCGTCGAGCAAGGTAACAAGCGCGTCCTCACCGACCTCGCGGTGGACGAAGGCACGGCCGATGCCGCGCGCTAGCACCAGCACGATATGCCCTGCTTCCGTCTTCTTGTCCCGCCGCATGCGTTCCATCAGCGCATCTCGGCGCGCCTGTGAGGCGTTGGCGCCCGGTGGATCGATGGGCAGGCCTGCACCCGCGAGATGAGCCCGCATCCGAACCAGATCCTCCGGCGGGCAAAGCCCGAGCCGGACCGACATCCGGAAGGCAAGCACCATGCCAAGCGATACCGCCTCGCCGTGCAGCAGTGCCTCGCCGAAGCCAGTTTCTGCCTCGAATGCATGCCCGAATGTATGGCCTAGATTGAGCAAGGCGCGGCGCCCGACCTCGCGCTCGTCCGCGGCCACAACACCGGCCTTGGCCTCGCAACTCACGGCGATGGCGTGGGCGAGCGCGTCATCCTCACGGGCGAGCACCCGGACGCTGTTTTCCTCCAACCATCCGAAGAAATCCGGTCGATCAATCAGACCGTATTTTGCAACTTCCGCATAGCCGGCCCGGAGCTCTCGGTCGGGCAGCGTAGAAAGCGCGGTCGTGTCGGCGAGCACCAGGCGCGGCTGGTGGAAGGCACCGATCAGGTTTTTGCCCTGCGGTGTGTCGATGGCTGTTTTGCCGCCGACGGCACTGTCCACTTGGGCGAGCAGCGTTGTGGGGATCTGCACATAGTCGATGCCGCGCAGCAAGACTGCAGCGGCAAAACCTGCGAGGTCGCCGATCACGCCGCCGCCGAGCGCCAGGATACAGCTGCCTCGGTCGAGGCCCGCTTCCAGCAGCCGGGTGAGTAGGTTTTCGAGATACCGGAAGGATTTGGTCGCCTCACCGGGCGGCAACACGACAGTCACAAACTCGATGCCTGCCGCTGTGAGCCCGGCCGCCAACCTCGGCAGGTGCTGCGCCGCCACATTGTCATCCGTGACGACCGCAATATGGCGGCGCCTGAGCACAGGCAGAAGATGGTCGCCCGCGCGCTCTATCAGGCCGGGGCCGGCCACGATGTCGTAGCTGCGTCTGCCGAGGCCAACCTCAATCCTGCGCATGGAGGTCATCGGTCGCGCTCCCTCTGCCCGCCCACAAGATAGCCCGCACGACGCAGCGCATCCTCGACGCGCACAACGGTCTCCTCCACCGGGCCTGTCTCGCTGATCACGGTAATATCGGCCTGCGCATAGATAGGGTCGCGCTGTTCGATCAGCTCGGCAAGGGTACGGCGCGGGTCGGTTGTCTTGAGCATCGGGCGGTTGGTGCGCCAGGACACGCGTTCCCAGAGCACATTGAACTCGGCTCTCAGCCACACCGACACCGCACGCTCTGCGATGACAGCGCGCGTAGATGGGTTCTGGAAGGCACCGCCGCCAGTGGCGAGCACATGCACCGGCCCGTTGAGAAGCCGTGCGATGACCTTGCGTTCACCTTCGCGAAATACTTCTTCGCCTTGCGTTTCGAAAATATCCTGGATCGAACAACCCGCTGCCTTCTGGATTTCGGTATCCGCATCGATGAAAACGAGCCCCTGATGCTGAGCCAGTAGCCGGCCGACCTTAGTCTTTCCGGCTCCCATCATACCGATCAGCGCGACGGTTCTGGTAAGGTTCATGTCGGGCATTCCCCGGATATGGACGCTTACGGCACGAAGCAAAGCCTCGATTTTGCCGCATTCGCGCCTTTGAACGACTTTCGCTAGACTCGCATTATCGGGAATGAACGCCGAACTGCCACCCCGAGGGCAAGAGCAAGGAAGAGCAATGTATGCTCGCAGGGTTTTCCTAATACTGGCGGGACTGCTGGGCGCGATGGTGGCGGCCGGGGTGCTTTATTTCGGCCTCGTCGACTCCCCGCCGCCAGAAGCAGTCGTGGAAAAGGTATTGCCGGATGACCGTTTGCCTCGATAGGGCGTGGATCTGCGCCACCCTCGCCATTGCCCTCACCGCCTTGTGGGCCGTCGAGGCGTGGGCACAGATACGGTTGATCCCGGATGGGCTTCCCCCTGCTGCGGAAACACGCCCCAAACCGGCGAATAAGCCGCCGCAGCAAGAACAGCAGGACCGACTGGTGGCACAAGGTGCAACCGTTCTGGTGGCACCAGCCAAGCCGAGCGATCCCGATTCGACGGGTCTGCCGGGCTTTGAGGGGAGCTTTGGCCTGCCCCTCTGGCAAGGCAGTTCGAGGGTGGTGGTTGCCCGCCTGCTCGAAGGTTTGCCGCAGACTGTGGCATCGCCTGCGCTCAAGGGTTTGCTGCTCCGAGTCTTGGGGGCCGGTGCGGTGCCGCCGGAGGGCGAGGGGCCGCGTCTGATACCTTTACGAGTAAGGCAATTACAGGCGATCGGCCACAGCCATGAGGCGGCGCTGCTGGCCAAGGAGGCGGGGCTCGAGGCGCCTGCTCTCGAGGTTGGTTCCGGGGCCATCGATCCTGCCCTGGACTCGGGTGATCTCGAGGCGGCCTGCAAAGCAGCGGAAGCAGAGATGGCGCGCGCGCCATCTGCCTATGTGCAGCGTATCGCTGCATTCTGCGCCGCCAAGGCGGGCGAAGCAGACCGGGCGCGGCTCATTCTGGACATTCTTCGTGAGGTCGATGTGGGCGGCGATCCGCTATTCGAGGGGCTGATGCTCCGTGCGCTCGAAGCAGGTGGGGACAATCTGCCACCACTGCCCGATGACGGGCCGGTCACCGCGCTCAATATTGCCATGCTTGCATGGGTCGGCGCACCGCCGCCGGAGGTCTGGAAGCTGCGCAGCGATCCAGTGGCCGTGCGCGCAAGGGCCGGGCTTGTCCGCACCGAGGCGGAAGCTGAAGAGGCCGCTCGGACCGGTCTACTGGCACCGAAAGCTCTATTGGCCCGGTATCTCAAGGCCACAGACACAGACAACTCCCGCGCCCAGCTTGCGCAGGCGGCGGCCGCAGCGGTGGATCCACAGCAGAGGATGCAGGCGTTGGTGGGGCTCTGGGAGGAGGCGCTTGCCGCAGGATTGCTTGTACCTGTGGCGGCTGCGACCGTCGATTTCGTTGCAAAGATCGTCCCATCGCCCGAGTTGGCAGCGTATATACCGGCCACCGTGGTCGCCACGCTTGCGGCGGGCCGATTCGATGTTGCTGAACGCTGGTATGAGGCCGTAACAAAGCAGGGCGCAGAAAGTACTGCAGACAATGACCGAGCGGCGCTCGCATGGGCGCCGCTGAAGCTCGCCGATGCCGGGGGTAAGCAGGCCTGGGCCGAGGATGGTCTGCGGCGTTGGCTGGAGGCAGGTGGCGACGAGCCCCCTTATTCGCAGGCCACCATGTTGTTCGCGCTGATGGAAGCAGTCGGTGAGCCTGTCGGTCGCGAAGACTGGACGGCCGTGTTGACAGATTTCGACAGCCTTGCGGGAGAGTTTCCGGCTCCGGTTATCTGGCGCGGGCTCGGCGCTGCCGGCGAGGCCGGGCGGATTGGTGAGGCGGTTCTCTACGCCGTCATCGCCTCTGGTGGTCGTGCCCGCAGCGATATGCCGACCGCGGTTGCCATCGTGCGCGCTCTGGCAGCTGTCGGGCTTGCGGCCGAAGCGCGGGCTTATGCATTTGAATGCCTGATAGCGGCATCATGAGTATCTCTGCCCTCGACGCCTTTTTTGAAGCGCTAGTGGTCGAGCGCGGCGCGGCCGTCAACACCGTTGCTGCCTATCGCCACGACCTAGAAGATGCGGAGGCGTTTCTCGGCCACAGCCTGGAGAAAGCCGAGGAGGTCAACCTGCGCGGTTATATGGCCAGCTTGCAGAAGGCGGGATTGTCACCGCGCACGATTTCCCGCCGACGGTCGGCTCTGCGCCAGTTCTTCCTGTTTTGTCTGATGGAAGGCTACCGCCCGGATAATCCTGCTGACCGGCTTGATGCGCCCAGGATCGGCCGGCCGTTGCCACGCCATCTCGGTGTCGAGGAGGTGCGGGCGTTGATCGAGGCCATAGCAAGCTATGACGGCCGGACACGATTCAGGCTCCACTGCATCGTGGAGCTGCTCTACGGCACTGGTCTACGCGTGTCTGAACTTGTCGGCCTAACCTTGTCGGATGTTCCTCCCGGACGCGGCTGGCTGACGGTACGAGGCAAGGGAGGGCACGAGCGCATCGTGCCCCTAGGGGAACCGGCGCGCGTTGCCATCGACGCCTGGCTTGCAATCCGGCCCGTCCGTGCCAGCGGGCCATGGCGCTCACGCTGGCTGTTCCCGTCCAGCAGCAGGGAGGGTCATCTGACCCGGCGCCGCATCGGTCAGTTGCTGGACGGTCTAGCAGTCCGCGCGGGGCTGGACCCGCGCCGCGTGTCCCCACATGTCATGCGCCATGCTTTCGCTTCGCACCTTCTGGAAGGGGGGGCAGACCTGCGCAGCCTACAGCAATTGCTCGGCCACGCTGATATTGCGACGACACAGATCTATACCCATGTTGTGGACGCTCAGCTGCGGCGCACAGTCTTCAAGCACCATCCGCTCGCGGGAAGGGATGAAGGCTGATGCTGGTTCCACTGGAGTTCGAACGGCCGGTGCTGGAACTTGAGGCAAAGATCAACGAGCTCAATCAGTTGACCGGGAACGACGACCTTAACATCGCCGAGGAAATTGCGGAGCTGCGTTCCAAGGCCGAGAGGCTTCTGGTCCAAACCTATTCGAAGCTGTCTCCCTGGCAGCGCGTACAGGTGGCACGCCATCCGGGGCGCCCGCGGCTTACGCATTTCCTTAAAGGGCTGATCGACGGATTCCTTCCCCTATCGGGAGACCGGGCCTTTCGCGACGATGCGGCTGTCATCGGCGGTATTGGCCGGTTCCGTGGCCGGTCCGTGATGGTGTTGGGGCAAGAGAAAGGGGCCGATCTCGAATCGCGCCGGCAGCACAATTTCGGCATGGCGCACCCCGAGGGTTACCGCAAGGCACAACGGCTCATGAGTCTTGCGGACCGGTTCGGCATTCCGGTGCTAACCTTCGTGGACACGCCCGGTGCTTATCCCGGCGTCGAAGCGGAAGAGCGCGGTCAGGCCGAGGCGATCGCGCGCTGCATAGAGACTGGCCTTGACTTGCGCGTGCCCTACATCGCTTCCGTCATCGGTGAGGGGGGCTCCGGCGGTGCTGTCGCGCTGGCGTCTGCCAACCGCGTGCTGATGCTGGAGCATGCGATCTATTCGGTGATCTCGCCCGAAGGATGTGCCTCGATCTTGTGGCGCAGCAGCGAGCATGGCGCCGAAGCGGCTGACGCGCTGAAGTTGACAGCGGCGGACCTTCTTGACCTCGGCGTCATCGACCGCGTCATAGACGAGCCGCTGGGAGGGGCACATCGTAATCCCGAAGGGGCCATTGCCTCTCTCGGCAAGGCCCTGGACGAGGCTTTCCGGGATCTCGATGGTATAGACGGTAGCGCGTTGCGCCGCACCCGCCGCGAACGCTTCCTAGCCCTCGGACGGGAGATATAGAAGGAGCAACTCAGCCGGTGGCCTTGGCCTCGGCACGGCGGCCATGAAGCACCGGTTCGGTATAGCCGGACGGCTGCTCACGACCTCGGAAGACGAGATCGCATGCGGCCCTGAAGGCTGCCCCGTCGAAGGCCGGTGCCATCGGCCTGTAGGCCGGGTCGCCAGCATTCTGCTGGTCCACCACCTCCGCCATTTTGCGCATGACCGCCTGAGCTTCGTCCTCAGTACAGACGCCGTGATGCAGCCAATTAGCCATGTGTTGGCTAGAAATACGACAGGTAGCGCGATCCTCCATCAGACCGACATCGTTGATGTCCGGCACCTTTGAGCAACCGATGCCCTGGTCCACCCATCTCACGACATAGCCGAGTATGCCCTGAGCGTTGTTCTCCAGTTCGGCACGAATGTCCTCCGGCGACCAGTTGGGCCGGGGGGCCACCGGAATCGATAGGATTGCGCCGAGATCGGCCCGCGCGCGGCCTGCGACCGCTTCCTGGCGTGCTTCCACCCTGACTCGGTGATAGTGGGTTGCATGGAGAGTGGCAGCAGTAGGCGAGGGTACCCAGGCGGTGCTGGCCCCAGCCATCGGATGGCCAATCTTCTGCTCCAGCATGTCCGCCATCAGATCCGGCATTGCCCACATACCCTTGCCGATCTGGGCACGGCCACGCAGGCCGCAAGCGATGCCGACATCTACATTCCAGTCCTCATAAGCGCGCAACCAAGGTGCGTTCTTCATGTCCGCCTTGCGGATCATGGGACCAGCTTCCATCGATGTGTGGATTTCGTCGCCGGTCCTGTCGAGGAAACCGGTATTGATAAAGGCGACACGGTGGCGTGCAGCGCGGATACATTCCTTGAGATTAACGGTGGTACGCCGTTCCTCGTCCATGATGCCAATCTTGATGCAGTGGCGCTCCAGATCCAGAAGGTCCTCGACGCGGTCGAAGAGTGTGTCTGCAAAGGCGACTTCCTCGGGCCCATGCATCTTTGGCTTGACGATATAGATTGAGCCCGCTCGGCTGTTGCCGCGGGCCGCACCGCCCTTCAGGTCATGGAGCGCGATCAGGCAGGTCATGGCGGCGTCGAGTATGCCTTCCGGTGTCTCCCGGCCTTCACTGTCCAGTACGGCCGGGTTGGTCATCAAATGGCCGACATTGCGGCAGAGCATGAGCGAGCGACCTGGAAGTACGATCTCGCCACCGTTCGCGCCCGTATAGTGACGGTCGGGATTGAGGTGCCGGTCGACCGCACTGCCGTCCTTGTCGAAGCGCACCGCAAGGTCGCCCTTGATGAGGCCGAGCCAGTTCCGATAAGCGAGTACCTTGTCTTCAGCATCGACGGCAGCGATGGAATCCTCGCAATCCATAATGGTGGTGACCGCCGATTCCAGCAGTACATCCGAAACCCCGGCTTTGTCGTTCCGCCCGACGGGGTGGCTTCGATCTATCGCAATCTCGATATGTAGCCCGTTATGGCGTAGCAGCACCGCTTCGGGTGCAGTCGACTCGCCCCGATAGCCCACGAACAGGCCAGGCTCGGCCAGCGACGACTCACCGCTCGGCAGATCTATAACGAGGACGCCGTCCCTCACGCGGTAGGCCAGCGCATCGCAATGCGAGCCTGCCGCGAGGGGGACTGTTTCGTCCAGGAAGGCGCGTGTCCAGGCGATAACTCTTTCGCCACGTGCTGGGTTGTAGTCGCCTCCACGCGCAGCGCTGCTGTTCTCCGGAATAGCGTCCGTGCCGTATAGTGCATCATAGAGACTGCCCCAACGCGCATTGGCGGCATTCAGTGCATAGCGGGCGTTTGTCACCGGCACGACGAGCTGCGGACCGGCGATATGCGCGATCTCTTCGTCGATATGCGAAGTGTCGATGCTGAAATCAGGGCCTTCCGGCACCAGATAGCCGATCTTGGCGAGAAAAGCCCGATAAGCGTCCACATCGATGGGCTCTCCGCGCCGTGCCTTGTGCCAAGTATCGATGTCCGCCTGCAAGGCCTCGCGGCGGGCCAGCAGGCCACGATTGACGGGGGCGAGGTCATGCAGCAGGGCGTCAAAGCCTTGCCAGAAGGTGTCGTTCTCAATGTCAAGGCCCGGCAGAACCTCGTTCTTGATAAAGGCATGCAGTTCGGCGGCGATCTGGCTTTGTCCGACTCGCACTCGTTCGATCATGGGGTTCGAGGCTCCAAAATAAGGGGATAGAGGGGTCTATCAGGACCGGTTGTTGACAGCAATTGGATTGGCGCAGTGGCTGGCGCTGGCATCAAAAGCGACTTTCTCGTGCGCAGGCCGCGAAGGCAAGCGCCGTTGCGACCAGCACACCAGAGGCGAGACAGAGCGCAACATGCTGCCCGCCGATGTCCACTGCCAGGCCGAGGCAGATAGGCCCGAGCACATAGCCGGCATCGCCTAGCATGCGGTAACTGCTCATGGCAGCGGCATTCATGCCAGGAGGCGCATTGTCCGCAGCATAGGCCGCTGGAGCGGCGCCGCCGACCGAGGTTGCTACGCTCCAGAGCGCGCAGGCCGATGCGAACCAGAAATAGGAAGGTGCCAACGCGAACAGCAGCATCGCGGCACCTGAAATCGCGGTCGCGGGCACGATCACATTCTTGCGGCCGAACCGGTCCGAAACCATGCCTGCGGGCCAGGCAGCAAGCAGACCGAGCACGCTGCCAAGCGCGATGCCGAACCCGATCTCAACAGTCCCGAGCCCAAGGCTCGAAGCACCCAGGATCGGGACGATGGTGAACAGCCCGCCGGTTCGGGTGAAAGCGTTGACGAAGCCAACCCAGCTGACGAGCAGGAAGGCGCGGTTCGAGACGACGAGCCGCAATTGCTGCACATAATCCTGACGCGAGCCGCTACCTTGCCCGCTGCTTGCGAGACCGCGCGTCTCACCGACTGCGAACCAGGCGATGGCGCCGGCCAGCAGGCTGGCAAGGCCGCAGGCGACGAAGGGCGCTTCCAAGCCCCAATTCTCCGCCAGCCATCCGCCGGGGAACGGCCCGATGCCGACGGCGAAGATGAAGGTGCCCTGATAGATGCCGATGGCGCGGCCGCGCCATTCGGGACGGGTGATGTCGGCGAGCACGACATGGCCCGTCGTTATCACCGCGCCCGCCCCTGCGCCGGCGATGAAGCGCGCGAGCACGAATTCCGGAAAATCGGGCGCCCAGGCACACCAGAGATTGCCGGCGGTCGAAAGCAGGCCACCAAGCGCGAGAGCCGTCCGGCGTCCAAGCATGTCGGAGAGCCGCCCGATGGGCATGGCGATGAGGAAGCGCGCGAGTCCGTATATGGCGACGGCCATGCCGACCGCCGACGCGGTGACACCGAACGCCTGCGCGTAAAGCGGCAGCACCGGCACGATGGCGCCGAAGCCGAGCTGGTTGACGCCGATCAGCACGCACATCCAGAACAGGCAGCGTCGCTCGGCTGGTGAAGGTCGCGTCATGGGCGGGGATTGTAGTGGCGGAAACGGGTGTTCCGCGCAGGTTTCCCGGTCAGAAGAGTCCGGCTGTCTCCGCGCGTAGCATCACGAGTGCCCTCATCGCGTCGATCAGCGGCGTCGGCACGCCCTTGGCCGCGCCGATTTCGCTGACGCAGGTAAGCAAGGCGTCGATCTCGGGCGGCTTGCCGTTCTCGAAATCCTGGAGCATGGAGGTCTTGAAGGCGCCGAGGCTGCGGCCGAGCTCGATCCTTGCATCGAGCGAGATGAGCGGCTCAATGCCGATGGCGCGGCCTACGGCCGTCGTCTCGGCCATCAGTGCCCTGGCGACATCCAGCGTTCCCTCGGGCGAGAGAATGCGGTCGAGCGTCGCGCCGGTAACCGCACTGATCGGATTGCCCGAGAGATTACCAAGTAGCTTGCTCCAGACCTCGGCTCGGATATCGTCCGAGCACTGCACCCGGAATCCACCTGCCTCGAACGCGGCAGCTAGGGCTGAGTAGTCCAAGACACCTGGGCTTCCCAGAATGACACGATCGCCAGGGCCGGCGTTGATATGGCCGGGCCCTAGTGCGGTCGCCCAGAGATGCAGCACTGCGCCAACTGTCTGGCGTGCGGGCAAGGCGGCCTCGATCGCCCCTTGCGGGTCAAGGCAGGCGATCCGCCGATCGCCATGCCCGTGGAAGAACCACCAGGAGAGGCCGTTCATGGCGGTAACGATGACGGTTTCGGGGCCGATCAACGGCGCCAGCGAGGGCGCCAGCCCTGCAAGAGCGGGTTCCTTCACGGCTATAATCACCGCATCCTGCACGCCGAGCGCGGCGGGATCATCATCAACCACGATCTTCGTTTCATGCCGTTCACCCTTGAAATCCAACACCAGACCGCGCGAACGAATCGCCTCCAGGGTGGCGCCGCGCGTGAGCCCGGACACCGCCGCGCCACCGCGCGCCAGCAAGGCGGCAATCATGCCCCCCATCGCGCCGAGCCCTGCAAGGGTGATCTTCGTGGGTGAGTTAGACAATGGCGGCCCCGCCGCAGACATTGATGACCTGTCCGGTGACATAGGACGCGGCACGGCTGGCCAGGAATACAGCGACGGCGCCGATCTCGTCCGGGTCTCCGATGCGCCTGAGCGGCAATTTGCTGTTCACGCTCTCCAGCCGTGCCGGGTCTGTCCACAGCGCCCGGGCGAAATCCGTCTTGATGAGGCCGGGCGCAATGGCGTTGGCGCGAATGTTTTTTGGACCGTATTCGACAGCCACATTGCGTGCGATCTGGTGCTCCGCCACTTTGGAGACCGCATAGGCACCAAGCGTGGTATTGCCTTTCAAGCCTGCAATCGACGCGATGATGACGATCGATCCGCCGCCTGCGGTTTCCATATGCGGGAGTGCCAGCGTGCAGAGCCAGTGGGTGGAGCGGATATTCGTCTCCATGATCTTGTCGAAGGCGGAGTCGGGGATGCCGACCATCGGCCCGTAATAGGGGTTGGCAGCAGCGTTGGGCACAGCGATGGTTAGTTTGCCCCAACGGTCAAGCGCGCAATCGACTAACTTCTGCAGTTGGTCCTTGTGGCCGATATGAGCCGGGCAGGAAATCGCCTCAGCCCCATTGCGCGCCCATTTTTCATTTATTTCGGCAGTCACCGCCCCACAGGCATCCGCCTTGCGCGAGGAGACCACAACATGGGCCCCTGCCTCCGCCATGCGGCAGGCGATGGCCTTGCCGATGCCTTTGGTGGAACCCGTGACGACAGCGACCTCGCCGGAGAGATCGAACAGCGAACCGGAATGCGACATGGGGTGCGCTCGTTTCCTCGTTACTTTTTGACAGCGGTCTGGTTATGGCTTGCTGCGGCATCCGAGACAACTGGCCAAGTCCCGAATCGCTCAGTTCCTGCGGGCCTACGGGCTTGCACTCTTGCTCGGGCCTGTCGGCAACCTCAATCGCCGATAAGTGTGTCGAGAACGGTCTGCGCATGGTCCTTGACGCGTACCTGGCGCCAGATGCCCGCGATTCGCCCGTCCTTGTCGATAAGGAAAGTCGAGCGCTCGATCCCCATATAGCTTCGCCCGTACATCTGCTTCTTGACCCAAACGCCATAGGCTGACGCGACGGCATTATCTTCATCCGAACCAAGGGAAAAGGTCAGGCCGTATTTCGCCTTAAAACGGTCATGCTTAATAGGCGCGTCTGGGGATACTCCCAGGATCGCCGCGCCAGCGCGTTCGAAATCCTCTGCTGCATCCTGAAACGCCTGGGCTTCCTTGGTACAGCTGAGCGTATTATCGCGGGGATAGAAATACAGCACGAGCTTTCGCCCCCGAAAGTCGCTGAGCGCGACGCTGGTTCCACCAGCGGCGGGCATGCGGAAATCCGGAGCGGCATCGCCGATATTTAGACTCATCGCATTTTACCTTTCCTCGAGATGGTGGCGGAAGAAACGGCGCGTCAGGTCGCCATCCTGTTCTATCCGGTCGCACACGCTGACGAAATCCTGACAATCGCACAATTCAGCGGCTCGCTGGACCAGCACTGGCATCTGCTCCGGCGGAGAGGTGCCGGAGAGGCGGAAAAGCGCCTGCAGGTCTGTAAGCCGATCCGCCGTTGCGGCTAACTCTTCCCAGGGTGCCGGACCGCTCTCCAGCCCGGCGGCACCTGCCGCGCGGAAGACGGCAGCAGCTGAACGTTGCGCGATTCGCGCGTGCGCCGCTGTATGTTCCAGCACCAAGTATTGTGCCAGGAATTCAAGGTCGATCAGGCCGCCGGCGCGGTGCTTGAGATCGAAGGGTTCAACGACCCTGCGCTGTGCCGCCATCTTCGCCCGCATGTCGCGTACGGCATCGCGTAGACCTTCGCGCGGTGATGCCAGGACTTCCATGCGTATAGCCTCGAGCCGCGCCGCCAGTGCGGGAGGCCCGACCGCCACGCGGGACCGGACCAGCGCCATGTGCTCCCAAGTCCAAGCATCATCCTTCTGGTAGCGCTCGAACCCATCGATATGGATTGCGAGCGGCCCGTCATTTCCGGACGGGCGGAGACGCAAATCAATTTCGAAGAGGCGACCTTCTCGCGTCTGTGCTGTAATCGCCGTCTGGAGGCGTTGCATTAACCGATTGAAATAAGTCGACGCCCATAGAGGTTTCGGGCCGTCGGAATGAGTCACGTTTGCCGGAGCGTCATAGATCGCGACCATATCGAGGTCGGAGCCGAGTGTAAGGTCTCCGCTTCCCCATTTCCCGTAAGCCAGAATGGCGAAGCCGCTTTCCGGAAACCCGCCATGCCGTTCACTGAATTCATCCAGGGTCGCTGTCAATAGCGCCTCGACGGTTGCATCCGCAATTTCGGAAAGGCCGGCTCCGGCCTGCCGAGGGCTGCGGTGGCCCCGAAGCAGGGCCAGGCCGACATCGAAGCGCGCGTCATGCGCCCAGCGCCGCACAATATCGAGCACGTCCTGGTAAGTCTGCGACATGCGAAGCGCGCGGTGGAGATCATCGCGCACCTGGCCGTCCAGCGCGCCACCGCCGGCGAGGATACCTTCGAGCACATCCGGGTGATGGGTCATATGCTCGGCGAGCAAGGGCGCGTTGCCGAGTACTTCCGTAACGAGGGCGATGAGTTGCGGGTTGGTCTGGAACATAGCGAACACCGGAATGCCGATGGGCAACCGGGCCAGAAACCGATCGAAATCCGTCAGCGTCTGGTCGGGTTCGCGGGCGGTGGCAAGAGATTGTAGCAAACGCGGCACGAGTTCCGTCAGAATTTGGCGCGCCCTTGCGCTCCGGGTCGCCCGTATCGAACCAGAATGCCAGGCCCGGACGGTCTCGAAGACGCGCTGCGGATTGTGAAAACCGAGCTTGGTCAGCGTTGTTACGGTGCCGGGATCGGGGTCCGTACCGGTGAACACAAGAGTGCCGGGGTCCGCGAGGTTGTCCGCTTCCGCAAACAACTCATCATAGAGCTGCCGAACATTGTCGAGACGGCTTAGCAAAGCATCTGCAAAAGCGATTTCGCTACCATATCCCATGAAGTGCGCGAATCCGGCAAGCCCGTCTACACCGGGCAAATCATGAGTCTGCCGGTCATCAACCATCTGGATACGGTGTTCAACGCGGCGCAGGAATCTGTAGGCATCCTGGAGGTTTTCGGCGGCCTGGTGCTTGACATGCCCTGCTGCGGCTAGTGCTTCCAGCGCCTCGCAGGTCGAGCGCACGCGGAGGCTAGCATCGCGGCCGCCCCAGATTAATTGCTGTGTTTGGGCATAGAACTCGATTTCACGAATACCACCGCGTCCAAGCTTCACATTATGCCCGGCGACCGCCAGGTCCTCGTGGGCGCGGTAAGCGTGGATCTGGCGCTTGATCGAATGGATATCCTGAATGGCCCAGAAGTCCAGGCTGCGCCGCCAGACGAACGGACGAATATAGTCAAGGAAAGCTTGGCCCGCGGCAAGGTCACCGGCCACGGGCCGAGCCTTCAACATGGCTGCCCGCTCCCAATTCTGGCCCATGCTTTCGTAATAGGCCTCCGCGGCGCGGATCGGCACCGCTAGCGGCGTGGAAGCGGGATCAGGGCGCAACCTGAGATCGACACGCTGGACATAGCCGCCCGCAGTGCGTTCCTGCAGTAGGCGCACGAGGTCGCGGGCGAAGCGGACCATCGTCTGGCCGATACGATCCCGCCGCCGCACCGGCAGGATAGCATCGTCGTAAATCAGTATGATGTCGATGTCGCTCGAATAGTTGAGCTCATCTGCACCGAGTTTCCCCATACCGAGCAAGACAATGCCGGACCCGTCCGGGTCCGCGCTCGCGAATTCGCGGCCCGTGGCGAGCAGGTGGCGAACGGCTGCATCCAGCGCGGCGACTGCAAAACTGCTCAATGTTCCGGTCACACGTTCCAGGAGCCATTCGCCGCTGATATCTGCCACTGCCACTGCCGCGGCGAGTCGGGCGCGTTCTTCCCGCAAGGAATGCATCCAACGCACCGTGTCGCAATTGGCCGCGAGGCCCCGAATGCGGGCGAATATGTCCTCGACGACTCCATCGGGTCCTTCGGCGGCCAGTCTGCGGGAAAAATCGGGGAACCTCAGCAGGCAGTCGGCAAGGAATGGACTGGAGCCTAGCGCCGCCCGGATCGCTCGGCCGACGGCACTAGCCTCGTCCAAAAGCCCGACCCGCGCCCGCCAGTCCTCCAGTCGGCGGGCGGCTAGCTCTGGATCGGCCGGAAGTGGGTCGATCTCGACTGTCGTCATCGGTCTCATAGGTCTCATATAGTGGAGGGCGGTCAAGCGGAGCAGGTAATTGCGGCTAAAGCTTCGGCATACCTTGTGGATATTGGCGGTCCTCGCGACACTTGTGTCGGCACTGACGGCCGCGGCAGTCTGGCGGCTGTCCCAGGGACCGGTGAATCTCGCCCTGCTCGCGCCTTATGTCGAGTCAGCCCTCTCCCGTCCCGAAGCCGGCTATAGCGTCGAGATGGATACGGTCGAGGCGGCCTGGGCGGGGTGGAACCGAATGCTGCGTTTCGTAGTCTCGGACGCCAAGCTGCTCGACCTCGAAGGCAGGGCACTGGTGGAGACCCAGGGGCTCGAATTCTCCTTGAGCGCAGGTGAAATCTTGGGAGGCCGGATCGTCCCACGCGACATTCAACTCCTAGGCATCGGCGCCACCCTGCGGCGCCGGAGTGATGGCTCGGTCGGCCTCATTGCCGTAGCCGCCAAGACGGGAGACGAGCTGGAGGAAATCGATCTGGGAGGCCTGTTGGGCGGGAGCCTGGCCGGCGGTGGCATCAGATTCGCCGATCTGGGCGTGCGCGGGGCGGCGCTCACGGTTGTCGATGACATCATGGGTGTCGAGTGGAGTGTACCCCGGCTCGATCTGGGCATTCGTGACGGTACGGAGGGCAGGGTGGCCGAAGGAGTCGCATTCTTGCACCTTGGTGAAGAGGAAATCGATATCGGGTTTATATTGTCGCTGTCTGGAGAGGCGGGCGGGCCGTCCCTTTCAGTTCAGCTGGACGGATTGCGCCCCCGAGCCGTTGCAGAAGCCCACCCGGTTCTGGCGCCGCTACGCCATGTGACGACACCTCTGAGCGGTAGCATCGCGGTTCATTTCGGAGCTGATTACACCGTTGTATCGTTCGAATCTGACCTGCAGGGAGCTGGCGGTGCCATCATCCATCCCCAACACCCAGAGCGCCATGTTGCGGTGGATGGGCTTGCTATTCGTGCCCGTGCGGTTGACAGCCTCACACGGCTCGAGATCGAGGCAGTCGAGGTCAGGGCTCTCGGCCGCACTGCGCGCTTGTCTGGCGGTGGGGCATGGCAAGATGGTGTGCTGTCAGCCTTTACGCATCTGGAGGATGTAACGCCTGCACTGCTGGCGCCGTTGCTGGCACCACACTTTACTCTTGTGTCTGTTCTGGATGCGCCGATCTCGGGCACTGCCGCATGGACGCTTGACCCGAACTTCCAACCAATGGTTCTGGACTTTGGGTTGACCATCGGCGCAGGCCGCCTGTACGCCGCTGGTCTGGACTCGGAAGCCGCTGTTCTCAAGGGCGGTAGCGCCATTGTCCAGGCGGATCTGCCTGCAGGACAGATACTGGTCGAATCCCTAGACCTGGAATTGGGCCATGGCCACATCCGGGCCAGCGGTAGCGGCAAGCGTCGTGAATCTGGGTGGCAAGTTCACCTCAAGGGCGAGGCCGCTGCCATTCCGGTGGATGATCTTCAACTTCTCTGGCCGCCGGATGCCGGGTCACCGGGTGCCCGTGAATGGGTACTTTCCAACTTGAGCAAGGGTCAGCTGGATGAAGTCCGGATCGTCGTCGACGCTGATATGGCCGCGGAGTCGGGCGGCGAACTCGGACTGCCTGTCGTTGACGGCAGCTTGTCGTTTTCTGGCGTCACAGCACGCTATTGGCGTCCGCTACCGTCTTTCGAGGATATCAGTGGCAGTGCCACCTTCGACGCCCGGTCATTCAAGCTGTCGCTGTCGGGCGGCGCATACCGCGATATCGCGATTGCGGGCGCTACACTGGACTTTCTGGGGCTGGACCGCGAGACACCTCCTCCTGATCTTGCCGCAGATGTAAAATTCCAGGGGACGCTGGGCAGCATTCTGAATGTGTTGGACCACGAGCCGCTCGGCTATGCCCGTTATTTACAGATGGACCCTGCTGTGGTCAGAGGTGCCGCCACCTTTCGCCTTCGCGCTGGCCTGCCGCTGCTCGCGGCTTTGGCACTGGACGATGTCACGCTCGAAGCGGAGGGGGAAGTTGTCGATGCCCATTTTCCGGTGGCAGCACTCAAGACCGGCCTCGCGCGTGCCCGGATCGATATCAATGCGGACAAGACGCATGTCGCCATCTCGGGCGGCGGATCGCTCGGCGGACAGCCGGCGACCTTTGACATCGAACAGCGATTCCCAGAACGTGAACCGGTCGAGACCTTTTACCGCCTGCACACAATCTTTGATAAAGGCACATGGGCGCGTCTCGGCTTCGATCTGGCGCCCTATGCGAACGGCCCTGTAGAGGTCGATATCGCGGCAAGTGAATATCGAGACGGGACCGCAGACTATACGCTCAAGGCAGGCCTCGGCGGTGCCGACATCCGGCTGGCACCGCTGGGGTGGACCAAGCCTGTAGGCGAGCCAGCATGGCTGGAGGCGAAGCTACGGATCGGGGCTGATCGCTTGCTTCAAGCCTCCCCGGTTACTGCTGCCGGCCCCGGCCTGGAACTCGCCGGTGAGGGCCGTTTCGATTTGGCCGAGAGCAGGCTGCTTGAAGCCTCGCTCAGCCGGCTGCGTATCGGTGATCGCACCGACATCGCCGTTCAGGTCGAGCCGTTGCCCGACGGGGTGGTATCCATTCAGGCGAGTGGGCCCAGTGTCGACCTTTCGGCCTATCTCGAAGACAAAGACGATGGAGACAACAGCGACCACGGAAATAACGAAGATAATGTCTTGTCAGAGCAGGAGGGCTTGGACCGGCTCGCTGTCCGCTTTGACGTGGATCGCGCTTGGCTTGGCGGTGCGGAGCCTCTGCACGGGCTGGCCGCACGCATCCATTTGGACGGCGAACGAATATCTGAGGCTGAAATGGATGCCCGCACGGCGAACGGCCGCACCGTGTCCGCCTCTTTTCTGCCGAACGGCAACAAAACTGTATTGACCGTCGGTGCGGAAGATACTGGCGCGTTGCTCGCGGCGCTCGGATGGTATCGCAACATGAGGGGAGGGCACTTGCGTCTGAGCGCTGAAAGACCCGTGGCGGTACCTGACGAGTATCGAGGTTCGCTGATCATCAAGGATTTCCGGATAAGGGATGCACCAGTTCTGACCCGGCTACTGGCGGCCGCATCGCTTGCCGGACTCGGTGATGCGCTGTCCGGCGATGCCGGTCTCCAGTTCAAGCGCTTGGAGACGCCGCTGCACATGAAAGGGCGGAACATAGGCATTGGCCCTGGGCGCGCCTTTGGTAATTCGATTGGCGTGACATTTCGCGGCGAGTTCGATCGGGACCAGGAGACAGTTGCGATCAGCGGTGTGCTGGTGCCGGTCTACTTCCTCAGCCGGGCGTTAAGTAAGATTCCCCTGATCGGGGATCTCCTTACTGGCGGCGGCGAAGGCCTGTTCGCCGCCAATTACGAATTGTTGGGACCACTGACCGACCCGAAGACGACGGTTAACCCGCTGTCGGTTCTGGCCCCAGGCTTCCTGCGTGGCCTGTTCGGCCCTCTGCTTGGCGCGGAAGGGCAGGACTGGAACCCCGACGCGGACCCCACTGGCGCGTCAGAGCGGTAGCTTCCACGGCGATGGCATCAGGTACCGACTCTCAAGGTCTGGGTCAGACTTTTCAGGCAGGCGATCACGCTTGGAGCAACAATCCGGCCGGTGCGCGGGTTCTCCTCGGAGGGTAAGACTGCCGTCTCCAGCGTAAAATGGGCCGTATCGGCCTCTACCTCGATCCTATGGCAATTGCGGTCCACTGCCGGGTCGGCCCAGATTTCCAGTTCGGTGCGATCGGGGCCGATGCCAGCGAGCGACAGTGCAGCCGCGACATTGACATTGGCGGGGAAGCCTCGCGCGCCCTCCCTCGCGCTGCCCTTGAAGACGCATATCGCCTCCGCCAGACGTTCTACATCAATGCCGTTCTCGACCAGATAGGGTGCGCCAGCAAGGCTTCGTGGCGGCTTCCGTGTGACCATCGTGACGCGATGAATAGTGCCTTCCGCTGCCGCGCGAACGGCATCAAGGCCGAGAAGAGCGCCAGTCGGCACCACAATCCGTGCCCCGGTTTCGCGCGCGCGGTCGACCAGAGACATGCGCGGCAACAGGGCGCCAACGCTGGTTGGCACGAAAATCCGTCCCTGTTCGACAGCGGGCAGGGCAACCTGCTCGAACACAGCGGGTGGCGCGCATTCCAATACTAGGTCAGTGCGCGTCGCAAGGGTTTCCAGCGAGACGACGGGCGCGGGTGCTCGGAAATTCGCCTGCCGTGCCTCGGCACGTGATCTGTTGCCCGCGGAAACGGCGGTGAGTTCGAAACCCTCCATCCCCGCATCGATGGCGGTGGCCACAGCCTGCCCGATGGCGCCAAAGCCCCCTATGCCTACTCTGAGCATCATGCCTCTGCCGCCTTTGCCCTGCTTGCTGCAAGGGTCAGTCTAGTAGATGGAGCTTATACACGTGACGGCCATAACCAGTTGGCCTCTGCATTGATTTCACG
>JAPORR010000143.1 GCA_026710105.1 Alphaproteobacteria bacterium
GGGGCACGGTCTGGATGACCGCGACGGAAGCGGGTGTCGCCATGGGGCACTGCCTTGTGGTTTGCGAAGGAAAGCAAGCGCGCCGGTCGGGCTTCCAACCGGCTGTCACGCTTGCCTGAAAACCGCTTTCCTCGGCTTTCCCAAACCTTGCGGCAGGGCGCGAATTACCCGTCCGTTCCGGAATTCGGAGTGGAAGAATCGGAGGGATCGTCTGTCGTTACCCAGCCTTGTGCTTCATCCATGCGCCGGTTGGCAAGATCGATGCGCCTGTTGCTGTCGTCGATGCGCGCATTGAGCGCAGCTGTGGTGGCGTTCAGGTCGGCCCGTGTCGCATTCAGATCGGTCTTGATGATGCGGATGTCGTTTTGGATCTGGCGGATGTCCGCATGCAGCGGTTCGGTCCGGTTAATGATCTCTGCCCTCAGATCATTCTCTACGGCATCCAGGTGATTCCAGAGAACGGTAGCTGCCGCAATGACGACTGCGGGTGTTCCCCAGTCTCTGAGCCATTGACGAAACCGGTCGGGCATGAAGATCTCCTTGGGTTGAGAATATAGGCTGCTGCAATGCCTGCGGGAAGTTCCGTTTGGCAGCCGCGCTCCTGTGGCGCTTTTCTTGACTCCGCTATGGATGGCCGTATCGCTTGAGGCGTCGCGGCAGCTCACCGCGGACCCCGGTTCCCTGCAAGGGCGGGCCCCACCGAAAGACGCTTTTCTGTCGCCTGTGTTGCGCTAGCGGGCATCGAGGGGCGTGTGTTGCTCACGACGGCACCATGACAGCTCGCCGTCCGGACCTGCGGGGCATCTCCTGGCCTTGGATGGTGTGCTTTTCCGAACCTGGAACCCGTCACGATGAGGTAGGCGACGAAGCGCGGATCAGGCCGCGTAACGGTTTGCTTGCTCTCCGTTCATGGCGAAAGAACGGAGGTGGAGCTGCGGCCAGGGCAAGAATGCAGAGCAGTTGATGGCGAACGGGCATGGACGGAAACGGGAGAGGTTTCCAGTCATGGACCTCGACACGGCCGTCCTCCATGACGTGAGACCGGACAGCCCGGCAGTGGTTGCACTGGTAGATCTGGATGCCGGTCTGACCGGCAGACGAATCCTCGAAGATAAGAGTGGAGTATGGATGCTGGCAGCGGGCCATCTCTTGCGGTTCCGTGAGGGTTGTTCAAGGGAGTTTCATTATATTGCAAAGGTCCGAATTCGTCGAGGTTTTTTAGAACGAATCAGACAAATGATCGAAGAATTTTCCGACATTGATTGCCAGGAAATGGGCGGCCTGGTTCAGTCGCGTGAGGCGTTCTTGTAGACAGGATTACAGAACAGATTTATTCACAGTCGCGGGCTTTGGAACGGGAGTTGACGATGACGGCGGGAAAGACGGAAGTGGTGGAGAAAGTGGCCAGGATGCTTGATGTGAGCCATCGCGCGGCGCTCGGATATGTATCGGCGGTTGTGGAGGCGCAGATGGAGGCGCTGGCGGAGCATGGTGAACTGACCATGCGCGGCTTCGGGACGTTCCGCGTCAGGGAGATAGCGGAGAGCCGCGCCCGGAATCCCGCCACCGGCGAAACCATTGCGGTTCCTTCGCACAGGCGAGTGCGGTTCAAGGCCGGGGCGGTGTTGCGCGATCGGGTATCAGGACGGCGCTGAAGGATTTCGGACGGGCGATCAGGTCTTTGCCAGAGTCCTGGTCGCCGAATGCACGAGGTTCATGATGTTGGGCTGGATGCTCAGCCAGGCCTTTCCGGGTCCCGGCCCTGGCGACATGTCTATGTGACTGAGGAGTTTGGCGAGTTCGACGGTTCCCGGCAGGCGGATGTCGGGTTCGTCGCTTTCGACCGCCGACTGGATCTTTCTTGCATGTGTGAGCAGTGCGGGCCGCAGGTCGTCAGTGGCCCGCCTTATCTGCGGCTGGGTGGCATGGACGGCGAGTTGTTCCCTGATGTCCTGGATCTCCTCGCCGAGTTCGGCAATGCGGTCCTGAACTTCAGGCGTTTCGGAGCCCCGTTCCACGAAGGCGATGAGGCGCTTTGAGCGCAGGAGGCGGTCGGAGAGTTCGGCTTCGAGATGGAGGCGGGCCTGGACGAGCCGGTTCTGTGCCTGCTGCAGGATGGCGTCCCATTTCCTGCGGCGCTGGATCCACCCGGTTAGCTGCCGCGCGGCGAGGCGGTCGATGTCACGAAGGACGAATGTTCTGGCGGAGCATTTGCCGCACTGCCCCGCATTCTTGCAGGCCCAGCGGTTGCGAGCGATGGTCCGCACGGGGCCTTTGCAGCGGGAGCAGCGCAGCAGGGGCGTGAGAGGCATGGCGCCCCGGGCAAGAGCCGGGACTTTCATGAACCGAGTGCGGGGGCGGGAGCGCTCGTGCAGACGTTGTTGCGTCGCATGCCAGGTGTCGTCGTCGACGATGCGCAGATGAGGGGCCTGGACAATGATCCAGCGGTCTCTCGGAACGATACGATGGACCATCCGCCCGGTGGTCGGATTGATCGTGTGCCGGGTGACGCCGTAGATGACTTCCCCCCGGTAAAGCGGGTTGGAGAGAATGCCGGTGTTGTGGACTATCCCGGTCAGGTTGCCGTGGGTCCAACCACGTCCGTTTCGCGGCGGGGCGATGTTTTCCTCGTTGAGGAGCCTGGCGATCGCGCGGGCTGAAGCGCCGTTGACGTAGAGGTCGAATATGCGCCGGACGATGGGCGACGTATCCGGATCGATGTCGCGCAGGCCACGAATGACCCTGGATCCCTCCATGCGGTTGGCCAGGCGATAGCCGTATGCGGGAGAGCTACTCTGTCTGCCGGATTCTATGACACCGACGAGGCCCCGTCTGGTTTTGCTGGCGAGGTCCTTGAGGAACATGGCGTTCATCGTGCTCTTGAGCCCGACATGCACATCGTCGACGGGACCGTCCTGGAGCGTGAGGATGGGAATGCCCAGATATTCGAGCTCGTCATAGACCTGGCTCATATGGGTCCGGTTGCGGCTGATGCGGTCCAGGGATTCAGCGCAGATTGCGGTGTATTTGCCGCGGCGACACTGGGAGAGAAGGTTCTGGAGACCCGTTCGGGAAGCTGCCGTTTTTCCCGTGCGTTCGGCGTCGCTATATTCGGCGATGACCTGGCCGCCGAGGCTGGCTATGAGACGGTGGCAGTCGCGCAACTGGTCGGGAATGGATTTCGGGCTTTGCTTCGGCGAGGAATAGCGGGCGTACAAAGCCACGCTCGACAGGTTGGGGCCGGTGTCGATCATTGGTCAGTCCGTTGCGTCACGTCCGGTGCGGGCGATGGATTGGCCGCAAGACTATCGGACAGGGTACTATGCGGGGAAGCGCCCGGATCCGTGTCCGGGCGCCTGGACCCGTGGTAAGGCTGCAGCCGCCCCATGCCGGCTCGTCCGACACGGAATGCAGGATTTCGATATGCGGGGTGATGGGCAATTGGCGATCTTTCCGGTCATCGCCGCGATCGGCGCCAGCCGGCAGCGCGAGCTTCGGCTTCGCTGCAGAACCAGCGTTCGCCGCTGGATTCGTCGATGCCGGTTCGCTCGTAATACTTGCCGCCAGGCATGTGGTAGATGCGGCCGTTCGCACTGATATTGCCCTTGATGAAGCAGGCGGCGCTGGACGGGGATTGCGGCGGCTGGCCCGGTGCGGTCCGGGCGTGCTTCCTTCGTTTCTTGCGCCAGAGCCAGGGCTCGACGAAGGAGCCCGACCAGAGGCCGATGCCGTCGGCGCGGGCGGCATTTTCCTGCGGGACATAGCGGTTGGAGTATCGCCGATATGCAAGGGCAAGGCCTTGCCGGACGAGTTGCTGCTGCAGGTCCTGGCCGCGCACGTGACATGTGCCGATTGCGCGCCCGTATCTGTCGCGCCGGCTGACCTCGCAGTGCACCATGTTGCGGCCAACGAGGTTGCGCATGGCTTGGGTGGCAGCCTTTCCGCAAGCCCACTTGCGACTGTTCCGTCTGCAAGTCTGGTGGGCTTCGGGGGCGTCTATCCCGTCGAGGCGAATGCGCTGCCCGGAGACGGCCAGCGTGTCGCCGTCCAGGACCCGGGCCTTGCCGGAGATGGTTTCGGCATCTGCGGCGCCGGCGAGGCCTAAAATGATGGCGCAGAAGGCGACGAGACCGCCACGAGGCCGGCGAAAGGGGAGGTAGGTCGTCATGGGGCATCCTCCGGGATGGCCGCGAATCGGCACAGGGACACAGTCAGGACCGTACTCAGGCTTCAAGTTCGCAGAAGAGCTTGTGGCTGCCTCCAAGGCCGTAACGCCAGTTGACCAGCGTTGCCGAGTGGACCGTCAAGCTGACTGTGTGGAAGTTGCTGCTTTCTCCCGGTGCATGGATGGATGGCGGGTGAGGGAGAACAGGTTGCCATCGCTCACGCACACCTGGAATAGCCGCAGGACAGGCAGTGGTCGCATCCTTCCTGATGGATCATTCCGGGCTGGTTGCATTTCGGGCAGACGGGACCGGCCGGTCGCCCGGCCTCGGATGCCGGGCCGGCCTTGATGGGCGGCTCGTCGGGGTCGATATGGCCGAGCTCGATCATCCAGTCCCGAATCTCCATGCCGATGAGGGCGATGAGGGACGAGACCCAGCCGCGCCCCTTGACCCACTGGCCGTCATTCGGGTCGGCAATCGCCATCAGTTCCTCCGAGACGAAGCCGACATCGCCCTGCCGGCGCCAGACTGCCGAGATCATCCGCGTGACTGCGGTGATCCAGGCATGGTGGCGGGCGTCCTTCGTGTTGATGAAGATCTCGAAGGGCCGCTTCGCGCCGTCGGCATCGACGGAGTGGTTCAGGATCAGATAGAAGGCGTGATCGCTGCCGGGCCAGCTGAGCTTGCGCGTCTGACCATGCAGGACGGGAGGGCGGTCCATGATGCTGGGCTCTGCGAGCCTGTCGCCGTCCGCGACCAGAACGGCACCGGTGATGTCGTTCGGCCGGTAGGTGGTGCAGCCTTTGCAGCCGGACTCGTATGCGAGCCGGTATATGTCTTTGAAGGCCTCGAAGGAGATGTCCTTCGGGACACTGACCGTCTTGGAAACTGCGCTGTCGATATGCGCCTGGGCGGCTGCCTGCATGCGCACATGGTCTTCAGGCGTTATGGTGCCGGCATCGACGAACCAGTCCGGCGGCGGCTCATCACCGCAGAGCCGGTGCCAGAGCGCCATGGAAGCGGACTCGACCCGCTCTTCGACATACGTGTTGTCCGGTTGCAGCACCCGGCGTGTGTAGCTGTGTGCGAAGACGGGCTCGATGCCGCCCGAGACGTTGCCGGCGACAAGCGAGATGGTACCGGTCGGCGCGATCGATGTGAGGTGCGAGTTCCGGAGCCCGTTGTTGGCGATGAAATCCAGCGTCCGCTGGTCGAGTTGCTGCGCTGTCCGGGTTTCGAGGAAGTGCTCAATGTCCCACAACGGATAGGGTTTGGTCTCTGCGGCGAGGACTGCGCTCGTGCGATAGGCCGCCGTCTGCACCATTGAGACGAGGTCGCGGGTTTGCTCGACGGCGAGCTCCGAGCCGTAGCGGATGCCCAGAAACGCGAGCGCGTCGGCCAGGCCTGTGATTCCGAGACCGAGGCGCCGCTTGGAAAGGGCCTCCTCGCGCTGCTGTTCCAGCGGGTAGAAGGAGGTGTCCACGACCCGGTCCAGCATGCGCACGGCCGTGCCGACCGTCCAGGCGAGCTCGTCCTCGACGATATGGGCTCCGTCTTCGAATGGAGCCTTGACGAAAGCGGCCAGGTTGATCGACCCCAGCAGGCAGGAGCCCCAGGGCGGGAGAGGCTGCTCGCCGCAGGGATTGGTGGCGTGGATGGTCTCGCAGTGCCGGAGATTGTTTGCGGCGTTGATCCGGTCGATGAAGATGACGCCCGGTTCTGCAGAGTCATAGGTCGCGCGCATGATCCGGTCCCAGAGCGCGCGGGCCGCGACAGTGCGCCAGACCGTACCATTGAATACCAGGTCGTGTCCGCGATCATTCTTCACCGCGTCCATGAAGTCGTCGGTGACCAGCACCGAGAGATTGAACATGCGCAGACATTCGGCGTCGCGCTTGGCGTCGATGAACGCTTCGATGTCAGGATGGTCGACGCGCATCGTGCCCATCATGGCGCCGCGGCGGCTGCCGGCGCTCATGATCGTTCTGCACATGCTGTCCCACATGTTCATGAACGAGAGAGGGCCGGATGCGTCGGCACCGACGCGATGTACGGGGGCACCTTTCGGTCTGAGTGTGGAGAAGTCGTGGCCGATGCCGCCGCCGGCCTGCATGGTCGTGGCGGCGTCCTTCAGCGCGTCCATGATGCCGTCGAGGCTGTCGTCGATCCGGCCCAGCACATAGCAGTTGATGTTCGTCACGCGCCGGTCCGTCCCGGCACCGGCGAGGATCCGCCCGGCCGGCAAGAACTTCCAGCCGCGCATGGCGTCCACGAACATCTTCTTTTCGGTATCGTTCCGGGCCAGGAAGCCGGCGACGCGCCGGCGCGTGTCGTCCATGGTCAGGTCGACCGGCGTACCATCTCGCTCCTTGAAACGGTATTTCATGTCCCAGATCGTCTGGGCGACGGGCGGCAGCAACTCGTCGGTATCGGGCAATGTCGCGGCGTCCATGATAGGTCTCCGTCTGTTCGCCTCGAAGAGGCTTTCCTCAAACTCCTGAAGCGCCGGGGGAATGCGCTTGGCGATGGGCACGGTCACCCGAATGGACCGTGTAGCCGAGGAGGTTTGCGGTGAAATCCGTAAAGCCTTGCCGCTCCGGGTCGGGAGCGACAAGGCGGCGGTTCTTGCGTTTGCCACCGGCACGGAAGCCGGCGGAAGCATTCTGGAAAGTCGGGTGTGCCGGGAAAGGAAAGCGCCATCTCCTTCAAAACGTTCTGCCGGACGGTGCGGGACGACGAGCCGGTGTCCTTTCCGCCCTTCGAGGCCGTGACCTTCCCGCTCGACGCGCCCTGATGCTGAACGCCCCGGCTTGCCTGGCGCACGACCCGGTTCGCCCATGGGGTCGGAATGCCGCCTATGTCGGCGCCGCATCTCTGTTCGGAAGTCGTGACGGAATTGAAAACGGAGAAATCAAAGTGGGAATAATTCTCGCTTGGTTCACCGCAGCCCCAATTTTCAAAGTGAGGGTCGTACCTACTTTGATTTTTTCGGGAAGCGGAAAACCAAAGTGAGGGTCGTACCAACTTTGGTTTTTTCCGGGCCGGAGGATCAAAGTGAGGGTCGTACCAACTTTGATTTTTTTGGCCCGAAGCGAGCCGCACAACAGCCACGCTTGAAGTCAAACTATAGTGCTTCGCGCCAGCGTATGCAACAGCCGAATTCACCGGGCGCATCCACAAGTCGAGACTGCCGGTCTGTGCCGGCAAACGGGATTCGTTTCACCTGTCACGAGGCGGCGGGGTGCCCGGCATCGCCAGGCTTCCTTACCAGCTCGATCCAGGCGAGGATGTCCTCGCGCTCTTCCTCCGTCGCCGAGAACCAGATGCTCTGGATGCGTTCTACCAGAGGCGTCGGTTTAGAACCCATGGGCCCATTTTCGGGTTCCGATTGAGG
>JAPORR010000096.1 GCA_026710105.1 Alphaproteobacteria bacterium
GCCGCTGTCCTCTTCCTCGCCTTCGGCATCAATCGCGGGTGTCGTCTCCTCCACCACAGCCCTAGCGGCTGACTCCGATCCGGTATCTTCCCGCGGCGGTTTCGGCGCAAGGCTTTCGAAACGCCAGGCACCGGGCGGCTGCGAGTCATCGCGCTCAAGCAGGACTTCAACACCGTGCTCGCCGGCAAGGCGGTTCAGCAGCTCGCGCTTGTGGTTGAGCAGGTAGAGCGCCGTATCCGTGGATAGATAGACGGACAGCGCGGCATGGTTGCCGTTCAGCGCTTCCTGCTCGATGGCGCGGGCGGTCTGCAAGGCGCTTGACTCGACAGACCGTATGAAGCCCGAGCCATTGCAATGCGGGCAAATGATGGTGCTGCTCTCGTGAATGCTCGGCCGGAGCCGCTGGCGGGACATCTCCAGCAGTCCAAGCGCGCTGATCCGTCCGACCTGGACGCGAGCCCGGTCGGTGGCTAACGCCTCCTTGAGCCTGCGTTCGACCTGTGAGTTGTTGCGCCGCTCGTCCATATCGATGAAGTCGATGACGACGAGGCCCGCCAGGTCGCGCAAGCGGAGCTGGCGGGCCACCTCGTCTGCCGCTTCGAGATTGGTCTTGAGCGCGGTCTCCTCGATATTGCGTTCGCGTGTGGACCGCCCGGAATTCACATCGATGGCCACCAGCGCTTCGGTCGAATCGATAATCAGATAGCCGCCGGAAGGGAGCTCGGCCCGAGCCGCATGCAGGTCGTAGAGCTGGTCCTCAATGCCGTGGGCGACGAACAGCGGCTCCGGTTGATCCTTGTATTGTTGTACTCGCCTCGCATGGCTCGGCATTAATGTCTTCATGAAGTCCTTGGCGCTGCGGTAGGCCCGGTCGCCCTCCACCAGCACTTGATCGATGTCGCGCCCGTAAATGTCGCGGATCGCCCGCTTCACCAGATCGGCTTCCTCGTAGATGAGCGTCGGCGCCGTGCTCGACAACGTGTCCTGGCGGATCCGCTCCCAGGTGCGGGTCAAGAAGTCGTAGTCACGCTTGATCTCCGTCTTGGTACGCTTGACGCCAGCGGTCCGCATGATGACCGCCATGCCGTCCAATACGTCCAGTCCTTCTACGACGGCCTTCAGCTTCCGCCGGTCGGTCGCATTGGTGATCTTGCGCGATATGCCCCCGCCATGCCCGGTGTTCGGCATCAGCACGCAATACCGCCCGGCAAGCGAGATATAGGTGGTGAGCGCCGCGCCCTTAGTGCCGCGCTCTTCCTTCGAGACCTGCACCAGCACGATCTGGCGGCGCTTGATGACCTCCTGGATCTTGTATTGCCGGCGCTGCTTGGCGGGGCTACGCCTGTCTTCCTTTGCGTCGTCGTGGCTGTCGAGCCGGATCTCGGCTTCCTCTGCGTCCTCGTCCTCGATCTCGCCGCCTTCGAGGTCGCTTTCACGGCGCGCTGCCGCTTCCTCCTCGATCAGCACTTGGCGGTCCTCTTGTGGCAACCGGTAATAGTCCGGATGAATATCCGCGAATGGCAGGAAACCGTGCCGGTTGCCGCCGTAATCGACGAAGGCCGCCTGTAGCGACGCCTCGACCCGGGCGATCTTGCCCAGATATATATTACCTTTCAGGGTTTTCCGGGCGGCGGCTTCGTAGTCGAAGTCCTCAAGCCGGCGTTCGTTCACGACAGCGATCCGGGTTTCTTCCGGATGCGCTGCGTCGATGAGCATGCTCCTGGTCATAGGAATAGGGCTCCAGGTATGCGGCGGCGCAGGGGCAGGGGCAGCGATCCGGCAGGCTCGTAACAGTCATTCCGGCCTCCGATCGCGCAGGCTCGACCGCCCAGGCACGCCGTGGATGGGACATTGAATGCACGCCGCTAATCCGTGTAGACCTCTGTAGACTTCAGCCAAACCTTCACTGGCAGCGCAAACGAAAAACCAATCGGATGGCGACAGGAACGGCCCGCCCGGCAAAGAAACACAGACCAGCAAGCGTGCGCTACAGTAACCCAATAACCGCATTGCGGCAATCGCTAATCTTGGTGCTAATCTTGGCGCCCCTGTTCCTCGCCCTAAAGCCAGCCCGGAGCGCAACCTTTGAGATCGAAAGCATGCACCTGGCGGCGCGCGGTGACGGCGCGCGGCTTGTGTTGGATCTCTCGGCGGACGCGTCCTTCCGTGCCTTCACGCTTTCCAGCCCGGACCGGGCCATCCTGGACCTACCGGCACCGGCGCGGGTCGCCGATTTGCCAACGCGACTTGTGGGCCCAGTCGCCGGGCTGCGGGGCGGCGCGTTTGACAAGGGCACATGGCGTCTCGTGATTGACTTGGCCGCGCCGGCGCGAATCGAGGCGGCAAGCGTCCAGACGCCCTCACGTGGCCGGGGCCATCGGCTTGTCGTGGACCTGGTGCTACTCCGCCAGGGCGAGGCGGCAGGGACCGTTTTCGGAACCTGGAAGCCGGAGATAAACCGCTTGGTCGCGCCTGTGCCCCGGCTGCCGCCGGGTCTGGAGAGGCCAACCATCGTGATCGATCCGGGCCATGGCGGCGTCGATCCGGGCGCGATCAGCCGGAGCGGCGTTCACGAAAAAACGATCGTGCTGGAATTTGCCGCGATCCTGGCACTGCGCCTAGCGGCCAGCGGGCAATACAATATTCGCCTGACACGGAATGATGATCGTTTCCTGCCGCTTCGCAAGCGCGTCGCCATCGGACAGGCAGCGCGCGCCGATCTCTTTATTTCCCTCCACGCCGACTCGATCGAGCGCCAAAGCGCCCAGGGGGCGTCGATTTATACGCTCTCGGAACAGGGGTCCGACGGGCTGGCAAGAGAGCTTGCCGCCCGCGAGAACAAGGCAGATTTGACTGCCGGCCTTGAATTCGATGGGGACGCCGATGTCGCCAGCCATCTGATCGACATGCAGCAGCGTAGCGCGATTAACCGTTCGGTAGAGTTCGCGGCATTGCTCGTCGTCGAGCTCGGGGCCCGAGGCCCGCTACTGCGCCGGCCCCACCGCTCGGCTGGCTTCCGGGTGCTGAAATCGCCCGGAGTGCCCTCCGTGTTGATCGAGCTGGGCTTCTTGTCGAGCCCGTCCGACGAGCAGCGGCTCAGGAAACCGGTGACACGGGAACAGGTGGCCGAGGCCATCGAGGCCGCATTGGCGGGCTACTTCGCCGAGCGGCGAGGGTAAGCCTTGATTTTGCCACAAAGTTCCGCCCGTCTGCTGACGTGATGAGACTCCTGCGCCTTTTCTCCTGGCTATTCTGGTTCGCCGTCACAGGCGTGGCTGCTGCCGGCGTCGTCGCACTCTTCGTCGCCGGCCATTTCTCCCGCGGCCTACCGGCCCATGACTGGCTCGCGACCTACGAGCCGCCGGTTGCCACCCGGGTTCATGCGGGTGACGGCAGGCTGTTGGCGGAATTCGCGGTTGAGCACCGCCTGTTCGTGCCGGTCGAGGCGATCCCAAAGCGCGTCGTCGATGCGTTCCTGGCCGCCGAGGACAAGAACTTTTACAGCCATGCCGGCCTCGACCCGGCCGGGTTGCTTCGCGCCGTCTATACGAATGTCCGCAGCAGGCTGTCCAATGCGGCGCGGCGCCCGGTGGGCGGTTCGACGATCACGCAACAAGTCGCCAAGAATTTCCTGCTGAGCGCGGAAGTCTCCTTTGAGCGGAAAATCAAGGAGGCGATCCTGGCGCTCCGGCTCGAAAAGGCGCTGCCCAAGGACGCTATACTCGAGCTCTACCTGAACCAGATCTATCTGGGCTACGGCTCCTACGGCGTTGCGGCGGCGGCCCTTAATTACTTTAACCGGTCGCTCGACGAGCTTGCGATCGCTGAAGCTGCCTTTCTCGCCGCCCTGCCCAAGGCGCCCAACAACTACCACCCCGTCCGGCGCCGGGCGCAGGCACTTGCGCGCCGCAACTGGGTCGTCGGACGGATGCTCGAGGACGATCGCATCTCGTCCACCGAAGCCACGGACGCCGTGGCCGCACCGCTCGAAACCCGCTCCCGCGACGCGACAGAGTTCTTCGAAGCCGACTGGTTCGCCGAAGAAGTCCGCAGGGAGCTGATCGAGGTCTTCGGCCAGGAAAAGCTCTATTCTGGTGGGTTGTCCGTGCGCACCACCATCGATCCGGCATTGCAGCGGATCGGCGAGCGCGCGCTACGCACCGGCCTGCAGGACTATGACCGCCGCCATGGCTGGCGCGGCCCGCTGGCGCAGCTCGACCGGGGCGATCTTGCAGCGGCATTGGCCGCCACGCCCCGGCCACCAGCCCTCGGCTCCTACCGGCTTGCCGCTGTCACCGACGTTTCGGTTGAGGTCGCTGACATCCTGCTGGCGGACGGCGAAACCGGGCGCATCTCGCTGGCGGAGGCGCAATGGGCGAGGCGCGCGCTCCAGAACGGGAGGGTCGGCGCCGAACCGCAACGCATGGATCGGGTCCTCAAGGTCGGCGACCTCGTGGCGGTCGAACCGGCAGGATCCGGCGGCCTGTGGGCACTGCGTCAGATACCCGAGGTCGAGGGCGGGCTGATTGCGATGGATCCACATACCGGCCATGTGCTTGCTATGGTGGGTGGCTATGACGCCGGGCGCAGCGAGTTCAACCGTGCGACCCAGGCGATGCGCCAACCAGGGTCAGCCTTCAAGCCGTTCGTGTATCTGGCCGCGCTGCAAAAGGGTTACACGCCGACGACATTGCTGGCGGACATGCCCATCGTTATCGACCAGGGCAGTGGTCTCGGCTTCTGGCGGCCGCGCAACTATGACGGCTCCTTTCATGGCGTCGTGCCGATGCGCATCGGCATCGAGAAGTCCCGCAACCTAATGACCGCCCGCCTCGCCCAGGCCGTTGGCATGGGCGAAGTGGCGGCCCTTGCGGCCCGGTTCGGCATCCACGACGACATGCCGGAAGTGCTGTCTATGTCACTCGGGGCCGGCGAGACAACACTCACTCGGATGACGGCGGCCTATGCCATGCTCGCCAATGGCGGTCGGCTGATTGCGCCGACGCTGATCGACCGTGTCCAGGATCGTCACGGGCGCACCGTGTTCCGCCATGAGCGCCGAGTGTGTGCGGGCTGCGGCGCGCTTGAAGAACTCGGGCCGGAGGTGCCCTACCCGCCGGACCTGCGCGAACGCATCGCCGACGCACAGAGCGTCTACCAGATGGTCTCCATGCTGGAGGGTGTCGTGCTGCGCGGCACCGGGCGGCGCCTGCAGGCGGTCGGCAAGCCACTCGCTGGAAAGACCGGCACGACCAACGACTATGTCGACGCCTGGTTCGTGGGCTTCGCCTCCGACCTAGCAGTGGGCGTTTATGTCGGTTTCGATCGTCCGCGCACGCTCGGTCATGCCGAAACAGGCTCCTCGGTGGCAGCGCCCGTGTTTGGGGCTTTCATGCGAGATGCACTCGCCGGAGCACCGGCCGCGCCCTTCCGGATTCCGCCCGGCATGTCGTTCCTGCGCGTCGGGCGCATGAGCGGACAGCCGGCGGCACCCGGCGAAGCCGACATCATCCTGGAAGCCTTCAAGCCCGGGACCGAGCCGCGACCAGGACGGCCCGGGCCGACGGGCGGCGGCGAGGGCATTTCCGGTATATACTGATATACTGCCTGTCCTGGATGCGGTGGAGACAATTCTATGCGTGCAGAAGCCCAGGCCCTGGTGGACGATATCCGCGACAGCCTGGCCCTGATCCGGAGGCATCTTTGACTGGGATGCATCCTTGGCCAGGCTGGAGGCGCTGAACGCTGAGGCCGAAACGTCCGAGCTCTGGAACGATCCGGCGCGCGCCCAGGAGGTGATGCGCGAGCGAACGCGGCTGGCCGACGGGCTGGAGGGCTTCCGCGCGCTTGAGGGTGCACTTGAAGATGCGCTGACGCTTTACGAGCTAGGCGAGTTGGAAGAGGACAGCGCCGTGCTCGACGAGGCAGAAGCGGAACTGGAGGCACTGCGCGAGCAGGCCCGCCGTCGGCGGCTGGAGAGCCTGCTGTCCGGCGAAGCCGACGGCAATGACTGCTATCTGGAAGTTAATGCTGGCGCGGGCGGCACAGAGGCGCAGGACTGGGCTCAGATGCTGCTGCGGATGTATGTGCGCTGGGCCGATGCCGGCGGCTACAAGCTGGAATGGCTGGAGGAAAGCCCCGGCGAGGAAGCAGGCATCAAGTCCGCCTCCGTACGTATCAAGGGCGAGAACGCTTATGGCTGGCTGAAGACGGAGAGCGGTGTACACCGCCTGGTCCGCATTTCGCCTTTCGACAGCCAGTCGCGCCGCCATACCAGCTTCGCATCCGCATGGGTCTATCCGGTGGTGGACGACCGCATCGAGATTGAGATCGACGAGAGTGAACTCAGGACTGATGTTTATCGCGCCTCCGGGGCTGGCGGGCAGCATGTCAACAAGACGGAGAGCGCCGTCCGTATCACCCATCTGCCGACCGGGATCGTCGTGCAGTGCCAGAATGACCGCTCACAGCACCGCAACCGGGCAACCGCCCTGGCAATGCTAAAGGCGCGGCTCTATGAACACGAGCTCCAGCGGCGCGAAGCCGAGGCAGCAGCGGAGCAGGCGGCAAAGGCGGATATCGGTTGGGGCAACCAGATCCGCTCCTATGTGCTGCAACCCTACCAGATGGTGAAGGATCTGCGCACGGGCGTCGAGAAGGGCAATGCCCATGGCGTGCTGGACGGAGATATCGGTGATTTCCTGAGCGCCGCCCTCGCCGCCCGCCTCGGCGCGGACCGAGCGGCGGATAGAGGTCGGTGAGCCCCAACAGCAGCAGAATCCCCCCGATCGGGACCGCGCCGGAATGGAGCGATGAGAGACCGTTTGATAATGAGGTTGCGCGGCGGCTTGTGATTCACCGCTTATGCATGTGGACAGCAGAGACACGAGTGTTGGCTCCCGGTTTAGCTCGATAGGAGAGCAGGTTTTTTCCCACATTGATCGGTTGGTGGATTTTGCGGGATGGTTATCGATTGTGGGACAGATCGGCCGGCTTTGTGTATCGCGGCTGCTCTCTGTGCCGTCACGGGACTTATGAGCGCGAGACGCCGGCGGGCGCGCGTGTTGCCCGCTGGTATTGCCCGGAGAGCCACACGACCTTCAGCCTTTTGCCGGACTGTCTGGCGGCGCGTTTGCCGGGGACGCTTGCGGACCTGGAAGCGGTTGTGGTCACGGTCGAGGAGGCGCGGAGCGTTGAGGCGGCGGCGAACGCGCTGCGCCGGGATGCGGTGGAGCTTCCGGGCGCGCTGCGCTGGGTGCGGCGCCGGGTTCTCTTGGTGCGCAACGTTCTTGCCCGGGTTATCGGCCTGATCCCCGACCGTCTGGCGGGCTGCGCGGCGACCATGGTTGCGGTGCGCGCGCGTCTTGATAGCGGGAACGCCCTGATGGAGTTGCGCGATCTGGTGTCGGCGCAGTTGCGGGCGCTTCCGGCTCCGTTGGGCTTCCAGCCGCACGGTCTGGGC
>JAPORR010000106.1 GCA_026710105.1 Alphaproteobacteria bacterium
CGTCGTCTCCGCCTTCGTCGCCTTCGCCCAAGAGGATGCTGACAGCGCCTCCGCACAGTGGCGCCAGGTCGCCAACCAGCTCCGGACCAAGGTGCCGAAGCTGGCCGCTCTCATGGACGAGGCACGACGTTCTCGCCTATATGACCTTCCCAGCCGCGCATCATCGGCACTCGACGAACCCCATGCCTCAATGGCGAAATCAAGCGGTGCACCAACACCCGGCTAGGTGGCGAGCACTTCTATACTGACGGCGTTCCATCTTCCAAGGAAACGCCCATGCTCCGCCTCTACGATAACCATAAATCCGGGAACGGCTACAAGCTACGTCTCCTGCTTGCTCATCTGGGCCAGGCCTTCGAGCGTATCGAAGTCGATATCGACACGGGCGGGTCTCGCACACCCGCCTTCCTCCAGAAGAACCCCAACGGGCGTATCCCGGTGCTAGAACTCGAGGACGGGACCTGCCTCGCAGAGTCCAACGCCATCCTGTTCTACTTGGCAGAGGGCACGCGTTTTCTGCCGTCGGACCGGCTCCTCCGCGCGCAGACCCTGCAATGGATGTTCTTCGAGCAATACAGCCACGAGCCCTTTATCGCAGTCGTCCGCCACTGGCTTCATCTCGGCGCATTGACGGACCAGCAACGTGCACAGCTTCCGGCCAAGCGCGAGGGCGGCCATGCCGCGCTTGCCGTGATGGAAAGTCATCTCGACGGGGCAGGCTGGTTCGGCGGCCCAGGCGTGACCATTGCCGACATTGCGCTCTACGCCTATACGCATGTTGCTGAGGAAGGAGGCTTCGACCTTGGCGCCTATCCCAATGTGCGCGCCTGGCTCGATCGGGTAGCGGCGGCACCAGGGCATGTTCCGATGGCACTTGAGGAGTTATCATGAAGGCGGATGCAACCGAATCCGAGCGGCGAGGGAACCAAAGTTGACAAACGACAAGGCGAACGATAAGACACCAATCGCCATTGCAGCCGCTGATGTGCCGCCCCGGACAAAGCCATCCAATTACCCAGAGCCTTTCGCCGGCCGCATGGCGCGGCGGGAGAAAAGGCCGCTCGGCGATTTCTTCGGCCTGAAGAATTTCGGCGTGAACCTGACAAGGATTGCGCCAGGCGGCGAGTCCGCGCTGATGCACACACACAGCCGGCAGGACGAACTCGTCTATATACTGGAAGGCGAGGCCGTGCTGGCGACCCCCTCCGGCGAAACCCGGCTTTCTCCCGGCATGTGCTCCGGCTTCCCAGCCCGCGGCGAAGCGCACCATATCCTCAACCGCAGCGACCAGGACCTGGTGCTTCTGGAGATCGGTGATCGGCCGGAAGGCGACGAGGGCAGCTATCCGCAGGATGACATCCAGGCCGTCATGGGTGCTGACGGCAAATGGCGCTTCACCCGAAAGGACGGCACACCCTATTGAGTCTGGATTCGCCAGATCTGTCGGGCGGGGGCTTTATCATGGCCGCCGGCCCGCAGGCGGGCTTCAACCCGTGCAGACGGCGACCGCCTCGATCTCGACCTTGAGCGCCGGCATGGCAAGCGCACTCACCTCGACCAGGGTCGAGACCGGGAAATCGCCTGCGAAGAATTCCCGCCGGGCGCGCCACACCTCTTCGCGCCGCGAAATGTCGGTTACATAGATTACCAGCTTGACGACATCGCCCATCGACGCGCCGGCGGCCTCAAGCAATTTCGCGATCTTGTCGAATACCGCCCACGCCTGCCCGTATTCGTCATCGGCCAAGATATCCCCACCATTGCGCGCGGTCATGCCCGCCACGAAAACCTGATTGCCCACAACCAGACAATTCGACCAAGTCCGCGGGGGCGGTTCTGGTACTTCGGGATGAGTGATGCGCAGGGCCGGCATGGGCTTCTCCTCCGTCAGGCTTTGACGATCCGCGCCCGGCGCGGGCGGTCATCATAGACATTGCGCGTATCCACGACGAGCGGGACCGCCGCCGCCAACCCCTCCCAATCAACGGCGTCGTGATCCGTTACCACGATGGCGGCGTCGAACCCGACGAGCGCATCCGCTGCCCCGTCAAGGGACGGTACGCCAGTAAGACCAGGATGAGCGCGGGTCGCGGGAAGTGCCGGCACATGGGGGTCGAAATAGGCGACTTCAGCCCCGCGGCGCGCTAGCAACTCCCAGAGGCGGAACGCTGGGCTTTCGCGCGTGTCGTCGATGTTCTTCTTGTAGGCGACGCCAACCAGCAGGATGCGGGTGCCGGCGAGGGGCGCAAGCGCCTCCTCCAGCCGGACAATCACACGTGCCGGCATTTCGGCGTTGATCTCGCCAGCAAGCTCGATGAAGCGGCTCGGCAGGCCAACGCTGCGCGCCTTCCAGGCGAGATAGAACGGATCAATGGGGATACAGTGGCCGCCCCAGCCGGGGCCTGGCCAGAAGGGCATGTAGCCGAAGGGTTTGGTGCCGGCGGCCGCGACCACTTCCCACACATCCACGCCCAACGCCGCATAGATGCCCTTGAGTTCGTTCACGAGCGCGATGTTGACGGCGCGGAAGACATTCTCGGTCAGTTTCGCCGCCTCCGCTGCCGCCGGCGAAGATACAGCATGCACTTTCGGGGCCACGGCTTCGTAGAGCGCGGAAGCAAGCGCCAGCGCCTCCGGACCGTCAGCACCTACGACGCGCGGAATGTGCCGCTCGCCGCTGCCAGGGGACTCGCGTTCGGGTGCATAGGCGAGAAAAAAATCGCGCCCGCTACGAAGCCCACCGGCCTCCAGTACAGGTTTGACAACCTCCTCGGTCGTGCCGGGCCAGGTGGTCGATTCCAGCACGACAAGCTGCCCCGGCCTGAGCGCAGCGGCAATGGCGCGGGCGCTCGCCTCGACGAAACGCAGGTCAGGCTCGCGGTTCGGCCCAAGCGGCGTCGGCACGCAAATCGCGATGGCATCAGCGTCGCGCAGGCGGATGAAATCTCCCGTCACCTCGAACCGCCCGCTTGCGGCCATCGCCGCAAGCTCACCATCGGCAACATCCATGATGTAGGAACGCGCGGCTGCCAGCAATGGTGGTTTTTCCGGATCGGTGTCAAAGCCGATGACCGAAAAGCCCGCCTCGTGAAAGGCGCGCGCCAGAGGCAGCCCCACATAGCCGAGCCCGATGACACCGATGCGGGCCCGACGGCTTTGCAGGCCGCGCCGCAGGGCGTCGAGGGGCGCCGCGTCCGTTCCCGACATTGCTTCGTCCATGAAACACCACTTCTTCTTCCGAGAACCCTCGACCGCGACGGGTTCCGGGTCAAGGCATGTCACGCCGGCCAGAACGTCGCCGGGTCCCGCCAGCAGGCCCGGGGGTGGGTGGTGATAAAACGCGCGAGGTCACGGAAGAAGACGAAGCTCCGTGCGTCGGCGACAAGATGATGCGAGAGGATGCCGGTCGGCTCGCTCCAGTCGACCCGCCCCAGGCGCCGGGCACGGAGATGGGTAGCAATGTCGTCCAGCGTCCCGGCTTCACCGCGGAAGCAGCGACGCGCGCGCCATGCGACCGGATCGACATGAGTATTGGTCTCGAAGGCGCTCCAGCGCGGGCGGAAGACCGAGAGACCCTGCCAGCCGGCAGCCGGCAGCCGTGCCGCCAGCACTGGGGCGATCCGGTTCCACGGCGGGACGATCACCGGCAGGAAGCGTGCGCCGTAAAGCGTCTGCAGCCGTTCGCGACCGGCTTCAAGCTCTGCCAGCATAGGTTCGCAACAGCGGTGAGGGCCAAACTCCGCCTTCTTCTCCGCCTGCCCGGCATGGTTTCGGTGCCGCCATCCGTGCTGGAGGATCGTGCCCGGCAGATCGCCATCCGCCCGGGCGGGAATGACGGCAAGCGCGAAGGGAATACCCTCAAGGGCCTCGACCAGCCGCTCCAGCGCAGATGTCCAGGCCTCTGCGTCGTCGTCGCGCCACCAGAACTCGGCCGGTTTCGCCCAGAGGTCGAGCTCGTCGGACAGCGCCTGCCACGGGTCAACAGCCATGAAGGCCCTGCAACAGCCGGATGGTTGTCGGGATGCCGCCCAGGTCGATGCCGGCTGCGGATAGCGGAGGGCCAGCGAGCGCCCGGTCGATCGCCGCGGCGAGGCTGTCGGGCGCCAGCTTGTCCTCGGCCACGACCTGCAGTCCCCCCCTCTCGGCCAGCGCATGAGCACGCAGCGTCTGCTCGCTTTCATGGCCACCGGCATAAGGTGCGACGACGGCACGGAGCCCAGCCGCCAGCACCTCCATGACCGTATTGTAGCCGCCTTGGGAGATCGAGAGATGCGCGCGGGCAAGCAGCGCCTGGAAGTCAGGCCGGGCCCGCTCGACGATCACACCCGAAGGCGCGGCCCGCATGAGATCGGAGAACACCACCTGCGGCAACCCTTCACCGACCAGGAACCGCCAGCGCCAGTCGCGGGCGTCCGAGAGCGGGCGGGCGGCAAGCGCGGTACGCAGCAGCAGCTCGCCCACCGCCCCACCGCCAGCGGAGACTAGGACCTCCCCCTCCCCGCCGCCGGGAGACGGTCCGGCCCGGTCTACCGTGTAGCCGGTATAGCGGACGAGCGACTCAATGCCCTCAAGGCCGGGAAAGGTCGCATCGAAGGGTACGAATGCCGGGTCCCCATGAACCAGCACCAGATCGTACCAGCGTTGCACGCGCTCCAGCATCTCCGCGATGCGCTCGGGCTTGTCGGGCTTGACCAAGATATCACGCACCGATGAGACGATCATGCAGCCATCGGCCTTCGCCCGAACCAGCAGAGGCTCCAGCTCAAAACGCAATTGCCGCCGGCCAAAGGGGAAAAGCTCCGTCACTAGTACATCCGGCCGGGCCGCGTCATAGGCTTCGAACAGAACTGCCCGGCGTCTATCACGCCAGCCATCGTCGATGGGGCAGTCCCGTTCGTCTACCAGTTGCTTGAAGTAGCGGTCCACGGCGCGCACCGGCGGAAGCTGTACCAGCGTCGCACCGCCAGGGTCGGCGCCGGGCAGTGGCAGACCACCCGAAGCCACGGCCGTTTCGATCCCGGCCGCGGCTGCCGCCCGCGACAGCGACAGCGTGCGCCGCAAATGGCCGATGCCGAGCAGGTGCTGAACCCAAAAGAAGACCCTCATCGAAAGGCCTGCACATCAAGGCTGCGAAGCCGCAGCCGGCCTTCGGCTTGGATTTCGAATAGATGCGCCGCCGGCGAGGAAAGCGCACATGGCGGGCGCTCCCGCATGTCCCATCCGGCCGCGGCGGCGTAAAGCGCGCGCAGCACGCCGCGATGCGCGACCACAACCATCGGCCGGCGGCCACGCGCGATCCCCGCAAGCCAGGGAGCGAGGCGGCGCTGGACCATGCGCGGGCTTTCCCCGCCTGGCGGCCTGAAATCAAGCCCGCGCGCCTCGTTCGCCGCCATGATGGGGCCGAGTTCGACACGTAGCTCCGCAAGCCGCCGACCTTCCCAGCCGCCCCAGTCCATCTCAATCAGCGCCGACGCGCAAGGGACTGCGCCGCCGGCCAGAATGGCCGCCGTGCGCCGTGCGCGAGCGAGTGGACTCGCCGCCCAGTCGAAGGCGGAGAACGCCGGCGGCAGCTTCCAGCCCGCGACCGTCGCCACGCCTTCAGCGTCCAGAGGGATGTCGCGGCGCCCTTGCAAGCGGCGTTCACGGTTCCAGGGCGTGGGCCCATGGCGGATGACGGCCAACAGGGTCACGCCAGTACCGCCGCGGCTTGCGTGATGTCGTGGCGTGCCAGCACGCGCGCTCGGGCCGCCCGGCCCATCGCGCGCCGGCGGGCGGGGTCTGTCAGCAGAGCGCGCAGGCAACCGGCGAAGGCACCCACATCGCCCGGCACCGCCAGCAGCCCGGTTTCGCCATGCGCCACCACCGCCGGCACACCGTCGGTCGCCGCCGCCACGACCGGAAGGCCAGCGGCCGCGGCCTCTAGCATGGCCATGCCGATGGCCTCGCGCTCCGCCGGCCAGACGAAGAGATCCGCACTTGCCAGAATCGCCGGCAGCTCCGCCTCGTTCCGCTGGCCAAGCCAGCAAATACGCCGCCCGCCCGGCAGCGCCGCCTGCACCTGCGCGCGCGCCGGGCCGTCGCCGACCACGAGCAGCCGCCAGGGCAAGTCGTCCAGCGCCGCCAGAGCCCTGCCCAGACGGCGGTAGGAGGCGAGCTTCGCACCTTCGCGCATCATTGCGACCGTCACCAGCAAAGGCGGTTCGCCCCGGCCAACCCCGGCCCGCCAGGCGGAGGCATCCAGGAACGGCGCCAGGTCGATGAGGCGGTCCGGCGCGGCCAGCGGCGCGAGACAGGCGCGATCATTGGGGTTAAGGCAAAACAGCCGGTCGGCGCGGGCAATGGCGTCGACGACGGCCCGGTGCCCGATGTCCCACGGGCCGCCGGCGCGCTTCGGGGCATGGGAGGCTTCCGCTACCCAGTAGGCCGCCCCGCGCACCCCCGCCAGCCGGGGCCCTAGCCAGTCCGGCGCCTTGTAGTAGAGGTGATAGGTAAACCAAGCGTCGAAGGCTGGTAAGCGTGCCTCCAGGCGAGTGGCAAGCCTGCCACCGAGCGCCTGTAGGCGCTGTTGGCGGCTAGTATCGCCCCACTTGTCGAGCGAGCGGAAACGCGCAGCGAGGAAGGGGTCGTGTCCAGCGGCCTGAAGCGCACGCAGGAAGAGCCGCGCAATGCCCCTTTCGCCCGAGGGCACGGGATGGTCGGGCGGCTTCAGCGGCGCATAGAACGCAATGCGCATGGAGCCGGCCCGAAGCGTGCGGCAAGACGGTCGATACCGGCCTCGAAGGAAAAGGCCGTGCGGACACGCGCGCAGGCCGCCCGGCCCATGGCGGCCCTCTCCGCCGGATTGCGGATGAGCGTCGCGAGCGCCGCCGCGAGCGCCTGCGGGTCCTCCGGTTCCACAAGCAGGCCGGTTTCGCCAGGGCTCACGAATTCGGGCACGGCTGAGACCCGCGTCGAAACGGCGGGCAGGCCCTGCGAGGCCGCCTCCATCAGCACATTGGGCAGGCCGTCGCGGTCGCCATCGGGGGCGATCCGGCAGGCAAGCGCGAACAGGTCGGCCTGGCGTAATTCTTCCACCACCCTGTCCTGCGGCTGCGCTCCGAGGAAGACCGCTGGCAGGTCGGCCGCCGCCTGCTTCAGCCGCCCAGCGAGCTTGCCGCCGCCGATATGCACGAAGCGCCAGTGCAGCTCCGGCGGCAAGAGGCGTAGCGCGGCGAGCAGGACATCATAGCCCTTCTTTTCCACCGCGCGCCCGACCGATGCGATGACCACGGGCCGCGCCGGGTCGCTGCCGTCATGCGCCCCGCGCTCCGGCGGCGGCGGGAAACGGCCCAGATCGAGGCCGTGATAGACAAGCGTCACCCTTTCCGGCTGAGGCGTGAGAGATGCCAGATGCTCCGCGCCAGCGGCCGTGCAGGTCACAAGCCATTCGCATGCGGCGAGCTTTTCGCGCGTCTCCCATTGGGGGGTGGTCCAAATGTCCTTGGCATGTGCCGAACAGGACCAGGGCAGGCCGGTCATCAGGCTCGCATAGCGGGCGACCGAGGCGGGCGTGTGGAGGAAATGGACATGGAAGCGCGTGACGTCGTCTGGCAATTCAGCCACCAGCACCGCAGCCTGGGCGAAGCGTCGCGCCCGGTTCAACGTCGGGTCGCGCCGCCAGTCCCGCAGCCAGACAGCGCGCGCGGCCCTGTAACCAGGCAGGCGCCGCGCCAGCCGCCAGCCACGCCAGACCCGCCGCGGCTCCTCATGCACATATTCCGGCAGATAGTGGACCGGGGCGGCAATCTGTTCATGCATCGCATGGCGGGTCGGATCGGTCGGGTGGCGCAGCGAGATGATGCGCTGGGCTACACCGCGTTCCTCCAGGCCCAGGATTTCCTGCGCGATGAAGGTCTCCGAGAGGCGCGGATAGCCCTTGACGATGACCGCGACGGTCAAGGCTGGACGAGCCTGAGCGGCGCGCCAGCCGGCCGCTCCAACGCCCGGTCCGCCAGCCGCGCAATGCTTTCCACGCCGTCCAGCAGCCCCGGCACGACCACCTCGGATGGTCGGTTCTGCTGGGCGAGGCCGCGAATGGCGCTCGCCATGGCACGAGTGTCAGCGAGGTAGTCAGGGTCGAGCATGCGCACGAGGCCAAGGTCCTGCGCCCGCTCGGCGCGGATGCGCTGCTCCAGCCGGGGCCGGGTACGCGGCACGACCACGGCCGGCTTGTCGAAGGAGAGGATCTCGCAAAAGGTGTTGTAGCCGCCCATGGCCATCACGCCAGCAGCGCGCTCCATCAGGGATTCCAGATGCGCATCGAACACGATCGTCGAGACCTGTGGCAGCGCCGCTGCCCGTCGGCGGAACTCTGCTTGGCGCTCCGACGGCATGAAAGGCCCGAACACCAGCACCGCCCGCCAGGGCATCGGTCCGGCATGCTCGTAGGCGCGCAGCACCCAGTCGATCAGATCATCGCCATCGCCGCCACCGCCGGCCGTCACCAGCACGAATGGCGCCTCCGCCGCGCGTTCCGCCTCCGGGGAAAGCGGTGCATCGGGCACGCCGCGAGGTAGGTATCCTGTGAACACCGCCTTGCGCTGCACCTGTTCCGACAGGCCTAGCCCCTCCAGCGGGTTGCAGATCTGCGGCAGGCCGTAGATCCAGATCTCGTCATAGAGCCGGGAGAGCGCCGGGGCAACTTTCTTGCGTTCCCATTCCGGCGCCAGCATTTCCGGCTCATCCATGATGTCCCGTAAGCCGAGGATAAGGCGCGCGCCGCGCTTGCGCAGGATGTCCAGCGTTTCCGACACCTCGCCGCGCAAGCCGAGTGGCTCCTTGTCGACGAGAAAGAGGTCAGGATCGAAGATCTCCGCCGTGTGGCGGATGATTGAGGCGCGCATCGCCAGCGTCTCTTCCGGCGCCATGTTCAAGTTAAGCGGCGTGTAGTCGCCGTTGCGCAGCTTTATCATGCCCGGCACACGCACGAAATCGACACGCATGCGGAAGTCAAAGCTGCCGATAATCGGCGAGCCGGAGAGGATCAGCACCGACAGATCGCGGCGCCGGCCAACCAGCGCATGCGCGATCGTTCGGCAGCGGCGCAGATGGCCGAGCCCGAAGCTGTCATGGCTGTATATAAGGATGCGCTTGCCTCGCATGGCGCCGACTATCGCATATCTTCCGCTCGGCGGGAAAGCACGCAACCAGCTGCTGCTCGGCATGTACTGCCGCCCTGCATGCCATGCCCCGATGCGGGACTTTCAATTGCACCAAATGGGCTCATGATGTGGGACTCGGTCAAGGTGCAGGGGCCAGCCGGCATGGAAAAGACGATCTACGGCTTCGTGTTCCGCCATAGCCTGCCGCAGCAAGTCATCCTGCTTGCGTTGACGATCGCGTCTTTCCCGGTGCTCTACGCGTCGCTCGAACTGCCCAAGCGGATCATTAACGACGCCATCGCCGGCGAGGACTTCCCCCGGTCCGTGTTGGGGCTGGAGTTCGGCCAGATCGAATATCTGATGGTACTGAGCGCCGCCTTCCTGGTGCTCGTACTCGTGAACGGTGCCTTCAAATTCGTCATCAACACCGGCAAGGGCCGGCTCGGCGAACGCCTGCTGCGACGCCTGCGCTACCAGCTCTATTCGCGCCTACTGCGATTCCCACTACCGGTCTTCAAGCGCATGGGCCAAGGCGAAATCATCCCGATGGTGACGCAGGAAGTGGAGCCTCTCGGGGGGTTCATGGGCGATGCGCTTGCGCAGCCGGCCTACCAGTTAGGCATACTGGTCACCATCGGCGCCTTCATGCTTGTGCAGGAGCCAATCCTGGGCCTTGCCGCGCTCGCGCTCTATCCCTTCCAGATGTACATGATCCCGAAGCTCCAGCGCCGCGTCACCGCGCTGGGGAAAGAGCGGGTACTGCATGTCCGGCGGCTGTCGGAACGGATCGGCGAATCGATCTCGGGCATGGAGGCCGTCCACGCCGATGACGGCAGCAACCGCTTCCGCGCCGATATCGCACAGCGCCTGGGCGGCATATATGACATCCGTTACGAAATTTTCCGGCGCAAGTTCTTCATCAAATTCCTTAATAATTTCCTGGCGCAGCTCACGCCCTTCTTCTTCTACGCCATCGGCGGCTACCTGATTATCGAGGGCAGCCTGAGCTTCGGTGCCATGGTCGCCGTGCTGGCGGCCTACAAGGACATGTCCGCGCCCTGGAAGGAGCTGCTGGCCTATTACCAGCAGCAGGCCGACTCGCGCATCAAATACGAACAGGTTGTCCAGCAGTTCGACCCACCCGGCATGATCGAGGAGCGGCTGCAGGTGGAAGAGCAGGAGGCCCTGCCGACGCCCGGACCCGGAAGCCAGATCGGCTTCGAGAACGCCGTCTACGCGGAGGATGAAATTTCCCAACCCGTGCGCGGCGCGACCTTTTCCCTCGGACTCGACGAGCATGTCGCCATTGTCGGCCCGAGCGGGGGCGGCAAGGAAGAGCTCGGCCTGCTCGCGGCCCGGCTCGCAGTGGTCACAGGCGGGCGGGCACATCTCGACGGCACCGCGCTCGCCGACCTGCCCCAGGCGGCATTCGGGCGTCATGCGGCCTATGTCGGGCCAAGCGCCAGCCTGTTCAATGCGAGCGTGCGCGAAAACCTGCTCTTCGGCCTGCGCCACCGGCCGCTCCGCCCCGCCCCGGCCACGCCCGGAAACGCGTCCCGCCACAAGGCCCGCCTGGCTGAGGCTCGGCGGACCGGCAACAGCGACGCCGATCTCAACGCCGATTGGGTGGATTACGAGGCCGCCGGCGCAGCGCCGGGCGAAGAAATGATGCAGCGCATGGCGGCGGTACTCGCCGCCGTCGGGCTTGATGACGACCTCTATGTGCTCGGCCTGCGCGGCGTGGTGGACCCGGACGCCCATCCTGGCCTGGCCGAGCGTGTGCTGGAGGCGCGCGCGGCGCTCCGTTCCCGGCTCGATGCGCCGGGCGCGGCCGCGCCCGTCGAGCCCTTCGATGCGGATGCCTACAATGTCAACGCCACGCTCGCGGAGAACCTGCTATTCGGCGCGCCCATCGGGCCCGCCTTTGCCCAGGAGAACCTCGCAGGTCATGCCTTCGTGCGCCACGTGCTGGCGGAAGCCGGCCTGCTGGAGCGGCTGGAAAGCATCGGCCTCCAAGTGGCGAAGATCATGGTGGAGCTGTTCGCGGATATCGACCCCGGCCATGAGCTGGTGGAACAGTTCAGTTTCATCGATGCGGACGACCTGCCCGACTTCCGTGCCATCGCCGCGCGGGCCGACCGGCTGGGGCTTGAGGGGCTGGAGGCGGAGGAGCGCCAGCGCCTGCTCGGCCTGCCCTTCCTGCTGATTCCGGAACGCCACCGCCTCGGGCTGATCGACGACGATATCCGTCGCAGCCTGCTCACGGCCCGGCACCTGTTCCGCGAGCGCCTGCCGGAGGAAGAACGCGGTTCGGTCGAATTCTTCGACACCGGACGCTACACCGCGCGCGCGAGCCTGCAGGACAACATCCTCTTCGGGCGCATCCGCCACGGGCAGGCGCATGGCGCGGACCGAATGAGCACGCTGCTCTCGGAGGTGATCGACGAGGTGGGCATACGCAGCGCGGTGATGGAGGCGGGGCTCGAGTTCGATGTCGGCATTGGCGGCAGTCGGCTGACGCAGACCCAGCGCCAGAAGCTCTCCTTTGCCCGCGCGCTGCTGAAACGCCCGGCGCTGCTGGTGGTCAACATGGCGACGGGCGGCGTCGAGCGTGCCGCGCGCGAGGCACTGTTCGCGGCCACGCGGCAGGAGATGGCCGGGCGCGGCCTCCTGTGGGTGCTGGAAGCCCCGGAGCTTGCGGTAGGCTTCTCCCGCATCCTCGTCGTCGAGGAGGGACGTGTCGCCGAGGACGGCGCCTTCGAGGCGCTGAGGACCGCCGGTGGCCCCTTCGCCCAGCTCTTGCAATCGTAAAGGAGGACCCAGTCTTGGCGCTAAATGAAGAAGTCGAGGCCCTGAGGGCGATCCCGCTGTTCCAGCGCATCGAGGCATCGAAGCTGAGACTGCTCGCCTTCACGAGCGAGCGGGTGCGCTTCGAGCCGGGCGATCTCGTGGTGAAAGAAGGCGACATCGGTGACGCCGCCTATATCGTGCTGGAAGGCGCGGCGGAGGTGCTGGTAGACGCGCCCCACGGCCCACTCAAAGTGGCCGATATCAGCAAGAATGACATCGTCGGCGAGATCGCGATCCTGATCGACGTGCCGCGCACGGCCACGGTGCGCGCGACCGAAGCCGTGACGGCACTCCGCATTTCGAAGGAGTTGTTCTTCCGACTGGTGGCGGAGTTCCCTCAAATGGCGGTGGAGATCATGCGCGAGCTCGCCCAGCGCCTGGACAGGACGACGGCCGACCTCCGCGAGGCGCGCGCGCAGCGCGCCGGCGGGTAAGCGGCGAATGTCGCGGCTGGACAGCGCGATCCGCCGTCTCATAGCGCAGCGCGCCTGTCTCGACCGAGCAGCACACCTTGTGCACCGCCTGCCGGGTCCGGTTCTGGAGCTCGGCCTCGGCAATGGACGCAGCTACGACCATCTCCGCACCCGCCTGGCCGGCCGCGATATCTTTGTGTTTGAGCGGACGCTGGCTGCTCATCCAGACTGCATACCGCCTGCGGACCGCCTTATTATGGGCGATTTCCTGGAGACCCTACCCCATATCCACCTGCCGGCCCCAGCAGCGTTCATCCACGCCGATATCGGCACAGGCGACAAGGCCGCCTCGCTGGCGCTCGCCGCCGCGCTCGCCCCCCTCCTACCGCCCCTCGCCGCCCCCGGCGCCGTCCTCGCCAGCGACCAGCCACTGCCACTGCCCGGCTGGACCGAGGAACCGCTACCGCCAGGCGTCGCCCCAGGCCGCTACCGGCTGTATCGGCACCCGGAGGAGCAGGGAAGCTGAGCGGAATTGGGCGTGCCGATGGTCTCCGGTTACGGTTTGAAGAAGAGCAGCTGCGAGGGCTCAGCCTGATTTCGAGACAATGATAAACTGGAGCCGCTGTCATGATCACAAGTATTACCGTCCGCGACATTGATCCTGGGGACAAGTTCTGGCTAAGGCGCGAAGCTCGCCAGACAGGCAAGTCGATGGAAGAGCTGGTCCGCCGTCTGATCCACGAGAAGCGCACGAAGACCGAGCGACGCCCAAAGCTGTCTGAGGCCCTCGCGCGATATTTCGTGGAGAAGCATGGCGTCGGACTCCCGCCCCGGGTCCGGTGCAGCTACAAAGCGCTCTCGATCGATCTCGGCAATAGCGGCTCACCAAGGCTTGTCTCGGCACTCGCAGGCCCGGGATGCTGTCGATAGAACTTTCAGGGAGAATGGTAGTATCCGGATCGCCCCGGAGAAGCGCAAACGCCCCCGATAAGGTAAGCCGCTACGCTCACGGCTCCCGCTTGCCGGTATCCCCCCTTGCGTATCGCGAAGTCTCGACGGTCACGATAAAGGAGCGCTCGGGTCATGACATTTCCTAGCAGATCGCTTGCCGTCGTAATCCCGACCCTGAATGCAGCTGCTGTTCTGGCCGGGGCGCTGGAGTCGTTGGCGCGGGGGCGGATTGCGGACATCGTCGTCGCCGACGGCGGCTCGACCGACGGGACGCAGGCCCTCGCCGAGGCGGGCGGCGCACGGGTCGTCGAAACCTCGACAGGACGTGGAAGCCAGCTCCGCGCCGGCGTGGCGGCCACGACCGCGACCCAGCTCCTGGTGCTTCATGCCGATTCCCGCCTCGCGCCCAGCTGGCCGGAAGTGCTACGGGACGACGGGCGGGCCGGCTGGTTCCGCCTCCGCCTGGACGACACCACCCCGGCGGCACGGCGCGTCGAGTGGCTCGCGAACTGGCGCGCCCGACGCTTCGGCCTGCCTTATGGCGACCAGGGTCTCGTACTGCCGCGCGCGCTCTACGACGCGATCGGCGGCTATCGCGACATGCCGCTGATGGAGGATGTGGACCTTGTCCGGCGTATCGGGCGCCACCGCCTGGTCGAACTCGACGCCGAGGTCGTCACCTCCGCGCGCCGCTACCGCCAGGGCGGCTACTGGCGCCGCCCGCTGCGCAACCTCGCTTGCCTTTCGCTGTTCCTGGCTGGCATGGCCCCGGAACGGATTCTGAAACTCTACGAATGAGATCCTGCGGCATGCGGCGCGGCACTGTGGTGGTCATGCTGCGCGAGGCGAAATGCGGCGCAGTCAAGACGCGGCTCGCCGCCGCCATCGGGCCGGCACGTGCCACCGCCTTTTACCGACGCGTGGCGGCCGAGCAATTGCGCCGACTAGCAGCAGACCGGCGCTGGCAGGTCATGCTGGCGGTAACCCCGGACGGCGCGCGCAGCCCCTGGCCCCGCCGGCTCAGCCGGTTCGGGCAGGGGCACGGCGATCTCGGCCAGCGCATGGACCGGGCGCTTGCTCGCGCGCCCATGCCTACCCTGCTGGTCGGCAGCGATATCCCTAGCCTCCGGCCGCGCCATATCGCACGCGCCTTCCGCCGACTCTGCGCGGCCCGCGCAGTGTTCGGCCCGGCGGAAGATGGCGGCTTCTGGCTCGTCGGCGCAAGGCAGCGCATGCGGCTCTTCGCGGGCCCGGTGCGCTGGTCGCATCCTCAAACGCTCGCCGACGCATTGGCGCAACTACCCTTTCCAGCCGCGCTCGCCGACCGGCTGGCAGATATTGACGACGGCGCGGCCTGGAACACCTATACTCGCCGCCCATGTGTAACACGATCCCTCCCATAGGCGGCCGCATAGGCAGCTGTGATCCAGACCGCCCGATCGCTGAGGTGGCGGCGTGAAAACCTCCGATCCTGCCGCCGTGCTCTGGCGAGCAACGGCCCCGGCGGCGGCGGCGACACCGGCGCTCGACGGCCCATGCGAGGCCGATGTCTGCATCATCGGCGGCGGTTTCACTGGACTTTCCACCGCTCTGCATCTGGCCGAGGGCGGCGCGCGCGCCGTGCTGCTGGAAGCCGGGGATCCAGGCTTTGGTGCGTCGGGGCGCAATCACGGGCAAGTGGTGCCGATGCTCTCGCGCTATGGGCCGGAGGACACGGTCGCGCGGTTTGGCTACGAGGCGGGTGAGCGGTTCAACCGCTTCATTGCCGAGTCGGCGAAGCTGGTCTTTGAACTGATCGACCGTCTCGGCATAGAGTGTGACGCGCGACCGGTCGGCTGGCTGCTGCCGGTGGACAGCCCAGCCCGCGACGGCATGGTGCGGGCGCGCGCCGACGCCTGGGCCGCGCGCGGCATGCCGGTCCGCTATCTGGAGAGGGCTGAGACCGAAGCCATGACCGGCAGCCGCTACTGGCAAGGCGCGCTTCATCACGCCTGGGGCGGCAATATCCAGCCGCTCGCTTATGCGCGCGGCCTTGCGAAAGCGGCCCTCGACGCCGGGGCAATGGTCCATGCACATTCGCCCGCAACCGCGCTGGCGCAGACAGGCCAGCGCTGGCATGTGAAGACGCCAGGCGGCGCGGTGACAGCGGATCAGGTCGTGCTGGCGACCAATGGCTATACCGGCCGGCTCTGGCCGGGACTCGGGCGAGCGATCGTACCGTTCCGGCTGTTCCTCGCCGCGACGGCGCCACAGGGCGGCAATGTGCGCCGGCATATCCTGCCTGGCGACATGAGCGTCTCGGACAGCCGCACGCTGCTCTGGCCCTTTCGCTGGGATCGGGAGGGCCGCATGGTGACGGGCGGCGACATCGTACTGCCCTGGCGGGCACGGGGCCGGGCCGAAACCGTGGCGCGGCGGCGCCTGCAGGCTGCCTTCCCGGAGCTTGGCGATGCCCGCTTCGAATTCGTCTGGGATGGCAAGGTGGCAATGACCTTGGACCGCTTGCCACGCGCGATGGAGCTCGGGCCTGGCGTCTGGACGGCGCTCGGTTACAACGGCCGTGGCGTCGCCTTGGCAACCGCGATGGGCCGCCTCCTGGCCAGGCGTTGCCTCGAAGGGCTGAAGGCCGACGATCCCGTGCCGGCGGCGCTGCGCCAGCCACACCCCGTGCCGTTCAACCGCCTCGCCGTGCCGGTCGCCCGCGCCATGCTGCTGCGCTACCGCCAGCAGGACGCGAAGGCGGCCCGCAGCCGGGCGGCCTGAGGCACGGGAACGGAAACCGACGACTCCGGGACAGCATGACGGGCAGCGCATCCTGGTATCCTGTCATTCGGGCGGCGGCGGCTTTCCTTATCATGGTCGTCGGCACGGCCGGCATGTTCGCCGGCACGGTCGCTCTCAAACCGATGCAGGAAGCATTCGATATTTCGCGGGGCGCGGCGACGCTCCCTTATATGGCGTTCATGGTCGGGTTCGGCCTCGGCAGCTTCTGGATGGGCCGGGTCGCCGACCGGCTGGGCGCCATGCGCATCACTGTCGCCGGCGGCCTGACCCTCGGCCTTGGCTTCTGGATCGCCGGGCACGCCGACGAGCCCTGGCAGGCGATTCTCGCCCACGGGCTACCGATCGGCCTGATGGGCGCTTCGACCACCATGGCGCCAATGGTTGCGGATGTGTCGCTTTGGTTCGAGCGGCGGCGGGGCCTTGCGGTCGCCGTAGTCATTAGCGGAGCCTATGTGTCCGGCATGGTCTGGCCACCGGTGCTGGAAGCGCTGACGGACGCCTATGGCTGGCGCGATATGTATCTCGCTCTGGGCGCGCTGACCTTCCTCGCACTGCCACTACTGGCGCTCGTGCTGCGCCGTCCGGCACCCCGTACCGTGCTGACGGGGCCGCTGGAGGCGGCCGGATCGGCCCGACCGCTCGGGATGCGGGCACCGGTACTGCAAGCGCTGCTCTGCTGCGCGGGGCTTGGCTGCTGCATCGCGATGGCCGCGCCGCAGGTGCATGCGGTCGCCATGGCAGACGATATCGGCCTCCGGCCGGCTGATGGCGCGTTGATGTTATCGCTGATGTACGGCTTCGGCATTGTGAGCCGGCTCGGCTCCGGCTGGATATCGGACCGCATCGGTGGATTGCGCACGCTCACCCTCGGCTCGGCCGGGCAGGCGGTGGCACTGCTGTTGTTCCTGCCGGCAGACGGGCGCCTCACGCTTCTGGTCGTCGCCGCACTGTTCGGCCTCTCGCAGGGCGGTATCGTGCCGTCCTATGCCATCATCATCCGAGAGTATTTCCCGGCTCGGCAGGCGGGCGGGCGCATCGGCATGGCGCTGCTGTTCACCATGCTCGGGATGGCCATTGGCGCCTGGCTCGCCGGTGCGATCCACGATCTTACCGGCAGCTACCGGGTCGCCTTTGCCGGCGCGGTGGCGGTCAATATCGGCCATCTGGGGCTCGCCGCATTCCTGCTGCAGCGGGCGGCGGCCCAGCGCAGAATGCAGGCCCGGTCGTTCGATGTCGAACGCTGTTCCTCGGGTGATCTCCGGTGAGCGGTGGCCCGAGCCCGGTCGGGCGCCAGCGCATTCGCGACGCCATCATGCGTGGTCCCTATGGCGTTCATCTCGGCATGCAGCTGGCCACGCTGGAAGCCGACCACGCCGTTGTCCAGCTACCCTGGCAGCCCCAACTCGGCAATGGCGCGGGTATCGTTCACGGTGGCGCTATAGCCTCGCTGATCGACACAGCGGCGACGGCAGCCGCCTGGACGAGCCCGTCCGTGGTCGAGGCCACTAGGGGCGCCACGGTCGGCTTCTCCGTCAACTACCTATCGCCTGGGCTGGAGGGCTGCTGTCTCAGCGCGGACGCTACCGTACTGCGCCGGGGAGGCTCGCTCACAGTCGTAGACGTGCTGGTGACGGACGATGACGGCCACAAGATCGCCCGTGCCGTCGTCACCTACAAGCTCGGTGGCGGCGGGGTGTCCGGCACAAGGTTCGATGGGAGCACTGTAGGGCGGGATACGGAACGGCGTTGACGACCCGTCGGCATATGACTAGGTTACGCGCCGTTTCGCCATAGCGTAGTGCGCCTTGCCTCCGAGGAGGCTCGCCGGTCCGCGAGTGTTCGCGCACCGGCGCGTTCGGCGCTGGGCGGTTTGGTGCTGAACGTGCGGGAGAACGAAGCGGGCATGTTCGAAGGACTGACGGAGCGGCTTGGGGATGTCTTCGGCCGCCTGACCCGGCGCGGCTCGCTCTCCGCCGGCGATGTTGAAGCGGCGCTGCGCGAGGTGCGTGTGGCGCTGTTGGAGGCGGATGCGGCACTGCCGGCGGTGCGCGCGCTACTCGACGCCGTGAAGGAACAGGCCGTCGGCCGCGAAGTGCTGCAGGCCGTTACACCCGGCCAACAGGTCGTCAAGATCGTGCATGACCGGCTGGTGGAGATGCTGGGTGGGGAGGCCGAGGAGCTCCATCTCAACGGCAATCCGCCGCTCTCCATGCTGATGCTGGGCCTCCAGGGGTCGGGTAAGACAACGACGACCGCCAAACTCGCCCGGCGCCTACGCGACCGCGACGGCAAGAAGGTGCTCATGGCGTCGGTGGATGTCTATCGCCCCGCGGCCCAGCAGCAGCTCGCGTTGCTCGGCAACCAAGTGGAGATCGACACGCTGCCCGTCGTGTTCGGCGAACGGCCGCTCGCCATCGCGCGGCGTGCTATGCGCATCGCCGCACGCGAGGGCTATGATGTCGTCTTCATCGACACCGCCGGGCGGCTCGCCATCGACCAAGAGATGATGGAGGAAGTCGTCGCGTTGCGCGACCTGGTGAAGCCGGTCGAAGCACTGCTGGTCGCCGATGCGATGACCGGCCAGGACGCCGTGAACACCGCGCAGGCCTTCAACGAGGAGGTCGGCGTCACCGGAATCGTGCTGACCCGGATCGACGGCGATGCGCGCGGCGGCGCGGCACTCTCCATGCGCCATGTCACCGGGCGGCCGATCAAATTCGTCGGCACTGGCGAACAACTCGATCGCATCGAGGCCTTCCACCCGGACCGGATTGCGTCCCGTATTCTCGGCATGGGCGATGTTGTCGGCCTTGTGGAGCGCGCCACCGAGACCATCGAGCAGGAGGAGGCCGAGAAGCTCGCCGCCCGCCTCAGCCGCGGTCGCATGGACCTGAACGACCTTCTGACCCAGATCCGGCAGATGAAGAAGATGGGCGGTCTCGGCGGGCTGATGGGCATGTTGCCCCAGGTCGGGCGCATGAAGGCCGAAATGGCGAAGGCCAAGATCGACGAAGGCTGGCTCGTGCGCCAAGAGGCGATCATCCTCTCAATGACGCCCCGCGAACGTACCCGCCCGGAGATCGTCAAGGCATCGCGCAAGCGGCGCATCGCCACCGGGGCCGGCGCCTCGGTGCAGGAAGTGAATCGGATGCTCAAGCAATTCCAGCAGATGCAGACGATGATGAAGCGCGTCGGCAAGCTGGAGAAACGTGGCGGTCTGGCGGGCCGGGGGCTAGACGCCCTGCTGGCCCGCCGCTGATCCGGACACCCCCTCTCTCCCACCTATATGGAAAACTCATGGCACTCAGGATTCGACTCACCCGCGGCGGCGCCAAGCGCCGGCCTTTCTATCGCATCGTCGTCGCAGAGGGCTCTTCGCCCCGCGACGGGCGTTTCATCGAGATCCTCGGCTTCTACAACCCGATGATGCCGAAGGACCATGAGGACCGGCTGCGCTTAAAAGAAGAACGCATCCGGCACTGGTTGTCCGTGGGCGCAACGCCTTCGGAGCGCGTCGCCCGCTTCCTAGGCGCGGCCAGCATCATCGCCCCGCCTGAAGCGCCGCAGCAGACCAAGCAGCATCTGCCCAAGGCCAAGGCACAAGAGCGCATTAAGGCCAAGGCCGAAGCCGCCGCAGCGGAATAACATGGGACCGGACGCCTGGCGGATGGATACATCCCGTCTTTGTCTCGGCGTCATAGCCGGGGCACATGGGCTGCAAGGCGTGGTCAAGATCAAGACCTTCACCGCCCTGCCGGAAGCGATTGTAGATTACGGCACGCTTGAGGACGCCGTCGGCAACCGGCGCTTCGTGCTCAGGCTAGTGAGAGTCGAGAAGGACATGGCACTGGCACGGATCGAGGGCGTAGCGGACAGGAACGCGGCCGAGGCACTCAAAGGTGTCGCGCTTTTCCTCAACCGTGCTGCACTGCCCCCAGCTGATGAGGAGGAGTTCTACCATGCGGACCTTGTCGGCCTTGTCGCGGTCGATACGACGGGGGTACGGCTCGGCACGGTGCGCGCACTGCATGATTTCGGGGCTGGCGATCTGCTCGAAGTGCTACCGGACGAGGGCGGCCAGCCGCGCGTCTTCCCCTTCACGCGCGAGGTCGTGCCGGCTATCGACCTCGCCGCGCGCATCGTGACCATTGACCCGCCGGAGGGGCTGTGACCTGGTCTACGACAGTGCTGACGCTCTTCCCGGCGATGTTTCCAGGGCCGCTTGGCCACTCGCTTGCCGGGCGGGCGCTTGAAACTGGCCTCTGGCAGCTTAAGACGGTAGACATTCGCGCCTTTGCGCGCGATAAGCACGCCTCTGTGGACGACATGCCGTTCGGCGGCGGCACCGGCATGGTGATGCGGGCGGATGTGGTATCTGACGCGATCCATGCCGTTTGGGACCGGCGGGGGCCACTGATTCATCTCTCGCCGCGAGGCCAGCCGCTCACGCAGCGCCGGGCAGCAGCGTTGGCCGGGGGGGCGGGACCGACCCTGCTCTGCGGGCGTTACGAGGGGATCGACCAGCGCCTCCTTGACGCTTGGGCGCCGGAAGAGGTCAGCCTCGGCGACTTCGTGTTGTCCGGTGGCGAGCCGGCGGCCCTCGCCCTGCTGGACGCCTGCGTGCGGCTGCTGCCGGGCGTTGCGGGCAAGGCGGAGTCTGTCCAAGAGGAGAGTTTTCGAGGCGGGTTGCTGGAATACCCGCACTATACACGCCCGGCCGTCTGGGCCGGGCGCGCGGCCCCGGAAGTCCTGCTTTCGGGCCATCACTGCAACATCCGCGCCTGGCGGCAGGCGCGGGCCGAAGACATAACGCGGACGCAGCGGCCAGACCTCTGGGCGCGCCGGGCGAAAAACGGGGATTTGGGCCGATGAACATTATCGAGACGCTGGAGCGCGAACAGATCGCGCGGCTTACCGAGAGCCGCGAGGTTCCGGACTTCCGCTCGGGCGACACCGTGCGGGTGAATTACAAGGTGGTCGAGGGCACCCGCGAACGTATTCAGGCCTATGAGGGCGTGGTGATCGCGCGCCGTGGCGGCTCGAACCTGAACGCTTCCTTTATCGTGCGCAAGATTTCCTCCGGCGAGGGGGTTGAGCGCATCTTCCCGCTCTACTCACCGAACATCGCCGGTATCGAGGTGATCCGGCGTGGGCGCGTGCGCCGAGCGAAGCTCTACTATCTGCGTGAACGGCGCGGGCGCTCGGCGCGCATTCCCGAGCGCACTCGAGGCGTGGCGCGGAAGACGAAACGAGAAGACAGGGCCGATGGCAATGAGTGAACCGCGCACCCTCTTCGACAAGATCTGGGCGAGCCATCTGGTCGACACCCAGGAAGACGGCACTTGCCTGATCTATATTGATCGGCACTTAGTGCATGAGGTCACGAGCCCACAGGCTTTCGCCGGACTGCGGGCCACCGGGCGCGGCGTGCGCCGACCGGACGCCACCATCGCCGTCGCTGACCACAATATCCCGACCGTGCCGGGTGCCCGGCACGGGGTCATCGAGAACGAGGAATCGCGCATCCAGGTCGAGACGCTGGAACGCAATATCGCCGAGTTCGGCGTGCCTTACTACCCGATAGAGGATGTCCGTCAGGGCATCGTGCATATCATCGGTCCGGAGCAGGGCATGACCCAGCCCGGCACTACGGTGGTCTGCGGGGACAGCCACACCTCGACCCACGGCGCGTTCGGCGCGCTCGCCTTCGGTATCGGTACCTCCGAGGTCGAGCATGTGCTGGCGACACAGACTCTGATCCAGCGCCCCGCGCGCAACATGCAGGTGGATATCGAAGGCGCGTTACCGCCCGGCTGCACTGCCAAAGACCTGATCCTCGCCATCATCGGCCGCATCGGCACCGCCGGCGGCACCGGCCATGTCATCGAATATACCGGCCAGGCGATCCGCGACCTTTCCATGGAAGGGCGGATGACGGTCTGCAATATGTCCATTGAAGCAGGCGCCCGCGCCGGGCTGATCGCGCCAGATGATATCACTTTCGGCTATCTCAAGGGTCGCCCACACGCGCCCAAGGGCGCGGCCTGGGACGCCGCCGTCGCGGTCTGGAAGCGCCTGCCTTCCGATCCGGGCGCGGTTTACGACAAGGTCGTACGCATCCCGGCCGGCGAGATCGCGCCCTATGTCACCTGGGGCACGAGCCCGCAGGACGCACTGCCGATCACGGCCAGCGTGCCGAATCCGGCCGATATCGAAGATGACGACCGGCGCCGAGCGGTGCAGCGTTCCATCGAATATATGGGCCTCAGCGCCGGTCAGCCGCTACAGGCGATCGCCATTGACACGGTGTTCATCGGCTCCTGCACCAATGGGCGTATCGAGGACATCCGCGCCGCGGCAGCGGTGGCTGAGGGACGTAGGGTGGCCAATGGCGTGCGCGCGCTTGTCGTACCGGGCTCTGGTCTGGTCAAAGAACAGGCGGAGGAGGAAGGGCTCGACCGCATCCTGGTCGAAGCCGGCTTCGAATGGCGTGATCCGGGTTGCTCCATGTGCCTGGCGATGAACGACGACCGGCTTGCCCCCGGTGAGCGCAGTGCTTCCACGTCGAACCGCAATTTCGAGGGCCGGCAAGGCCCGGGTGGGCGCACGCATCTGGTGAGCCCCGCCATGGCCGCCGCCGCCGCCGTTACAGGCCGCCTTGCCGACCTGCGCGACCTGGACTGAGAGGGGATGAACCCATGCGCAAATTCGAGACTGTGACGAGTGTTGGCGCGCCGCTGCCAGAGATCAATATCGATACAGACAAGATCATCCCTGCACGCTTCCTCAGAACCATTGAACGCAAGGGCCTTGGCCGGCATCTGTTCAATGACATGCGCTACGACTCCGAGGGCAATGAGAACCCGGATTTCGTGCTCAACCGCCCGGCCTGGCGCAGTGTCGGCATCCTTGTGGTAGGCGACAATTTCGGCTGCGGGTCGTCCCGCGAACACGCCCCCTGGGCGTTGGCGGACTATGGCGTGCGCGCCATTCTCGGCACCGATTTTGCCGATATCTTCTACAATAACAGCTTCAAGAATGGCCTGTTGCCGATCAAACTTCCGGCGGCGGACCGGGACAAGCTGATGGAAGATGCCGAGCGGGGCGAGAACGCGCGCATCACGGTCGATCTCGAAAACCAGATCATCACCCGCCCGGACGGCGAGGAGATCACCTTCGAAATAGACCCCTTCCGTAAGCACTGTCTATTGAACGGCCTCGACGACATCGGCATGACCATGGAGCGCGTGGCAAGTATCGACAGCTTCGAAGCCGCCGACCGCATCGCACGCCCCTGGCTCTATGCGGAGTAGCACACGGGCCGATTTTGACCTGCCGACTGATCGATACCGGGGGTTTGGGAGCCAGTTTGGGTTTGGACTCCATCCGGCAAGGCGCATCTCCCCCGACTCCGCCAGCCTCCTAATTGGCACTCTATATCCTCCTTTATACGCCCTCTAGGTCGAGCGGAAGACCGGTGTAATTTTCGGCAAGCATGCGCTGCGCGGCGTGGGAGTCGAGCACATAATCCAACTCCGCCCCCTGCAAGCGCTGCTCGAATTCGTCATGCGCCGGATCCCGGTGCAGAAGGCGCGTCATCCACATGGAGAAGCGCTGCACCTTCCAGACGCGCGCGAGGCAGGTTTCCGAATAAGCGTCCAGACCTGCCTCGTCGCCATCGCGGTAGTAACGCGCAAGCGCGCGGGCGAGCACCACGACATCAGCGAAGGCGAGGTTCATGCCTTTCGCACCCGTTGGCGGCACGATATGGGCGGCGTCGCCGGCGAGGAACAGGCGGCCGTAGCGCATCGGCTCGGCCACGAAGGCACGCATTGGCGTTACGGATTTGAGCAATAGCGGCCCGCGGTTGAGACGCACGCCAAGGCGCCGGTCGAGCTCGTCCCAAAGCATCTCAGCCGGCCAGTTTTCCGGGTCCTCACCCGCCCGGCATTGCACATAGGCGCGCGTGAGCGCCGGCGAGCGCATGCTGAAGAGCGCAAAGCCAGCCTCGTGCCGGGCATAGATCAGCTCGTCCTGGAAAGGCGGCGCTTCGGCGAGCAGGCCGAGCCAAGCATAGGAAAACTCCCGGTGGAACAATGTCAGCGCCGATGGCGGGATCGAGGCGCGCGAGACGCCGTGATAGCCGTCGCAGCCGACGATGAAATCACAGGCAAGCGTGCCACCCGGCCAGACGAGGCGCGGTTCGGGACCCTCAATGTCTTCCAGCCGTACGCCTTCCATCTCGAAGCGCACATCGCCGCCTGCGCCCAGCCGCGCGGTCGCCAGATCCTTCACCACTTCATGCTGAGCATAGACGGTAACGCCCCTGCCGCCGGTCATCTCTGTAAAATCGATATGGTGCCGTTGGCCTCCAGATGAAATCTCAATGCCGCGATGCCGGAGCGCCAGCGCCGCCATTCGTGTGCCAAGACCCGTGCGTTCGAGCAGGTCCACGCTGCCATGCTCCAGTAGCCCGGCGCGCACCCGTGCCTCAATCCAGCTGCGCGAGCGGCGCTCAAGCACTGTGCTGTCGATGCCGGCGCGGGCGAGCAGGTGCGAGAGCATCAGCCCGGCGGGACCGGCGCCGACGATGCCGATCTGCGTGCGTTTCACGGCGGCTAGTCGCCAGGCGCCGCCCGAACGCTTGCGCCGGCATCTGCTCTCGCCTCGGTCGGCAACTTCATGGCCGCCACCACCACCACCACGGCAACTGCTGCCAGCGCATAGAACAGCAGCGCGAAATCGCCAGTATAGTCGAAGCCGAGCCCCAATAGGGGCAGTGCCACAACGCCGCTGCCGAGCGAGAGTGCGAACCGGATGCCGTAGGCGGTCGAAAGCCACTGTTCCGGCATGTAACGCGCGAACAGTAGGTCCGAAATCGGCTGGTTGCCGACGACGATCGCCGTGGCGAGCGTGAATACCGCGACCATTGGCATGTCATAGGCGAAGGCAGCGGCGGCCAGCGCCGGCGGCAGGCCAGCATAAACAGCGATGAAGAGCCGGCGCAGCGGGAATCGGTCAGCCAGCTCACCGCCGATCAATTGCGCCAGCCCGCTGACCACGAGGATGCCGGAGGCTGTCGCCGATAAAAGGAAGATGTCGTCGCCGAAGGTAGAGACGCGATGGTTGACGATTTTCGGCACGCCGTTGGTCAGCGCCTGGAAGATCAGTCCCGTGGCGACGGTGATAATGCCAAGAATCGCCATGGCGCGCAGGAAATCCCGCCGCTCCACTTGCGGACGCGCCCGCCAAGTCTGCATGAACGCCGCACCGCCTGCGCCCGGCGTCTTCGCCTTCTGCCGCGCCCGGCGGATCGGCAGGTGTTCCCGGAAGCAGAAATGGAAGGCGATCCCAAGCATAATCGACAGCAGCCCCGGCACGATGAACACCGCCCGCCAGCCGCCGACGGCCAGCAGGCCGCTCATGATGACGGGCGTGACCGCCATGCCGGCACTGCCGAACACGCCGTTGATACCGAGCAGCCGCCCACGGCGGTCGCCCGCCCCGCGCACGATCAGCGGAATGCCGACCGGGTGGTAGATCGAGGCGAAGACACCGACCAGGAAGAGGCCGGCGCCCAGCATGATTGGCCCGTCAGCGAACCCGGTGCATACCGAAGAAATCCCGATACCGATGAAATATACCGTCATCATGCCAGGGCCGGACCAGCGATCGGCGAGCCAGCCGGCAAGCGGACTCCCGAGCCCGAACATGACCGTCGCCGGCGTGAACAGGAGTGCCAGTTCGCCATAGGTCAACCCCCAGAAGGGCGCGACCGTGGTGCCGATCACGGCCATGAACAGCAGCATGAAGATGTGGTCGATGCTGTGGCCGACGCAGAGGAAGAGATAGGGTCCGGTCCGCATCATGCGTTCTGCGCCTCCTCCTGTACCCAAGACAGAAAGGCGGCGTCGCCGCCAGAAATCGGCACGGCCACCACGCAGGGGGTATCATAGCTATGCACCGTACGCACCCGACGCACGGCCGCTTCTACCCGAGACTCCACGGTCTTCGCCACCAGCACAACTTCGTCCTCCTCCTGCACTGCGCCCTGCCAGCGATAGACGGAGGTGGCCGCGCCAATCACATTGGCGCAGGCAGCGAGCCGTTCGCCGACCAGCAGGTGCGCAAGCGCAAGCGCTTCCTCGCGATCGCCGGCAGTCATGTAGAGGAGGCAGGGACGGGACATGGACGCCTTCATGTCACGAGATCGCGCCACTTGGCAATGATCGGGCCCGCATCTGGTCGGAGCGGCAGGATTCGAACCTGCGACCTCCACACCCCCAGTGTGATGCGCTACCAGGCTGCGCTACGCTCCGACCTCACCAGCATACGCGCCCGGCCGCCGCGCGCAAGTCGCAGGCGGTGTGGCGGGTGGGTCAGGTGAGAGGTTGGAGCCAGGACTCCGACCACGCGAGCACGGCACTCGACGAGTCGCGGTCGACCCGCTTCTCGCGCCAGGGCGTGCCTGTCGCGATGCGGTCATTGCGCGAAAGCTGGGCCGCGGCGTGGGGAATGAAAGTCGAGAGCACGCCAAGCGGGCGTCCAGCCGTGCCGGGCGGCGCGTTCAAGATAAACGGCTCGAGCGCATCGTACCAGGTCATGCGGATAATGTCCTCGTCCGACTCGACGGTCTCCACGGTCGCGGCGCGCGGGTCGCCATCGCGGGTGAAGACCGCCGGCAGCACTGCGACCGATTCGGCGGCGAAAGGCGGATGTAGCAGCGTCTCGATGGTGCGCTGCAGCCAGCGCGTGACGGCAATGTCGTCACTGTAGATGCGGACCTGGCCGTCGGTCAGCTCTCCCTGCATGAACAACGCATGCCCTGCCCCGGCCGGGCACCAGAGCACCCGCCAGTGGCTGGTGCGGTCAGATATGGTCGCACCACCGTCGTGGCTCAGACGGATGAAGGAATTCTCGCCGGTCATGAGGACCTTGTGGGCGTCGATAGGTGTAGTCATGGTGTCAGTTCCTTCGGGATCTGCGGTCATGCGGGCGTCGAAGGCAGCGCCTTACGGGCGTCACGAAAGCGGGTTAGCGAACCGCCATGCATGACGGAGCCGGGCAGCGGATGACCCACAATGTCCTCGGCGAGGCGCGCGCATTCGATCAGCGCGTCGAGGTCCACGCCCGTGTCGATGCCCATCTCCTCGCAGAGGAAGACAAGATCCTCCGTGCAGACGTTGCCAGCCGCGCCCTTGTGGCCGGCGAAGGGGCAGCCGCCGAGGCCAGCGACGGAGCTGTCGAATTTCGTCACCCCCATTTCCAGCCCGGCATAGGCATTGGCGATGCCCATGCCGCGCGTGTCGTGCAGATGTAGCGCGATCTCCTGTGCCGGCCATGCCTCGCGCACCGCCCCACAGACCGCCCGGATCGAGGCCGGTTGCGCCCAGCCCATAGTGTCCGCGAGCGAGAGCGTATCGATCTTGACGCTCTTCTCCGCCGCGACCTCCATCAGGCCACGTACCGCCTCCAGCACCTTCGGCACTGGGATCTCACCTTCGAAATTGCAGCCAAACGCCGCCATCACAGATGCCTTGCGCACCGGCATGCCGTGGGCGAGATAGGTGTCGATCTGGTTCGACTGCACCTCGCGGTTGCGTTCATGACCGCGGTTGGTGTTCTTGCGCATGAAGGTCTCAGAGGCCGAGGTCGAGATCGCCCCCTGCCTCTCAATGCCCTGCTTGCCGAGCGCCCGGTCGAGGCCCCGCTCGTTCAGCCACAGCACAGAATAGGCCACGCCCGGCACCCGCCGGAATCCCTCCACCACCTCGTCCGCATCGGCCCAGCCAGGCACCCGTTTCGGACTGACGAAAGAGGCGACCTGGATGCGCTTCAGGCCCGTTTCGGAAAGCGCGTCGATCAACTCGATCTTGCGGACCGTGGGGATGGGGTCGGGCTCGATCTGGAAGCCCTCGCGCGGGCCTTCCTCCGAGATCGAGACGGATTGCGGCAGGTCGGGCATGGGCACATGGTCCTTCAAGCAGCGGGGCTTCTATCAAGGGCGCGATCAGCAGGGCGCGGCTCAGGCGCGAGCCAGGCGCCGGGCCCGGAATCCCATCAGGGCAATCGCCAGCATGCTAAGCACACGCGAGAGATACCCCGTCGGCTTCAGCCCGACCGCCTTGAAGATCATCGTCATGCTCCGCCGGGTGTGGTGCGGCCGGTAGAGGGGGTAGCTCTCCCGCATATAGGCGCGGTTGGACCGCTTGCGGTCGTATCCGTGCCCGCTGCCGTCATTGGCGGCAAACCAGGCATAGGCGAGTTCGTCGTCCTCCGTTTCCAGGACGCGCAGGAAGGCGATGCGGATGCGCTGAAACCTGTTCAGGCGTTCGGTCGCCAGATAGCGCTTCATGGTCCGGTAGAAGAGCGCGTAGTGGCGGAGCTCGTCGGCCGCGATGCGCCGGCAGATCGCCTTCAGTAGCGGCTCATCGGTCCGGTCTGCAAGCGCCGAATAGAAGGAGGAGGTGCCGACCTCGACCATGCAGCGCGCAATCATCTCGCCGGTGCGCGAGCCTCGGATTGAGGCATCCACATCAGTACGGATCGCATAGCCGGCCCGGAAACGCGCCAGCGCGGCGTCGTAGTCGAAGTCGGGATCAGCCAGCATGGCCCAGCGGCCCAGCACCACGCCGTGCTGGACTTCCTCATGCGCCCAGCCGTTCATCATGTCGCAGACCTGCGCGTCGTCTGCAAACACGCGGTTCAGATAGGCGGCGTAGTCGCGCCCGTTGGACTCGACCATGCTGGCCGCCTTGACGAGTGGAATCAGACCCTGGTCGACCCGTTCGGAATCGAACGCCTCCCAGGGTAACTCTTCCGGAGACCAATGGCCCGGCATGACCCTCGAAGCTCCCTTGTCGCTCGCCGGCGCCTCGCTCCTGAACCGGCGCGCCGCCGAAACCGTCCATGCGACCATAGCAGTGCCCTGGAACGAGGGCCAGCCCGAAACGCATGTCGGTCCCGCTGCGCTCGAATTCCGGTCTGGAAAGGCTTGCACGGGAATACAGGATACAGTATGTGGTAGCTTCATAACTACTATGACTAGCAATATCGGGACAAAACGAATGAGCTGGACGGCAGAACGAGTTCTGGAATTGCGTAAGCTCTGGGCAACGGGCGCGAGCACGGCGGAGATCGGCCGCCGCCTCGGCGTCTCTAAGAATGCCGTGGTCGGCAAGGCACACCGCACAGGCCTGGTACCCCGGCCCTCACCGATCCGCCCCCGGCCTGCCACGCCGCCGCCGCGCCCAGTGCACCTCGCCCGGCCCGGGCGGGCGACCTGCAAATGGCCGTTCGGCGATCCACAACATGACGATTTCCACTTCTGCGGCGCCGAAGCATTGCCCGGCAAGCCCTATTGCGCCGAGCATTGCGCCCGGGCCTACACGCGCTCCACCCGGAGCGACGAGGCCGACGAGGCCGCCTGATTAGCCCTGAGATCGGTACGACCGCCGGGGCGCGTCGGGCGTCATGGGCGTCGTCGAAAGCAAGCTACGGACGCGGAGTCAGAACTTCCGCGCCAATGCCGAGGCTATGCGGGCGCTGGCTGCCGATTTGCGGGCGGCCGTCGCGAGAGTCCAGGAGGGTGGCGGCGAACGGGCTCGCCAGCGCCACCTTGCGCGTGGTAAATTGCTACCGCGCGAGCGGGTACGCCGCCTGTTCGACCCCGGCTCGCCTTTCCTGGAACTCTCGCAGCTCGCCGCCTGGGGTGTCTATGAGGATGACATCCCCTCGGCCGGTATCGTCACCGGCATCGGCCGCGTGCAAGGACGCGAATGCGTCGTCGTCGCCAATGACGCCACCGTCAAGGGCGGCACTTATTACCCGCTGACGGTCAAGAAACATCTCCGCGCCCAGCAGATTGCGTACGAGAACCGACTGCCCTGCGTATATTTAGTGGATTCCGGCGGCGCTAACCTGCCCCAGCAGGACGAGGTGTTCCCCGATGCCACGCATTTCGGGCGCATCTTCTACAACCAGGCGACCATGTCAGCCGATGGCATCCCGCAGATCGCTGTTGTGATGGGCTCCTGCACGGCCGGCGGGGCCTATGTGCCGGCCATGTCCGATGAGGCCGTGATCGTGAAGGACCAGGGCACGATCTTCCTCGGTGGCCCGCCGCTGGTGAAGGCCGCCACAGGCGAGGTCGTGAGCGCAGAGGAGCTGGGTGGGGCCGATGTGCATGCCCGCATTTCGGGCGTGAGCGACCATTACGCGCTTGATGACGACCATGCGCTGGCGCTCGCGCGGACGGCGCTCGGCCATCTGAACATGATCAAGCGCCCGGCGCTCGACATGCGCACCCCGGAGGCGCCGCGCTACGACCCGGAGGAGATCTATGGCGTCGTGCCGCCGGACTGGAAAACGCCCTATGATGTGCGCGAGGTCGTCGCGCGGCTGGTGGATGGCAGCCGGCTGGACGAGTTCAAAGCGCTCTACGGGACGACGCTGGTTACCGGCTTTGCACATATCGAGGGGTATCCGATCGGCATTGTCGCCAACAACGGTATCCTGTTTTCGGAATCCTCGCAGAAGGGGGCGCATTTCATCGAGCTCTGCGCCCAGCGTGGCATTCCGTTGGTCTTTCTGCAGAACATCACCGGCTTCATGGTCGGTCGCAAATATGAGGCAGGCGGCATTGCGCGTGACGGCGCCAAGATGGTCCATGCCGTGGCCTGTGCGCGGGTGCCGAAATTCACGGTCGTCATCGGCAACAGCTTCGGCGCGGGCAATTATGCTATGTGTGGGCGCGCCTACGGGCCGCGTTTCCTGTTCACCTGGCCGAATGCGCGCGTTTCGGTGATGGGCGCCGAACAGGCGGCGACCGTGTTGGCGACGGTGCGCCGGGACGTGCTGGCCCGCGACGGGCACGCCTGGCCGGAGGAAGAGGAAGCCGCTTTCCGCCGCCCGATCCTTGAACAATACGAAACCCAGGGGCACCCCTATTACGGATCGGCCCGGCTCTGGGATGACGGGGTGATCGACCCGGCCCAGACCCGCACCGTGCTCGCGCTCGCCATCTCTGCCGCCCTCAACGCGCCCGTGGAACGCGGCCGCTTCGGCGTCTTCCGCATGTAGGGCATGGCGGAGGCGCCTGTAGGTCTTGTAATCAATAGATGATGATGTTATATTGTATGCAGTAGAACTGGTCGTTCGGAACGATGAGTCATCTCGCCGATTAGGCCTCCCGGTACTGCGATCTTGAAGATTAAGAGGGATTCCCATGCCGTCCCGCAGAGCGTTTCTGAACGTTGTCACCGCCGTTCTCGTCCTGTCATGCGCCGCCCCGACCTTCGCACAGGTCGACAAGCCGGTCCCGGTGGTTGCCACCTTCTCGATCCTTGGCGACATGGTGAAGCGCATCGGGGGAAAACACATTGCTGTCACGACGCTCGTCGGCCCCGACGGTGATTCGCATGTCTACCAGCCGACCCCTGCCGATGCGCGTGCCGTCAGCGAAGCGGAGGTCCTAATCGTCAACGGATTGCAGTTTGAGGGTTGGATTGATCGGTTGATCGACGCCGCCGATTTCGACGGCATACGTGTGGTAGCGACCGACGGCATCGAGCCGATCACTTTCGAGCACCATGGCGAAGACGCCCACGACAAGCATGCAGAGGATGATGGCCACAAAGACCATGACCACGATCACGACAAGCATGCAAAAGGCGCCGATCACAAAGATCATGATCACGACAAGCACGCCAAGAGTGACGGCCACAAAGACCATGATCATGAAGGCCATGACCACGGTGTTTTTGATCCTCATGCATGGCAAAGCCCCAGCAATGCCATAGCCTATGTCGACAACATCACCGCCGCTCTAGCTCAGGCTGATCCGGCAAATGCCGCCGACTTCTACCAAAACCGCGCCGCTTATGTCGCCGAGATCGAGGTGCTCGATGCCGAGATCCGCGAGATCGTTGCAAGCCTGCCGGCCGACCGCCGGATTGTCGTGACCTCGCACGACGCGTTCCAGTATTTTGGCCGCGATTACGGGCTGAACTTCATCGCGCCGCAGGGGCTCAGCACCGAGTCGGAGGCGGCCGCGAAGGATGTCGCCCATCTTATCCAACAGATCCGTGAACGGAACATTCGTGCCGTCTTCATCGAGAATATCGGTGATCCGCGCCTCCTGAAGCTGATCGCCGATGAGACGGAAGCCGTCATTGGCGGCACTCTCTATCCTGGTGCGTTGTCTGGCTCGGACGGTCCGGCACCGACCTATCTCGACATGATGCGGCACAACGCGACGACCCTCGTGCAGGCGCTAGGTTCGTAATGCTCCGCGCGGCCTCCAAAAGGCGGGATGCCGGACTTCCAGGAGGAGACAGCCGAGCGCTACTGAACGGCTTCAGAATTTGAAAGACAAGCAGCCCATGACTCAGATCCCCGTTACCGTTCTGACCGGCTATCTCGGCGCCGGCAAGACCACGCTCCTGAACCGTATCCTGACCGAGGAGCACGGCAAGAAATACGCCGTGGTCGTCAACGAGTTCGGCGAAGTCGGTATCGACAACGACCTCGTGGTCAACGCTGACGAGGAAGTGTTCGAGATGAACAATGGGTGCATCTGCTGCACCGTGCGTGGAGATCTGATCCGTATCCTTGGCGGTTTGATGAAACGGCAAGACAAATTCGATGGGATTCTCATCGAGACCACGGGCCTTGCCGATCCCGCACCCGTTGCTCAGACCTTCTTCGTCGACGATGATGTTCGCCAACGAACCTGGCTCGATTCGATCATAACCGTGGTCGACGCTCACCATGTCGTCCAGCGGCTGGAAGACAGCCACGAGGCGCTCGAACAGATTGCCTTCGCTGATATTATCCTTCTTAACAAGACGGATCTTATGCCGGCTGATGAACTGGCACAAGTGGAGAGTCGCATCCGTTCGATCAATGCAACGGCAGTGATCCAGCACACGCAGCGATGCGAGGTGGAGCTTGACAAGGTTCTGGGGCGCCGAGCTTTCGATCTCGATCGCATATTGGCGTTTGAGCCGGACTTTCTTTCGGAAGATGACCATGAACATGACGACGCTGTGAAGAGTATCAGCCTGCGCACTGAGCGCCCATTAGACGGAGTAAGCCTCACAGGGTGGTTGCAGCACCTACTTGCCGAGCAGGGTCAAGATCTTCTGCGAACCAAAGGAATCCTGTCGATCGCCGGGCAAGACAAGCAGTATGTCATTCAAGCGGTCCATATGATGATGGAAGTTAATTACACGAAACCCTGGAGCCCGGACGAGAAGCGGGAGAGCCGCCTGGTTTTCATCGGGCGCAATATTGACGAGTCGGTACTGCGTCAGCAGTTTGACGCCTGCATCGCATGAGCCTGTCCGCTGTGCAGGGCAGGACATCGCTGTTTGAACGCATTGGCACCAGTCAAAAGCTCGACGCTTATGTGGTGGGTGCCGTGTTCCTTAAGGAGGGACTGCTCGCGGCAGCACTCGGGGACGGTCAGGTCGCATTCATCAACAGTGAGAACATCAGTCCTCCGTCTTTCGTTTCCGTTCATGATGGAACCTGTCTTTCGCTTGCCGTCGACCTGGAGGAGCAGTGCGTTCTGACAGGGGGAGATGATGGACGGCTGGTGAGCACCGATACCGAAGGCAAGACAGCCGCAATTGCAACCATTGCAGGTCGGTGGGTCGAGCCGATTGTCGTCAGCAGGGCCTCGGGATTACGCGCAGCGGCTTTCGGCAAGACAGTCTGCCTGTTTGCGCAAGATGGAAAAGCGGTTGGACAGTTCGATCATTCAAATACGGTCGGCGGTCTAGCATTTGACCCAAAAGGACGACGGGTCGCCGCGGCCCATTATGGCGGCATTAGTCTCTGGTGGGCGAAGGCCAGCACGCAGGAACCCAAACGACTCAACTGGTCGGGCTCGCATCTTGATCTGACCTGGAGCCCGGACGGGAAATATATCGTCACGGCCATGCAAGAGAATGCGCTGCACGGTTGGCGTGTCTCCGACGACGTCGACATGCAGATGTCTGGCTACCCGACAAAGGTCAAGTCGATGAGCTGGCTGCCGAAGGGCAGATATCTGGCTACCGGCGGTGCGGATTCTGTTATTTGTTGGCCCTTCCATGGCAAGAGCGGTCCCATGGGTAAGGCACCGGTCGACATCGGTTGGGGCTTCGAGAGTGTGGTGACGGTGGTGGCGGCCCATCCTCGGCATGACGTGGTCGCTGCTGGATACAAGGACGGGGCTGCCATCCTCGTGCAGATCGACCGCCCTCATCCAGTTCTGGTCAAGCAGCCCGGCGAGGGTGCTGTGACCGCCCTCGCCTGGTCGGCGGATGGACAACATCTGGCACTCGGTACCGAGAGCGGCTTTGTCTGTCGCATCAGTCTTTCCGACTGGCGCGCGCCCGACAACTGAGCGCGCCCCCGCCAGCGCAGGGAGAAGCGCCAAGATCCCCTGCCCCTTCGATCACTTGGATCACTCGCTAAGACGCTGATGGTAGCACTAGGCCTTGTCATGCTGGCTGGGTAAGGACACGCGCAGTCGTTTGGTGCCAGTCAGTGTGTCGCCTAATTCTGCTATGACGAGAACAAGTCGATCTATCAGGACGTGACAGTAACGGCGAACGGCAAGACCTATATACAGAAAGGCCTAGTCGCGATCCCCCACCAGAACAAGACCACCCGTGCGCCGTCGAGACCGGTGCCAGGCTCAATTCTCCTCTTGATCGGAGGCAATGTCGCGTGCCATATCAAACTTGCATTCGGCCAGATTGCAACATATTGTCATGCCTGATGATAGCGGCGGTAGACGGCAAACCATTGGGAATGCGGTACCAGATGCGCTTGGAACCTCAAACTTTGGAGAGCATGTAATGCTTGGCAAGCAGATCAAGAACGCAGTTGCATCCAGGAACGCTCTCATGAGCACGCCATCCACAGTCGAAGCGGCCGGCTCAAAGAAGGCGATGAACCGGCGTGACTACCTGAAGACCACGGCAATTGGTGTCGCAGGCGCTGGTGCCGCGGCGCTCGCCATGCCGACGATCGCCAAGGCGCAGAACAAGACGTGGAAGCTGAAGCTACAGAGCAACTGGACGGGCCTCGGCATCGAGTCGCAGGACCGCGCAGTGGATCTATTCGTCGAGCGCGTCAACAAATTGTCCGGGGGCCGCATTGAGGTGACTAACTTTGATGCCGAGGTGCTGCTTGGCATCGGCGAGACCTTCCGCGGTGTCGGCAATGGCGTGGCTGACCTTGCCGTCACTGCCTCGATCTACCATCGCGGCATCGTGCCGGTTGGTGAATATCTCTGGGCCGTGCCGTTCTTCCCGCTCACCAATGTCGAGTTCTATGAGAGCATCTATCACTTCATGGGGCTCAAGGAGCTTTGGCGTGAGGCTTATGCGCCGCATAACGTGATGCACCTAGCTTACACTTGCTCCGACGAATGGGGCGCCATGGTCTCGACGCGGCCGGTCGAGACCTACGCCGACTTCAAGGGCATGAAAGTGCGCGCGTTCGGCATCTGGGCCGAATGGCTAGTTAAAAACGGCGCGTCCATCGTCACGATACCGGGCGGCGAAATCTACACTGCCATCCAGACCAGAATACTCGACGCCGCCGCATTCGGCGCGCCAGATGCCTGGGCCGGTATGAAGATGCACGAGATCTGCAAATACTACATCAATCCCTCGGTAGCGCCATATGATGTCACAGAGATCATCATGAATTTGAATACCTATAATGAGATGCCGGCGGACTTGCAGGAGGTGATGCTGTCAGCGGCCCGCGTCTTTAACCTCGATATCACCGCCCTCACTATCCCGACCGATGTCCGCGGCCGCCAGGTTCTGGCTGACGGCGGCATGGAGACGATCATCATGCCGGACGAGGAGCTGAGAAAAGCCGCCGACTGGTGCTGGAACGAGTTCATCAGCAAGCGGGGGACGATGCCTCACATCGACAAAATGATCGATATCTATACCGCGGCTCGGGAAATGTACAAGAGCTACTACGGTCCGAAGCAACTCCCTGTCTAAGACGCGAGGCGCCGGCGTGCAACACCCCCTGCGCTTGTAGCAAGTAGAGCACCGTAGGACGCGTCAGTTGTGACGTCTTATACTCAAAGCCCCGAGGTCAATACACTGACCTCGGGGTATTCAATCATAGCGCGCCTCGGGCAAAACTAAAGGGCGGGTCGCACTGACAATATCACTGTGGCTGTCGGTGCATGTATAGTTCGCCAGAGACCAGTCTGTATGGGAGTGGCCGGTGAAAGTAATCCAGTACTATCTGCGCTTTACCGACTGGATTAACGCGAGGTTCGCCTGGATCGTTGCGTTCACGATTATCCCGATGCTCTGCATCATGATCTGGGAGATCGTGATGAGATACTTCTTTAACGCACCATCACTTTGGGCCTATGAAATATCGCTTTTCCTGTATGGCGGCTACATCGTGCTTGGTGGAGCCTACACATACATGACCGGCGGCCATGTCAATGTTGACATCATCTGGGGTCAGCTCTCGCATCGAAGGCGTGCGATACTCGATATCCTTACCAGCAGCTTTACGTTCCTTTTTCTCGGTGTGCTGTTCTGGGTATCGTTGGAGATCACCATCAATTCGTGGCAGCTCGGAGAGACCACGATGACACATTGGAAACCCATCTATTATCCGTTGCGCACGACGCTGCCGGTGGGATGCTTGCTGTTCTTGATGCAAGTTCTCGCCAAGCTAATTCGAGATGTGGCGATCGTCATCAAGGGTGAGGAAGTCTTTTCAGTACAGGTGCGGATCCCCTAACAGCTGCCTTCTCGCCCTATCTATCCACTGGCGCCTCAACTGTTATGCTTCGGCGACAATCCTTCAGGAGTTAGTTCATGTTAGGCCTTGGCCCAGAGTGGCTGACATTGATCCTGTTTGGCAGTCTCGTCGTGCTGCTACTTGCAGGGTTGCCGTTGGTTTTCGCGATCGGCGGTGTCGCAACGTTCTTCATCATCGTCTTGTGGGGACCGCATGCATTGCCGATCCTCGCAAATCGAACCTACATGGCCATGGACCTATTCCTGCTCGTGGCCGTGCCGATGTTCATATTCATGGGTGCCATGCTGCAACGATGCGGCATCGCCGAAGAAATGTATGAATTGATGTATCACTGGATGGGGGGGCTCCGCGGGGGGCTCGCGGCCGGGACAGTGCTCATCTGTACACTGTTTGCAGCGATGGTCGGCATTAGCGGGGCCGCTACCACCTCGATGGGCCTGATTGCACTGCCCTCGATGCTCAAACGCGGCTACAAGAAAGACATAGCACTCGGTTGCATATCAGCAGGGGGATCGCTTGGAATCCTGATTCCGCCGAGCGTGCTGATGATCATTCTCGCTCTGACCTCGAGACTATCGGTTGGCCAAATGTTCATTGCCGGCATTCTACCCGGATTGTTGCTCAGTTCATTGTTTGTCGGATATATCCTGATCCGCTGTTACATCCAAAAGGGCATGGGGCCGAGCGTGCCACCGGATGATCGACTTCCTGCGGCTGAACGCTTCAGACTTCTGGGGGCGTTATTGCTTCCCGTCGGCCTGATTTTTGCGGTGATGGGATCTATGTTCTTCGGCCTCGCCACCCCCAGCGAGGCTTCGGCAATCGGTGCTCTTGGCGCGATTGTCAGCGCGATGATCAAGCGGTCGTTCAACTGGAAGAACTTTACCTCGGCCTTGTTCATCACGCTGCGATTGAGCGCGATGGTAATCTGGATTGTATTCGCCGCCTCGGCGTTTACAGCACTCTATGCGGTAACTGGCGCCTCTTCGCTCGTGGGTGAGTTGATCAAGGGCGTCGGCGATCCATGGATGGTGATCATTACCATGCAGGTCATCCTGCTCGTGCTGGGCATGTTCTTCGACCCCGCGGGAATCGTTCTGCTGACCGCTCCCCTATTTTTCCCGATTGTCACTTCGCTTGGCTTCGATCCGCTTTGGTTCGCGATATTGTTCGTGATCAATATGGAGCTGGCCTTTCTGACACCGCCATTCGGATTCAACTTGTTCTACATGAAGGCGGTTGTGCCACCGGGCGTGACTATGATGGATATATACAAATCGGCGACGCCGTTTGTCTTGCTCATGATACTGGGGCTGATCCTCTGCATGATTTTCCCCGAGATCATTACCTGGCTGCCGGGCCTGATGAGAACCTGATACATCCGCTGATCGACACGACACTCAGTCAATCCAAGGTTGAGCCAATCGGAGGTTGACAATGGGGGAAGTCCAAGTTCCTAACGGAATTCGTTGTGTCTCGCCGTCAACTTCTGAATCTACCTTTCGATCCCTACCAACTTCTCATGTGCCGCCGCCAGATCGATCTCGACTTACGGCAATGCCCCGAAGCGCCCTTTCCGCCGCGTTGTTCGTCAGGCAGATGGTACGCGAGGAGGACACCTTCCAGATTGGTTTCTGATTTTTGAGACTCACGCCTGCGATGTAATACCAGCGGCGGATCGCGGCCTCCGGCTCCCCGGCACTGTGCTACCAGGCGGGCGGCGCTTACGGAGATGGACCTCGACACGCTGACGCCCGGACAGGCGGCGAGGCAGGCGCTTGCGGCGCTGGAGACGCTACGTGTCGAGAACGAGGCGTTGGCGGCGGACAAGGCCTGTCTTGCCGCTGCGAACGACGCGCTGACGGAAGAGCGCGCTTGTCTGGCGGGTGAGAATGAGGCGCGGGCCGCACGCATCCGCCGTCTGGAACATCTGAACCTGGAACTGATTACTGTATGGCAAGCGGTCGGAGAAGCTGTCGGTGGACGAGCGCCAGCTGGCGTTCGAAGAGCTTGAGGGCGCGTCTGCGGAGGTGGAGGCCGCGGGGCCGCCGGAAGAGACCCCTCGCCGGCGCGCTCGCAGAAGCGTCCTCGCCCGGCGCGCAATATCGGCCATTTGCCGGCACACCTGCCCCGGATCGAGCAGGTAATCGAGCCGAAGAGCACGCTCTGCCCCTGCGGCTGCGGGGAGATGGTGCGGATCGGCGAGGATCGCAGCGAGAGGCTCGAGATCGTGCCGGCGCAGCTTCGGGTGATCGTCACGGTGCGCCCGAAATACGCCTGCCGGACTTGCGAGGAGGGCGTCGCCCAGGCGCCGGCGCCCGCCCGGCGGAACGCTTCCGGATCGACCGGGCCGGAGAGCCCGAGCGCCTCGGCGCCCTTGCCCGCCCAGGCGCTCGCTTCCTTATGCGCGGCGTCTTCCTTCGCGTAGTAGCCGTCCTTCTCGGAATAACCCACGCCCTGCGACGGCGCCGCAATCTTGCCGATGGACGCTACCATCGCCGCAGCCTTGCGACGGTGGCGGAATGAGCGGATTCTTGCCTGTCCATAGAGGCCAGATATGCGCCCGCGAAGCGGAGAACAAGGGCCGAACGAACGGTCTCTCCTCCAGTCATCTCCTGTCCTCTCATGTCCCCGTATGGCCGCAAAAGTCGCAGAATGTAGCCCCGGCCGGGGCTTGCAAAAGCCATGTCAGCGTGATAACAATTTGATAACCAGCGGCTGGAGGCGAACCCATGGTGACGATCAATGTGCGGCGGCTCGATGACGACGTGGTGGACCGCCTGAAGGCGCGCGCCTCGCGCAACAACCGCTCCCTGGAGGGCGAGGCGCGCCACATCCTGCAATGTGCCGCCGACGACGACATGGCGGCGAAGCGCGCGGCGTTCGCGGAGACCATCAAGCGGCGGCGTCCCCTGACCGAAGGGCGCAAGCACACACCGGCGGAAGTGCTGATCCGCGAGGACCGCGACCGCGGCCATCGCGACGACTACT
>JAPORR010000035.1 GCA_026710105.1 Alphaproteobacteria bacterium
CTGAAATCTCCAAACGGGAGACTAGCCAAAAGCCGGCCCAACCGTCGAAGTCAGGAACTGAAGGACTTTCCGACATGGACCGCCGCTATCTGCGCGCCCTCGCCACTCGTCTGGCCGGGGGCCGGAAATAACAGGTGCGTCTACCGTCCAGAGGTCGCTTATTGAAGGTGAGAGAGGCGGCCTGTGGGCGCGTGGAAGTCGGGTCGGCGCGGCGTCATGGCGCCGTAGCGGGTGCGACCTCTGCAGCGGCGGGGCCAAGACGGCGGGCGAGGTCGGCAATATGTTGGCGGACGGCGGTGCTCCAGGGCGCAGAGGGGCCGGAGGCGGCCTCCAGCCCGCGCCAGAGGGCGAGTGCACGCTTCTCGTCGCCGGATTGCAGGCGTTCGATGGCCAGATAATGCCAGGCTTTCGGGTGCCCGGGCTCCTGCGTGAGCGCGGCCCGGAAGGCGACGAGCGCCTCTGGTGTCACCATGCCGGCCGAGACCGTCGCGCGCGCTTCGCCATAATCCGCCAGCAGGTCGGCCGATGCAGCCTCTAGGCCGCCTTCTGCCTGCACGGCGCGGGCGAGCGCGTCTGCAGCTTCCTCCATCCGCCCGAGGCCACGCCAGGCGCCGGCGAGAATCCGCCAGCCCTGTGCGTCCCCCGGCGCGGCTTCGAGATGTGTTTCGAGGCGCGCGGCGAGGCGGAGCAATTCCGCATGCTGGGCGGTCTCTGCGCCGCGCGTGCCGAGCGGCATGTCCGGCAGGCCCGGTCGGCCGATCCAGAGATAGAGCGCGAACGCCATCACGACCGGCAACGCTGCGAGTGCGACGGCCGGCAGCCCAGCCATGCCCGCCCGCGCCAGCGGCCGCAGCACCAGCAGGGCCGCTGCTGCCGCCAGCGCGCCGCCCGCCAGCCAAAGCCAGACGCCGCTCGTCACTCCCGCCGCCGGAAATAGCGTAGCCCCAGCAGCAGGGCGATGGCAGCAAACCCGGCTGGCGCGAACCAGAGAATCCAGGTTGCAGGCTTGAGTGGCGGATCCATCAGCACATAGTCACCGTAACGCTGCGTCAGGTAAGCGAGGGCCTCCTCGTCGCTGTCGCCGGCCAACAATCTTGCGCGCAGCGACCGACGGAGATCCCGCGCGAGGTCAGCCCCGGAATCATCTATCGACTGGTTCTGGCAGACGACGCAGCGCACGTCCTTGGCGAGTGCCCGGGCGCGGGCCTCCAACGCCGGGTCTGCGAGCATCTCGGTGGCGTCGAGCGCCGTCATGGCCGGCATAGGCAGGAATGCTAGCGTCAGCGCCAGAATCGCCGCCGACAGTTTCATTGTGCTCATCGCGCGAGTGCCGGCAGCAGGTCATGGCGGATGGTCTCGGGCGTCAACGGCCCAGTATGCTTGAACACCACCACGCCCCTGGCGTCGAGCGCGAAGGTTTCGGGCACGCCGGTCACGCCCCACTCAATGCCGGCCTGGCCGTCTTCGTCGAAACCGACCTTGCGGTAGGGATTGCCGAGTTCGGCGAGGAAAGCGCGGGCGGCCTCCGGCTTGTCCTTGTAGGCGATGCCGTAGATGACGATGCTCTCTTCCGCCGCTAGATGCGTGAGTAGGGGATGTTCCGCGCGGCAGGGCACGCACCAGGATGCGAAGATGTTGACAAGCGCCGGGCCCTCCAGATCGGCAGTTGCGAGGCCGTCCACGGCGAAAGTGGGCACCGTCTGCCCGACCAGCGGCGAGGGAATGCGCGACGGGTCGCCGCCTAGGCCGAGATAAAGCCAGGCGGCCAGCACGGCAAACACCGCCAGGGGTACCAGGAACAGCAGGCGGCGCATCAGGCTTCCGCTGCTTGCCGTCGCCGCACCGGCATGGTGAGCCGCAGGCGGCGGTCGGTCAGGGACGCTAGCGCGCCGAGGGCCATGACGATAGCGCCGATCCAGATCCACGGCACGAGCGGATTATGGTAAAGTCGTACCGTGCGCCCTGCCTCGGGATCATCCTCGCCGATCACCGCATAGAGGTCCGCGAGGAAGGTCGTGCGGATCGCTGCTTCCGTCGTGTGCTGGCTCTCGACGGGATAGAAGCGCCGCTCGGGAGTGAGGATGGCCACCGGCGTGTCGTCGCGCAGCACGGCTAGTGTCGCCCGGTCCGCGTGGTAGTTTGCCCCCTCGACTTGAGCAGTGCCGTCATAGCGGATCGTGTAGCCGGCAATCTGTGCGCTGTCGCCCGGTTTCATCGCGAGAATGAGTTCCGACTGGAAGCATTGCGAGGCCGTGATGCCAGCGACGACAATGGCTACGCCCAGATGCGCTAGCCCGGCACCCCAGGCGGCGCGGGGCACGCCGCGGGCACGCCGCCAGACTTCTATGGCGGGCGCGCGGCCGAGGCGCAGGCGCTCGGCCCACTCGACCAGCGCGCCGAGGCCGATCCAGGCGGCTGCGCCGAGCCCAAGGGCGGCTAGCGTTTCCCCATAGGCAAGCGCGGCGCCGGCAGCAAGCGCAGCCCCGAGCGCTGCCGCCCAGAGCCGCCCAAGCGCACCCGCAAGGTCGCCGCGCTTCCAGGCGAGCATCGGCCCGATCGCCATTGCGACCAGTGCCGGGGCAATCAGCGGCACGAAGGTCGCGGTGAAATAGGGTGGCCCGACCGAGACCTTGCCGGCGTCAAGCGCATCGAGGAACAGGGGGTAGAGTGTGCCGAGCAGCACTGTCGCGCAGGCTGTGGCCAGCACAAGATTGTTCAGCAGCAACGCGCCCTCGCGCGAGACCGGTCGGAAGGGGGAGCCTGCGGCGAACGCCGGTGCCCGCCAAGCGTAGAGGGCGAGCGCACCCCCCGTTGCAATGCCGAGTAACAGCAGGATGAAGATGCCGCGCTCGGGATCGGTCGCGAAGGCGTGCACCGATGTCAGTACGCCGGAGCGAACCAGAAAGGCACCGAGTAGGCTCAGCGAAAAGGCGATGATGGCGAGTAGCACCGTCCAGGACCGGAGCGCCTCGCGCCGTTCGGCCGCGATAGCGGAATGCAGCAGTGCCGTGGCCGCGAGCCAAGGCATGAAGGAGGCATTTTCCACCGGATCCCAGAACCAGAACCCGCCCCAGCCGAGCTCGTAATAGGCCCACCAGCTGCCGAGTGCGATGCCGGCGGTCAGTCCCGCCCAGGCGGCGAGTGTCCAGGGCCGCACCCAGCGCGCCCAGGCTCGGTCCACGCGACCTTCCAGCAGCGCTGCGACGGCGAAGGAGAAGGCGACCGACAAGCCGACATAACCGAAATAGAGAAGCGGCGGATGGAAGGCGAGGCCGGGGTCCTGCAGCAGTGGATTCAGCCCCGCGCCGTCCAGCGGCGGCGGCCAGACGCGCTGAAAGGGGTTGGAGGTAAGCAGTGTGAAGGCGAGAAAGCCTGCGCCGACCATTGCCTGCACGGCAAGCACGCGGGCCCGGAAGGTCTCGCGTAGGCTGCTACCGAACAGGGAAACCATGGCGCCGAACAGCGTCAAGATCAGGATCCAGAGCAGCAGCGACCCTTCATGGTTCCCCCACACGCCGGTCAGGCGGTAGAGCAGCGGCTTCAGCGAATGCGAGTTCTGCACGACCACCGCAACCGAGAAGTCGGAGACGAGATAGGTTCTGGTGAGCGCGGCGAAGGCGATAGCGGTAAAAACGAATTGCCCGAACGCCGTATGGCGGGCGAGCTCCATCAGTGCTGTCTGGCCTCGGGAGGCGCCGTAGAGGGGCAGAGTTGCCTGCAGCAGGGCGAGGCCGAGCGCCAGCGTCAGCGCGAAATGCCCGAGTTCCGCGGTCACGATCCGCCGGTCTTTCCTGCGCGGCGGAGCGCCTCTGCGGCCTCTGGAGGCATGTAGGTTTCATCGTGTTTGGCGAGGATTTGCGTCGCCCGAAAGACCCGCTCGCTGTCGAGCGCACCTGTTGCCACCACGCCCTGTCCCTCCCGGAACAGATCCGGCAGTAGCCCCGTATAGAGGACGGCAACGCTGTGCGCGCCGTCCTCTATACGGAAGCCAATAGTTGTACCGGCCCGCGTCAGCGAGCCTTCTTCTACCAGCCCGCCAAGGCGGAACTCCCGGCCCGGCCCGACCGCCCCCGCCGCGACTTCACTTGGCGAGTGGAAGAAGCGCATCGTGTCGTCGAGCGCCGTGAACGCCAGCGCCGCCGCGCCGCCTAGCAGGGCGAGCGCGGAGATCAGCAGCAGGAGGCGGCGGCGCTTAGGCCGCATCGTCCAGGTCGCCCTCGGTGGCCCTCAGGGCCGCCAGCCGCCGTTCGGCGCGTCGCAGCCTCAGCACGCTATCGACAAGCAGACCGCCTAGCAGCACCACCGTCGCGCCGTAAGCCGGCCAGACATAGGCCGCATAGCCACCCATATGGAAGAATTCGGCAAGCTCGCTCATCGCCGCCGCTGGATAGCACGGCTGGACAGACGGTCAAGGCAGGCTGGCCAAAGATAACTATCCGGTCCAGGAGTATTCATACAGAGCCTGCATAGCGAAGAACTCACCGGGATGTTGCCTGCTGGACTCGGGGTGGCTTCAGATGTCGCGCATCCGGTGGTTCTTCGGGTCGTAGAGGGGCCTGAGCGAAGCTTCAGCAGGGATGATGGCATCCGCCACATTGATCGCGAATGTGCCTGCGTCAAGCGCTGCCACTGGCACATAGCCGAGGCCCACCGCGCCACCCAGCGTATGGCCGTAATTCCCCGAGGTCAGCGTGCCGACCGTGCGACCGTCCGCCAGGATCGGCTCGTGGCCGTAGAGCAGTGGTTCTGGATCCGAAAGGTGAAATTGCATCAGACGGCGCGCAGGGCCGGCTTCTCGCGCACGGAGAAAGGCGTTCCGCCCGAGGAAATCCTTGGCATCCGGTCTCACCGCAAAGGCGAGCCCGGCTTCCACCGGATTGTCGGAAGGGGCGATATCGTGGCCCCAGTGGCGGTAGGCCTTCTCGATACGCAGGCTGTCGAGCGCGTGCATGCCGGCGGGCAGGGCACCCGCCTCCCTGAGCGCCGCGAACAGGCTTCCGGCCTCGGCCTGGGACACATAGAGCTCCCAGCCGAGTTCGCCGACATAGCTGAGGCGTGACGCTCGGACCGGGGCACCCGCCAGCTCGATCTCCTGCGAGGTGCCGAACGGGAAGGCGGCGTTGGAGAGGTCCGCCGATGTCAGAGGTTGCAGGACCCGGCGCGACTCCGGCCCCATGACGGCGAATACAGCCAGTTCATCGGTGATATCGGAGATATCCGCGCGCCGGTCGCGCGCTTCCATGCGCAGCCGGGCCAGATCGCGCGCTGCAGCCGCCGCGCCCGTCACCACCATGTAGTGGGCTTCGTCAAAGCGGGTAACCGTCAGGTCTGCTTCGATACCCGCCATGGCATTCAGCCATTGCGTGTAGATCACGCTTCCGGGGGGGCGAGCCATGTCATTGGCCGAGACCCATTGCAGCAGCGCTTCGGCGTCTGGTCCCTCGACCAGAAATTTGCCGAAGGAGGTGAGATCGAATATGCCGACCACCTCTCGCACGCTGCGGTGTTCGGCTGCACTCGCCTCGAACCAGTTTTGCCGCCCGTAGCTGTAGTCGTAAGCAGGCGTCTCGCCCGGCCGTGCGAACCAGTTGGCGCGCTCCCAGCCGGCGACCTCGCCGAAGCAGGCGCCGGCTTCGGCGAGCGCCTCATGCACCGGGGAGCGACGCTCGCCACGCGCAGTTTCGAATTGGCGGTAAGGCCAGTGCATGGCGTAGAGCAGGCCGAGTGCCTCGCTCACCCGCGCTTTCAGATAGGTCTTGCCGTTCTGGAAGGGCTGCATCCGGCGTGGATCGAACGCCGAGAGGTCACAGGGCGGCACGCCGTCCTCAATCCAAGCCGCCAGCCGCTGGCCGACGCCGCCGGCCGCCTGGATGCCGATGGAGTTAAAGCCGGCCGCGATCCATAAGCCCTCTACATCGCCGGCCGGGCCGAGATGGAACGCCTGGTCCGGGGTGAAGCTCTCTGGTCCGTTGAAGAACAACCGGATGCCTGTCTCCCCGAGCGCCGGCACCCGGTGCAGCGCGCCCCGCAGGACCGGCTCGAAATGATCCCAGTCGTCCGGAAGGCGGTCAAAGCAGAAATCCTCTGGAATGCCTTCCACTCCCCAGGGCTTCGCCACTGGCTCGAAGGCGCCGATCAAAAGCTTGCCCGCGTCTTCCTTGTAGTAAGCGAAGTTGTCCTGGTCGCGCATGACCGGCAAGCCCGCTGCCACGCCCGCCATCGGCTCCGTCACGATATAGAAATGCTCTGCCGCGTGGAGCGGCACAGTAGTATCCGCCATCAGGCCCACTTCGCGTGCCCACATGCCGGCGCAATTCGCGACACAGCGGGTCGTCACCGGCCCAGCCTCCGTCTCGACGCCGGTAATGCGCCCGTCAGTCGTGCATATGCCCGTGACCTTCACATTTTCCAGCAGCACGGCGCCGGCTTGCCGGGCGCCCCGGGCGAACGCGGCGGCGGTGTCAGCTGGGTTCGTCTGGCCGTCACCGGCATAGAATAAGCCGCCGATCAGGTCATCGATATTCATGAGCGGCCAGAGGCGTTTCAGGTCTGCCGGCGTACAGAAATCGACTTCGGCGCCATGTGCGCGTGTGCTGGCGGCCGCGCGTTTCAACTCTTCCCAGCGTTCGGCATTGCCAGCCGTGTAGATCGAGCCTGTCTGCCGGTAGCCGGTAGGCTGGCCCGTCTCGGCTTCGAGTTCGGAATAGAGCCGGCTGGAGTCGGCGAGGAGGGCGGCGAGCGTCGGATGCAGGGCAGCGGAGCGCACTAGGCCTGCGGCGTGCCAGGTGGTGCCGCAAGTAAACTGCTTGCGTTCGAGCAGCAATACGCCGTCCCGCCCAGCCTTCGCGAGGTGGTAGGCGAGGCTCAACCCGATAATCCCGCCGCCGACAATGACGATAGAGGCGTGGGAGGGGAGGGCAGACATGATAGCCTCAGTCTATGCTGGAATAGCTCCCGCCGGAAGTGGAACCGTGCCACTCTGGTACAATATCCGGCCTAGTGTCGGCGTGTGAGCCGACTAACCGGAACTTCCAATCTCTAATCGACTCCTCATCTCGCACAACACGCTGAAACGCAACGGCCTTTTGTCGGCGTTGCGGTTCTAGTGTCGGGATTTTACCTTATACCAGAGGCGGTTGCCACTGACTCATGAGGGGGATTTCCTGCCGGCCCGATTTCTGATTCAAGGTGGGCGCCTTGGATTGGAGGGTTGTTATGGGAGCTGCACTTCCGTTGCGTGGAGATTTTGATGCCGCTGATCTGCGTGGTGTGCCAGAGAAAGACGATTTTTCGTCGTAGGTCACACTGGGAGATTGA
>JAPORR010000036.1 GCA_026710105.1 Alphaproteobacteria bacterium
AAGTCGGTCACTGTCGAATAGTCCCACCAATCCGGCCGGTCCGGCTGATCAGTAAACAGACCGGCAGCATCGGCAGTACGCAGAATAGTGCCATGGTGAGGAATCCGTCCTGGAACCCCAGCATGTTCGCTTGTGCGGCCACGACATGGCTCAGATAGTCGAGTGCCGCCTGTTCGCGCATGCCGTCCGGCAGGCCAGCGCGACCGAGAATGCTGCCCACCCGGCCGAGCAGTTCGCGCGTGGCGTCATTGGCCGCGGTCTGCGTTGCAGCGAAGGCGTCGCTGTGGTGGCCGATGCGCCGTTCGAGTACCACGACCAGGATGTTGATACCGCAGGACCCGCCCAGCATCAGCAGCAAATTCGCCACGCCCGCACCGCTGTCAAGCTGGCGCGGCTCTAGCGCGGCGAGCGCAGTGTTATTGAGCGCGGGCGTGACGAAGGCAACGCCGATCCGGTTCAGGAGGAGATAGCCCGCGATGGTCCAGAAGGCGGTGTCGCTGTCCGCGTTCGCCATCAGCACGGCGCTCGTCATGGCCGCCGCCATACCGCCGATGACGATCAGCGGAGCGGGAAACCGGTCGGAAAGCCGGCCCGCAAGTGGCAGCAGAACGGCAGCGACGGCGCAGCCCGGCAACAGCAGCGACCCTGCTTCGCTGGCAGTGTAGCCCGGTACGATCTGGCCGAAGACAGGAAAGATATAAACCGTGCCGAAGGAAGCGAAGGCGAAGACGAAACTGGTTGTCCCGGCGGCGGCGAAGCGCAGGTTCCGAAAGAGGGAGAGGTCGAGCAGGCTCGCCCGCGCTCGGCATTGCGAGAGCAAGAATCCCCCGCCGGCAATGACGAACCCGCCCCAGATCACCAGCATGTAGTCCGAGAACCAGCCTTGGCGCTGGCCGGAGGCGATGCCGGTGGTGAGCAAAAAGATGGCGATGGCGACGAGCACAAAGCCGAGCGCATCAAAGGGCCCAGGTACCGCACGCTGCTGGCGTTCGGGGATGAAGAGGAAGCCGAGCGCTAGCGCCAACGCCGCCGCTGGCAGCGGGACAAGGAAGATATAGCGCCATTCCAGCAGGTCGATGGTAAGGCCGCCTATGGCGGGGCCGAGGCCGAGCGCGAAGACCACGCCCATGCTGAACAAACCCATGGCGAGGCCGCGCCTGTCCGACGGGAAGACCTGGAACAGCACTACCATCACCAGCGGCTGGACGATGCCCGAGGACAGGCCCTGCACGATGCGTCCGGCCACGACCAGGCTGAAATTGGGCGCCCACCAGCAGATCATGCTGCCGATGCCGAACAGGACGAGCGAGAGAGTGAAGGCACGGCGTTGGCCAATCCGCGCGACAAGCCAGCGGTTGACGAGCAGGCTCGCCGTGTTGGTGGCCAGGAATGCCGTGGCGAGGAACTGGGCCCGGTCCTGCCCAATGCCGTAGGCGCCCATCACATGCGGGATCGCGACATTCGCCATCGTGCTGGAGAACACCATGGTGAAGAATGCCAGCAGCCCTGTCGCGGTGACGAGCCAGATATGCAGCGGGCTGCGACCCAAGGAGAGCCCTCATGCTGGAAGCCAGAGGAAACGAGATAATAAGCCGCCCGTGTCGGGAGGCCAGGAGACGAAGCGCTCCTGTGCCTAAACGTCCAGATTTGCGACCTTGAGCGCGTTGTCCTGGATGAAGGCGCGGCGGGGTTCGACCTGGTCGCCCATCAAGGTGGAAAACAGCTCACCCGCCTCCTCGGCATGATTCACCCGCACCTGCAGCAGCGTGCGCGCCTCTGGGTCGAGCGTTGTCTCCCAGAGCTGTTCCGGGTTCATCTCGCCGAGGCCCTTGTAGCGCTGTAGGGCGAGGCCCCGCCGCCCGTGCTCCAGCACACGCTCCAGCAGGCCACAGGGGCCGTCTATGCGATCCTCTCGTTCGCGGACCCGGAGCATCGCCGGCTTGTCATAGACCGCGCCCAGCAGCCCGGCCCGGCGGTTGAGCCGGACGGCGTCCACATGGCGCAGCAGGCGCCGCTCGATCCGCCAAGAACGCAGCACCCCCTGGTTCTCATAGGAAACGGCGAGGCTGAGGTCATCCTCTACGAGGGCGGACCAGCCGCGCGCTGCGGGCTCTTCCAGCGCGTCCAGCCGGGCGGCGAGCCGGGCAGCAGCGGCCTCCACCTCTTCTTGCACCCCGAGTGCTGCCTCCTCGAATACGCCTGCAAGCACAGCCTGCTCGACAAGGCCGCGATGGCCGACAAGGTGCGCCAGCGCCTCAATGCGCCGGCGCGCCCGCGCCGCGACCTCGTCGATATGGCGGCGCAGATCCGCCCCCGCCATCTGGCTGCCGTCATGCAACGCCAGCACGGCACCCTGCAGGCCACTGTCGAGCAGGAAGCTGTCCAGCTCCGCCTCGTCCTTCAGATAGCGCACGGACTGACCTCCGCGCCGGACCTGGAACAGCGGCGGCTGAGCGATATAGAGGTAGCCTCGCTCCAACAGCGCCGGCATCTGGCGGTAGAAGAAGGTGAGTAGGAGCGTGCGGATATGGCTGCCGTCTACATCCGCATCCGTCATGATGACGATCTTGTGGTAGCGCGTCTTGTCGGCGTCAAAGGTCTCAGCGATTCCGGCGCCGAGCGCAGTGATGAGTGTCCCGATACTGTCGCTGGAAAGCATCTTGTCGAGCCGGGCGCGCTCTATGTTCAGGATCTTGCCGCGCAGCGGCAGCACGGCCTGAAAGGCGCGGTCGCGGCCTTGCTTGGCGGAACCGCCGGCGCTGTCGCCCTCGACGATGAAGAGCTCCGCCCGATCCGGGTCGCGCGCCTGGCAGTCCGCGAGCTTGCCCGGCAGCGAGGCAATGCTGTTTTTCGGCTCACGGATCAGCGTGCGTGCGCGCCGTGCCGCCTCGCGGGCCTGTGCGGCGCGCTGCACCTTCTCGACGATGATCCGCGCCTCTTTCGGATGCTCCTCCAGCCAGGCTTCGAGTGCCTCATTGATGGCGCTCTCCACCGCTGGGCGCACTTCGGAGGAGACCAGCTTGTCCTTGGTCTGGGACGAGAATTTCGGGTCCGGCACCTTGATCGAGAGCACACAGGTGAGGCCCTCGCGCACATCCTCGCCCGATGGTGCGAGCTTATCCCGGCGGGTGAGGCCGATGCGGTCCCCATAGCCGATGACCTGCCGGGTCAGACCCGCGCGGAAGCCCGCGAGATGCGTGCCGCCGTCGCGTTGGGGAATGTTGTTCGTGAAACAAAGTGAGGTTTCGTGAAAGCTGTCATTCCACTGCAACGCTGCTTCGACGGCGATGTCGTTGCGCTCAGCGCGGATGGCGATGCACTCGTGCTGGGCCGTGCGGTTGCGGTCAAGCCAGGTGACGAAGGCCTGCAACCCGCCCTCGTAATGAAGGTCGGTGCGGTGCTCGTCAATGCGCCGGGAATCAGTCAACACCAGCCGCACGCCGGAGTTGAGGAAGGCGAGTTCACGCAGCCGCCGCTCCAGGGTCGTAAAGTCGAACTCGACTTTCGAGAAGGTGTCAGTCGAGGGCAGGAAGCGCACGCGGGTGCCGGTACGCATTCCATCCGCACCGGCAGGGCCGATATCGCGCAAGGGCGCGTCTGCCTCGCCGTGACTGAAGCGCATCGCATGTTCGCGCCCCTCGCGCCAGATCGTCAGGTCGAGCGTTTCGGACAGCGCATTGACGACCGAGACGCCGACGCCGTGCAGCCCGCCCGAGACCTTGTAGGAATTGTTGTCGAACTTCCCGCCGGCATGGAGATGCGTCATGATGACCTCAGCGGCCGAAACGCTTTCCTCCTCGTGGATCTCGGTCGGGATGCCGCGCCCGTTGTCGGTGACCGTAACCGAGCCGTCGGCTTCGAGCGTGACCTCCACCGTGTCGCAATAACCAGCCAGTGCCTCGTCAATCGCGTTGTCCACCACTTCATAGACCATGTGGTGTAGACCGGTGCCGTCGTCGGTGTCGCCGATATACATGCCAGGCCGTTTGCGCACCGCCTCCAGACCGCGCAGCACCTTGATGGCGTCGGCGCCGTAATCTCCGCTCTCTTGGACAGTCTGGATATCGTCGGTGGGTTCGGTCATGGCCGCTCCTGCACCAGGGGAGTGAGAACCGCGTTTTCCACGCGGATATGCAGCGCGCGGCCGACAAGCGGGGCGAAGATACCAGGGTCGGCGCCGGTGAGCCAGGCCTGGCAGCCGAGCCGCCCAACCTCGTCGAACAGCGCGTCGCGCCGGTTCTCGTCGAGGAAGGCCGCGACATCGTCCAGCAGCAGCAGCGGTGGCTGCGGGGCGAGGCGCGCGGAAGCGAGAACCAACGCGACTAGCAGCGCTTTCTGCTCGCCGGTCGAGCATAAGGCGGCCGGCATGCCGTACCCCATGTCCGAGACGGCGAGGTCGCTGCGATGCGGCCCGGCGCCAGTGCGGCCCGATTCGGTATCGCGGGCGCGGCTGTCCGCCAGCGCCGCGACCAGCCGGTCTTCCGCCTCTAGCGCCGGTCCCTCCTCCAGCCAGGCATCGACCGCGCCCGATAGCGCCACCTGCGGCCTGGGGAAGGGGCCGTCGGCAGAGGCAAGCGCCGTGCGCAGCCGCTCCACCAGGTCACGCCGACTGGCCGCAACGGCGATGCCGCGCTCGGCCATGCTGCGCTCTAGCGCGGCGAGCCAGTCGCCATCCGAGGTCCCGGTCCTCAGCAACGCGAGGCGCTGGCGCATCGCTGTCTCATAGGCCTGCGTCCGCCCGGCATGAGCAGGATCGACTGCCAGGACGAGTCGATCAAGAAACCGCCGCCTGGCACCGGCACCGTCGAGGAACAGCCGGTCCATCTGCGGTGTGAGCCAGACGACTGTCACCGTCCCGTCGCGCCCACGCCGCACCCCGCCGTCGATATGCGCCACCCGCCTGTCGCCCTCGCCGAGACCAGCGCCGATATCAACCGTGCCGAAGGCCGTGTCGAGCCGCGCCGCCACGGCCCACCGTGCCGCGCCGTGTCGCGTTATCTCCCGCGGCCGCGCGCGGCGCAGTCCACGCCCCGGCGCCAGTAGCGACAGCGCTTCTAGCAGATTGGTCTTGCCGGCGCCGTTCGGCCCGGTGAGCAGGACGAACCGGTCGTCTGCCTCCAGGCACGCGTTCCGGTAGTTACGAAAATCGCCGAGCGCCAGGCGCCTGACAACCGGCGCCCCGCTCGATGCGTGAAGGGCGACTTCGGCCACGGATCAGACGCGCATCGGCATCAACACGTAGAGCGCACTCGAGTCCACCATGTCGCGGACCAGGGTGGGCGCCGCCGGGTCGGCGAGCTCAAGCGCCACCGTGCCGCCTTCGATACGGCGCAGGATTTCGAGCAGATAGCGGGCGTTGAAGCCGATCTCCATCGGTGCCGTCCCGTCGAAGCGCACGTCGATCTCCTCCGTCGCCGTGCCGTGGGTCGGGTCGGCGGCGGTGAGCTGCAGGCTGGCAGTATCGACGGCGAGCTTGATCGCGCGGGTACGCTCGGAGGAGATCGCCGTAACCCGGTCTACGGCTTCTGCCAAGACGCGGCTTTCGACTTCGAGCCGCTTGTCATTGCCCGTCGGGATTACCCGTTCATAGTCGGGATAGGTACCGTCAATGAGCTTGGAAGTAAGCTCCACGCTGCCGATGACGAAGCGAATTCCGGTCTCCGACAGCGCGACCGATACATCATCGTCTTCGCCTTCCAGCAGTTTGCGCAGCTCCTGTACCGCCTTGCGTGGCACGATTACGCCGCCCGGCATGTCCTCCGCGCCGGCAGGTCTTGGCACCTCGACGCGCGCTAGCCGGTGGCCATCCGTTGCCACCGCGCGCAGCACCGGCACGCCCTCATGCTCCGTGGTGTGCAGGTAGATGCCGTTCAGATAGTAGCGCGTCTCTTCGGTCGAGGCGGCGAAGCCGGTCCGGTCGATCAGCCCGCGTAGGTCGTCGGCAGCAAGCTGGAAGCGGCAGGCGAACTCGGCCTTGGAAAGCTGCGGGAACTCGTCTGGCGGCAGGGCGGAGAGCGTGAAGGTGGACCGCCCGCAGCGCAGCCTTATGCGGTCCGTACCATCCTCGGTCTCCAGCTCCACCTGCGCCCCATCGGGCAGTTTGCGGGTGATGTCGTAAAGCACTTGCGCCGACAGCGTGGTGCCGCCACCGGAAACTGCTTCGGCGTCCACTGTCTCGACGGCTCCGAGCTCCAGATCGGTCGCCGAGAGGCGCAGCCGCCCGTCTGCCGCTTCGAGCATGACATTTCCCAGGATCGGAATAGTGTTGGCCCGTTCAACCACGCTCTGCGCATGGCTGAGGGATTTCAGGAACTGGCTGCGTTCGATGGTGAGCTTCATCGTCGCTCCCGGAGCGGCTATGGTATCGCGCAACGGTGTTTCGCTAACTGCCCACTATAGCAGCCTGGATTCCGGAGGGGAAACCCAGCCCTGTCCTCTTGCGGTGCCCTGAAGCAGCCGGCCCGGCCTTGCGGGACAACGGGGGTCAATCTCTCGCCCGTGCGGCCCTGATTGCCCGCCAGACCCGTTCCGACGTCAGCGGCATTTCGATATGGCGGATGCCAAGGTCCTGCAGCGCGTGGCAGACCGCATTGACGAGCAGGCCAAGGGCGGGCGTCGTGCCCCCCTCGCCACCAGGGCGGATGCCGAAGGGGTGGGAGCTGGCCGGCACCTCGCTTATCAGCGTGCGGATCGGTGGCACGACATCGGCCCGCGGCATGGCGTAGTCCATGAAGGAGCCGGTGAGGAGTTGGCCGTCCTCTGGCGTGTAGCGTACCTCTTCCATCAGCGCCTGGCCGAGGCCTTGCGCCACCGCGCCCTGCGCCTGCCCGTGCAGGATCAGCGGGTTCACGGCAAGGCCGACATCATCGAGCGCGGTCCAGGCCGCGACATGCACATGGCCCGTTTCGGGATCGATCTCGACCTCACAGACATGTGCGCCATAGGGATAGCCGCCCGAGCGGTCGGTGATGTCGCCAATGCCTTCGAGCGGCCCGTCGGTGAGCGCCGACGCTTCCGCCAGGCCGAGGCTGGCACCGCCTGCGGCATGGAATGCAGCGTCGCGCCAAGCGATACTGTCGGGCGCCGTCTGGAGCGCGCGGGCGGCGACGGCTGTTCCCCGGTCTAGCAGCGCAGCGGCCGCCCTGCCGATAGCGATGCTCGCAAGTCGCATGGAGCGGCCCGAATGCGAGCCGCCGCCGATCGAGACGCGGTCGGTGTCGTTGGCGACATAGCGGATCCGCTCGAAGGGCAGGCCCAGCCATTCGGCCGCTAATTGTGGCAGGCTGGTCTCATGGCCCTGGCCGCTGCTAGTCGTGCCGACGACCAGCTCGACTGTACCGTCGGCGAGCGTCCGGAGCTCTGCCCGCTCGCGGGGTATGCCACTTGTTACCTCGATATAATTGGCAACCGCTTGGCCCCGGAGGCGGCCCCGCCGCTGCGACGCCGTGCGCCGCGCCTCGAAGCCCGCCCAGTCGGCCGCCATAAGCGACGCATCCATACCGGCAGCGTAGTCGCCACTGTCATAGGTGACGCCGACGGCGTTGGTGAACGGCAGGGCGTCCGGTGCAATGAGGTTGCGCCGGCGCAACGCCACCCGGTCAAAACCGTGTTCTGCGGCCGCCAGGTCGATCAGCCGCTCGATCATGTAGATCGCCTCGGGTCGCCCGGCGCTGCGATAGACGGCAGTCGGCGCCGTGTTGGTAAGCACCGCATGGCCGCGGAAGTGGACGGCGGGAATGCGGTAGGTCCCCTGCATCATTGAGAGGCCCTTACGCAGCGGCCAGAAATAGACCGTGTAGGCGCCAAGATTAAGGGTGTTGACGCCGCGGAGGGCAAGAAAATTGCCGTCTTCGTCAAGCGCCAACACCGCCTCAGAATGGAGATCGCGCGCTTGATAGTCGGACAAGAAGCATTCGCGCCGGTCCGCCGTCCATTTCACCGGCCGGCCCGTCCGCCGCGCTGCCCAGGGCATAAGTGCGAATTCTGGCGAGAATGCGTTTCGCGTCCCGAAATTGCCGCCCATGTCGCCGAACACGACCCGGCAGCGCGCGACCGGAACGCCGAGCGTGGCGGCAAGCCGCTCGCGTGTCTGCACGGCCCCGCGCCCCGATGCCGCACGCAAAATGTAGCGGCCCGCCTGGACATCATAGGCGCCCACAACGCTGCGCGGCTCCATGGGAACGCCGTTCACGCGGTGGATATGGCTGTCGAGCGCTGTCACATAGGCCGCTCTTGCGAAAGCCGCGTCGGCCGCCTCTCGGTCGCCGACCTCGCAGGCAAGCGCCAGATTGCCGGGGCGATCGGGCCAGAGCCGGGGCGCGTCCTTGCGCATGGCGGCCCGTGCATCCGTCACGGCTGGCAACGGCTCGTAATCCACTCTCACCAATTCTGCGGCCTCGGCCGCAAGCGCCGCGGTCTCGGCCACGACGAGCACCACGGCCTCGCCGCAATAGCGCACGATATCGACCGGCAAGGGTAGATTCGGGGTTGGCACCACCTCGAACCCGTCGGGCAGGTGGAGTTCAGCGTCGGGCGGGCCTCGCCAGTCTGGATTGTGCGGAATCGGCCCCATCCCGTCGGCGACCGCATCGGCCCCTGTCAGCACGGCCAACACGCCGGGCAGGGCGGCGGCGCGCGAGGTATCGAGGCGGCGCAGGCGGGCATGGGCGTGTGGCGCGCGCACCAGCGCGGCGTGGGCGAGTCGCTCGGAAGTAGCGTCGTCCGCGAAGGCGCCCCGGCCCGTCACCAGCCGCCGATCTTCCACCCGCCTCCTCGGCTTGCCGATCTCCCCGCCACCAGACGTCGTCATTCTCCTGTGCCCCTCCAAGATCCGGTCTCCACGTCCCCGTCTTTTCGCCCTCATCTTCCCGCCTATGTGGGCCATTCTTGGCATTGTGGCCCGCGCCGGCAATGATGCGCATCGTCCCGGCCGGCAAATGGAGGGTCTCCCTTGAAGGTCATCGATTCGCACGCCCATTACTTGCCCCAGGCGGTGTTCAATGCGCTGTCCGCAGACGCCGCCCATTTCGACGGGGTCGAATGCCTGCATCAAGACGGGCACTTTCGCCTCGCCTTCGCGGGGCGGGCGCCGACACGGCCAGTCATGCCGAAGCTGCGTGAGACCAATCAGCGCCTCGCCTGGATGGACGAACAGGGTCTTGATCGGCAGGTGGTCGCACCATGGACCGACAGTTTCGGCTATGAGTTGGAGGGTGGTAGTGGGGCGGACTGGAACCGCTTCTGCAACGAGGCACTCTGGCGGGCCTGTGAAGACGAGGAGCGGCTGGTGCCGCTTGCCGGCCTGCCACTCCAGGATGGCGAGGCGGCGGCCGGGATGCTGTGCGAAGCCCTCGACCACGGGTTTCGCGGCTTCATGATCGGCACGCAGCCGAAGGGCGATTCGGGCGTGCTCGACGATCCGGGCCTGGAGCCCTTTTGGGCGGCCGCGCATGAGCGCGGGGCCGTGCTCTATATCCACCCCATGTATGCAGCGGGCGACGCGCGCGTTGTGGATTACGACATGATAAACGCGGTTGGACGGCTGACGGACACGACCGTGGCCGTGGCACGGCTGCTGTTCTCCGGTCATGTGCTGAAATATCCCGGCGCGACACTCATCCTGAGTCATGGCGGGGCGGCGCTGCCCTTTGCGCTCGGCCGGCTGGTTCGGAATGTTCAGGCCCATCCGGGGCAGTACGCCGACCCGGCAGCGAGCATGACGCGGCTCTATGTGGACAGTTGTGTCTTCCGCCCGGATGCGTTGCGCTTCCTTGTGGACTTGATGGGCGCGGCGCACGTCATGCTCGGCTCGGATTATCCCTTCCCGATCGGCGACCCGGAACCCTGCAAGGTGGTTGACGACACCCCCCTTACCGCCGCCGAGCGTGCCGAAATCCTGTCGGGCTCAACGGCGCGGCTACTGGGGCTGTGAGCGCGAATGTGATGACGCCGGGCGCCTTTATTGCCCAATCGTGGCCAAGATGGGGCCTACTGGAGATCCAGGTTAGCATAGAATGGAACGAAAGGACGGTTCATACCCAAAGTGAAGGGGTTATTAAGAGTCGCAAAGCATAAGATCTGCGCATGGCAACATGACAAGCCATGACACATCTATCGGGGGCCGGCTTGTCGGACGGTTTGATTGAGGGGAATAGGCCTGTGAACCGCGAGGGGCCGGTGCTCATGCGGTTCCGTCGCGATCTTCGGCTGGCTGACAATCCGGCACTCGCCTGGGCTGCGCAGACTGGCCGGCCGGTCATCCCTTTCTTCGTGCTTGATAACGAAGAGCAGCAGCGGGGCGGCGCCTCCCGCTGGTGGCTACATGGCGGCTTGGACGCACTGGTCGAAAGCCTCGCACGCTTCGACAGCCGTCTGGTCCTGCGCCGCGGCCCCGCCGGGGCAGCGATCGCCGCCCTGGTGCGAGAGACGGGCGCGGCAGCGATCGTCTGGAACCGACTCTACGAGCCGACGGTGATCCGGCAGGATAAGAAGCTCAAGATATGGTGCCGAGAGTCGGGCGTGGCACCTCGGTCCTTCAACGCAGCGCTGCTGCTCGAACCCTGGACTGTTTCGACGCAGACGGGCGGGGACTACCGGGTGTTTGCGCCCTTCTGGCGCCAATGCCAGAAACAGGGTTGGGAGCCACCGCAGGAGGTAGTCCGGCGGCTGCCGCCACCGGCGCAGTGGCCCGCGAGCGAGGATCTGGCGAGCTGGCAGCTCCGCCCGACGGTCCCGGACTGGGCCTCCGGCCTGCGCGAGACCTGGAGACCGGGCGAGGTGGGCGCGCGCCTGCGGCTCGAACGACTTCTGGGCAAGCGCGTCGCCGGCTATGGCGAAAGCCGAGATTTCCCGGCGGAGCCGGGCACGGGTATGCTCTCGCCGCATCTGCATTTCGGCGAGATTGGGCCCCGGCAGGTAGCCGCCGCGCTCGGTGCGCGCGAGCCCGGTTCCGGCGCGGATGCCTTTCTGCGCCAACTTGGTTGGCGCGAGTTCAATCACCAGCTGCTCTACCACAACCCCGACATGGACAGGGCCAATCTCCAGCGCACGTTCGACCGCATGCCCTGGCGCAACGATCCAAAGGGCCTAAGTGCCTGGCAGCATGGACGCACCGGCTATCCACTGGTCGATGCCGGCATGCGCGAGCTCTGGACGACCGGCTGGATGCACAACCGGGTCCGCATGGTTGCCGCCTCCTTCCTGACCAAGAATCTGCTGATCGACTGGCGCCTCGGCGCCGCATGGTTCATGGATACACTCGTGGATGCTGACCTGGCCAACAACAGCGCCAATTGGCAATGGGTCGCGGGCAGCGGCGCGGATGCCGCGCCCTATTTCCGCATCTTCAACCCAGTCGCGCAGTCGCGACGCTTCGATGCCGCCGGCAGCTATCTCCGCAAATGGCTGCCGGAGCTGCGGCGCCTGCCCGACAAATGGATTCATACCCCCTGGGAAGCGCCCGCACCGGTCCTTGCATATGCCGGTGCCAAGCTCGGCAAGACCTGGCCCTGCCCGATCGTGGATCACAAACAGGCGCGTGATCGGGCTCTCAGGATTTACAGGACGATCATCCGCAAGGAGGCATGATATCAACACATGACGGGAAGATGCCAACAATCGGACCCGGTCGCGCACGCCTGCGAACCCGGCGCTCATAACGCTTAGGACCGCGGGTGGTGCGTCGCTTATTTGTCGAGGCCACGCTCCATGAGGGGGCGTCCGTGGTGCTCGACGGAGCGCAGGCGGCGTGGCTTGGCCGCGTCATGCGCCGCCACACAGGCGACCGCATTGCCCTCTTCAACGGCCGGGACGGGGAATGGGAGGCGGAAATCCTGCGGCTCGAGCGCGGCTCAGGGCAGGTGGCGGCGCTAGGGCGGCGGCGTATCCAGACCGCGCCCTCGGATATCTGGCTCGCCTTCGCACCGACGAAGCGCGGCATGGCAGACCTCGCCGTGAGACAGGCGACAGAGCTCGGCGCGGCACGTATCCTGCCCGTCATCACCGCGCGCAGCGTGGTGGACCGGCTCAATCGGCAGCGCCTCCGCCGCATCGCTGTGGAGGCGGCGGAGCAATGCGGACGGCTCGATGTGCCAGATGTTATATCGCCTGCCTCTTTGCAGACCCTGCTTACAGAATGGCCGACGGAGCGGCCGCTGGCAATCTGTCATCCGGGTGGCGGGGCCATGCAGGCCGGCCCCTCGCCTGGTGGGCTTTTGCTCGGCCCGGAAGGCGGCTTTGCAGCGGCAGAGCTTGACGCTTTCGCCGAAACCCGTTTCGTTCGGCTCGTCGATCTTGGCCCACGAATCCTGCGGGCAGAAACGGCGGTCGTGGCCGCGCTTTCCATGCGGCAGGCAATATGGGGGGATGAGGCTTGAAGCAAGGGAATAGCCGATGGCGGCTGCGGTAGAGGCGGAAGGCGTGATAGAGGACCACCGCGAACTCGTCGAATGGTTCGAGCAGGGCTGCAAACCGCGCGAAGACTGGCGCTGCGGCACCGAGCATGAGAAATTCGTCTTCAGGCGGTCTGATTTCTCCCGCCCCGCATATGACGATCCAGACGGCATCGGCGAACTGCTGCGCCGCCTGGAGGTGTTTGGCTGGGAACCCAGATATGAGGACGGGAAAATCATCGCGCTCGCCCAGGATGCGGCCGGCATCACGCTGGAGCCGGGAGGGCAATTAGAGCTTTCGGGCGCGCCGCTGGAAACGGTCCACCAAACCTGCAGCGAGGTGCATGCCCATCTCGACCAATGCCGGCAGGTGGGCGACATCATGGGGCTCGGCTTCCTTGGCATCGGTTTTGATCCCAAATGGCGCCGGCAGGACATCCCCTGGATGCCGAAGGGCCGCTATGCCTTGATGCGCCGCTACATGCCGCAGGTCGGATCGCTCGGCCTCGACATGATGCTCAGGACTTGCACCGTGCAGGTCAATCTCGACTTCGCCGACGAAGCCGACATGGTAGACAAATTCCGCCTGTCGTTGGCCCTGCAGCCGCTGACGACGGTACTCTTCGCCGACTCGCCCTTCAGAGAGGGGCGGCCAACGGACTATCTGAGCCTTCGCTCACATGTCTGGACCGACACCGACCCAAATCGCTGCGGCATGCTGGGCTTCGTGTTCGAGGAAGGCTTCGGGTTCGAGCGCTATGCTGAATACTGCCTCGATGTGCCGATGTATTTCGTCTATCGGGACGGGCACTATATCGATGTGGCGGGCCGGTCTTTCCGAGATTTCCTGGAGGGACGACTGCCGGAATTGCCTGGTGTGCGCCCGCATATCGGCGATTGGTCGGACCATGTGACGACCGCCTTCCCCGAAGTACGGATGAAGCGCTATCTGGAGCTGCGCGGCGCGGATGGCGGCCCCTGGGGCCGTCTTTGCGGACTGTCGGCACTTTGGATCGGCCTGCTCTATGATGGCGCGGCACGTGCCGCTGGCTGGGATCTCTGCAAACACTGGACGGAAGAAGAGCGGACATGGCTGCGCACAGAGGCACCGCGCCTCGGTTTCGCAGCGGAGATCGGCGGGCGTTCGCTCCACAATATTGCGAAGGATATGGTTGCCATCGCCCGGCAGGGATTGAGGGCGCGTGCGCGCCTCGATGGCGCTGGCAATGATGAGACCGGCTTCCTGTCCGACCTTGAGGAGATCGCAGACAGTGGCGTCACTGCTGCCGAGCGCAAGCGCACGCTGTTCGAGGGCCGCTGGGGCGGCAGGGTGGAGCCTGTATTCGAGGAGTTTGCCTATTGACCGAAGACCGCCGCGCAAAGGACGCCGGCCTGGACCATCTGAAAGGCGAGGATCGGGCAGCGCTCGACGCCGGCACGGCGCTGGCCGGTGCGCTCGCCGCTGCTCTGCCGCGCGATCACCACATGTATGAGGAACCCGTCCTGGCCTGGCGCCCGGAGCCCGGTCGGTGACAGCGCTCCACTGGTTGACGCTCGCCGAGGCGGCACAAGCGCTCCGCCGCCGGGAGCTATCTGCGCTGGAATATACGGAGGCCCTGCTCGCGCGCATAGAGGCAGTCAACCCGAAGCTCGACGCCGTCATCACGCTTCTCGCGGACCGAGCTAGGCTGCGCGCCGCTGCGCTGGATGACGGCCCTGTGCGCGGCCCGCTGCATGGCGTGCCCTTCGGCCTGAAGGATATCATTGATGTGGCAGGCGTGCCCACGACCGCGCATTCGGCGGTTCTGAAGGACAATATCGCGGCGAAAGACGCGGGCGTGACACGCCGCCTGGAAGCCGCGGCCGGTGTGTTGCTTGCCAAGCTCTCGACGCATGAATTCGCCATCGGGGGTCCAAGTTTCGATCTTCCCTGGCCGCCGGCGCGCAATCCCTGGAACATAGACTGCCATCCGGGCGGGTCGTCCTCAGGGTCCGGTGCCGGCGTGGCAGCAGGATTGTTCCCGCTGGCACTCGGCACAGACACGGGTGGGTCTGTCCGCAACCCGGCCTCTTGTTGTGGCATTGTCGGCATGAAGGCGACTTACGGGCGGGTAAGCCGGGCGGGCGTCGTGCCCCTCTCTTGGTCGATGGACCATATCGGCCCGATGACACGCACGGTCGAGGATAATGCACTGGCGCTGGAAGTGCTGGCCGGTCACGACCCCGACGATCCTGTGAGCGCGCACGAGCCGGCACCCTTCTATACCGCGGGGCTGGAACAGGGTGTCAGGGGCATGAAGATCGGCCATGCCCGCCGCTGGCATGAGGAGGACATGACGGCCGCGCCAGAGATGCGCACCGCCCTCGACGAGGCGCTTCGCGTGCTGGAAGGTGAAGGTGCGGACATCGTCGAGGTCGATCCTGGCCCGTTACAGGACTATTCGCGGGTGAACCGCATCATCCTTTGGGCCGAGGCCTGGTCGATCCATGAGCGCTGGCTGAAGGAAAAGCCAGCGGCCTATGGCCAGCTTGGCCGGGAGCGGCTGATGGCAGGCGCCTATCTTTCCGCCGGGGACTATCTACGCGCGCTTCGGGAGCGGGGGCGCTGCGTGAGGCGTCTGTCGGAAGCGCTCTCGGGCGTGGACGCGCTCGTCTGCGCCTCCAGCATGGAGCCGGCCTGTGCCATTGAGGACGAGCCGGAATTGAGGCGCACCTATTCCCGCCAAGCGCGCCTCCCCTTCAATGTCACAGGTCATCCAGCACTTGCCGTGCCAGCAGGGTTTTCCTCCGCCGGCATGCCACTCTCGTTCCAGATAGCGGCCCGGAATTTCGGCGAAGCCACGATCTACCGTGTCGCCCGCGCCTATGAACGCGTGACCGGTTGGACAGATCGCCATCCAGTGCTCTGACAGGCGCTCTGAGTGGCGAGAAGCGGCATGCGAGGAAGGAAAACCCCGATGGAAGCGCTGCTGGTGGTGGATGTGCAGAACGATTTCTGCACAGGCGGAGCCTTGGCTGTGCCGGGCGGCGAGGCAGTCGTGCCCGGCATCAACCGGCTCTGGGACCGCTATGCCTGCAAGGTGCTGACGCAGGACTGGCACCCGCCGGGGCATGCCTCCTTCGCGAGCAGCCATCCGGGCAAGCGGCCTTTCGACACTGTCATGCTGGACTATGGCGAGCAGGTGCTCTGGCCGGACCACTGCGTACAGGGCAGATCCGGCGCGGCGTTTCATCCAGAGCTTCGCACGGACGGCGCCGATCTGATGCTACGCAAGGGCTTCCGGCCCGGTATCGACAGCTATTCGGCCTTCTTCGAAAACGACCGCTGCACGCCGACCGGGTTGGCTGGCTATCTGCGCGAGCGGGGCGTCGAACAGGTCGTGCTGACTGGGCTCGCGACTGATTTCTGCGTCGGTTTCTCGGCACTCGACGCCCTAGCGGCGGGCTTCAGCACTGTCGTGCTGGAGGATCTCTGCCGCGGCCTCGACATGGACGGTTCGTCCGCCCGGATGCTCGGCGCTATCCGGGATGCTGGCGGGCGCATCAAGTGCGGCCACGCCTGACGCATTGTCAAAGCCCCGCCGTATCCCATCTGAAAGGACAAGGCGGCGTCTAGAGCGGGAGGACTCATGCGCGCATTGATCGAACGGGGCGCAGACTGGCTGACAGTAGCGCGCAACCGCGTCCGGATAGATGACTGGCGCAGCGCTCGGCCTTGGCTGCGTTGCACCCTTGCCGGTCTCGTGCTGTTCGTGATGCTCTGGTACCCGGTCGGCATGGCAGTCTATACGCATATTGACGACGACCCGAGCTTCGAGCCGCGGCCGACCGCCTACGATGCCGGCGGCTCCAAGGCAGTGGCGACGGCGGCCGCACTGGTCGAGCGGGAGATCGGTCGCTGGGCGCCCAACAAGCCCTTCTGGCATCCGGCAGCGGCGCTCGACAATATGCCGAACTACCAGCTAGGCCTCATGTACGCTGTCTCCCGCTTCGCTATCGAGATGGGGGATCAGTTGGGCCGTACGCGCGGCTCCAGCGCCATCGACGCCGATCTCGACAGGGCCGCAGGCCTGCTGAAATACGACGGGCGCATCTGGTATTGGGGCTCGGGCGGCCTCTTGCCCGTCGCACCGGCAGAGCGGCAGTACCGCAACGCCGCCGAAGCGCTCGCCCGCTACAATGAGCGCCTGGCAAACGGCGAGGCGACCTACGACCGCCGCGCCGACAATCTGATCGCCTTACTCGACCGGGTTGGCGCCGACCTTGGCGCCTCCAGTGCCGCACTCGACAAGCGGGCCTTGGAAACCAATGCTGGTTGGTTCGACACCATCGCCGACGACCTGTTGTTCAATGTCAAGGGCCGCCTCTACGCCTATTTCCTGCTGCTGCGCGACATCGGCGCGGATTTCGACAAGGCTATCGCCGAGAAGCAAGCAAGCAAGGTCTGGCAGCAAATGCTGACGAGTTTGCGCCAGGGCGCAGAACTCTACCCACTGGTCGTCTCGAACGGGTATGAGGACGGTCTCTTCATGCCCTCGCATCTGACCGCCCTTGGCTTCTATCTCCTACGCGCCCGCACGCAATTGAAGGAGGTAGCGGACGCGCTGTCGAAATAGAGCCGGGGCGCTAACGCGGCGCTAACCTTATTGCACCGTCGAGGCGGATGGTTTCGCCGTTAATATAGTCGTTCCGGACGATCTCCATGACGAGAGAAGCAAATTCTTGGTCGCGGCCGGTGCGTTTCGGGAAGGGCACTTGCTTGCCAAGCAGGTCCAGTGTCGAGTCCGGCAGGCCGGCAAGCAGCGGCGTGTCCATGATGCCGGGCGCGATAGTGCAGACGCGCACGCCCCATGAGGCCAGATCGCGCGCTGCCGGCAGCGTCATGCCGACAATGCCGGCTTTAGCCGAGGCATAGGCGATCTGCCCGATCTGGCCTTCATAGCCTGCGACCGAGGCGGTGTTGACGATCACGCCGCGCAGGCCCTCGCCGTTCGCCGGTTCCTGTTTCGCCATATCCTCTGCCGCTTGCGAGAGCATGTTGAAGGAGCCAAAAAGGCAGATATCGACGATGCGCTTATAGTTTTCGAACGGGATGCGCCGGCCGTTGCGATCCACGATGCGCTGCGAACCGCCCACGCCCGCGCAATTGACACAGATACGTGCGATCCCATGCGCCTCGCGGGCCGTCGCGATGGCGGCCGTCACCGCCTCCTCGCTCGTCACATCGCAGGGAACGGCGAGCGCACCGAGCTCCCGCGCGGTCTCCTCGGCAAGCGCCGCATTGCGGTCGAGCAGTGCCACGCGTGCGCCCGCCGCGTGCAGCGCCGCCGCGGTTGCGCGCCCGAGGCCTGACGCCCCGCCAGTTACCAGCGCTGCTTCACCCTTCGCTTCCATCGGCCTTTACCCTCCGCATCCGATTGCTGAGCCCACTCTGCCATAGCGAGCTTGTGCTTTCGACGGCCTTGATTTCCACGCTTCCTCGTCCATTATGCACGTCTTCCGCTCGGCCCCTTCGTCTAGCGGTCCAGGACGCCGGCCTCTCACGCCGGAAACACGGGTTCGAGTCCCGTAGGGGTCACCAAAGCCGGCGGCGGTAGCTTCGACAAGTCGGCAATTTTCGATGAAAAGCAGGAGCGGGCCAAAGCCCGCCCCAGAGACGCCCTTATTGCAGGGCCTTATCAGTGATTGCGTGCGTCCAGGCGCCTTCGGGAGCCATGGTGATTACCGGATCCGAGCCGCCTTTCAGCAGCGTCGCGACAGTGCGCTCGTAATCGGCGGGTGCCAGCGCGCCGCTGCTGCCCGCGGTCAGTTTCGCGACCTCACCCATCATGCGCTTCTGGTGCTTCTCGGTCTGAGCACCGGTCGCATCGTTGTCCAGCACGATTTCGGCGGCTACGTCTGGGTTCTCCTCGGCCCATTTCCAACCCTTCATCGATGCGCGCACGAAGCGGACCATCCGATCCTGGAAGGCGGTGTCTTCTAGTGCGGATTCGAGCACGTAGATGCCGTCTTCCAGCGTGGCGACGCCTTGGTCCTCATATTTGAAAACGACGAGGTCATCGGCCGAGAGACCTGCGTCGATAACCTGCCAGTATTCGTTATAGGTCATGGTCGAGATACAGGCGGCTTGCCCCTGCAGGATTGGATCGACATTGAAGCCCTGTTTCAGCACGGTCACGCCTTGGTCGCTGCCGTCGGTTGGAATGCCAAGCTGGCTCATCCAAGATAGAAACGGATATTCATTGCCGAAGAACCAGACGCCGATCGTCTTACCCCGGAAGTCCTCAGGCGTCTTGATACCGGTGTCCTTGCGGCAGGTGAGCATCATGCCAGAGCGCTTGAACGGCTGGGCGATATTTACCAGCGGCAGTCCCTTTTCGCGCGTGGCAAGCGCAGAAGGCATCCAGTCGAGGATGACGTCCGCGCCGCCGCCGGCCAGAACCTGGGGCGGTGCAATGTCCGGGCCGCCAGGCTTGATTTCAACTTCCAGGCCTTCGTCGGCATAGAACCCCCTGTCTGCGGCAACATAGTAACCGGCGAACTGCGCCTGTGTGACCCATTTGAGCTGGAGCGTGACCTTGTCGGCAGCGTCTGCGCCCCCGGCTGACAGGGCGAACATCGCCGCCGCTGTAAAGATAGTTGTTCTTCTCATATTGCTCTCCTTAGCGAAAAGTAGCGGCTAAAGTGATCCTCGGATCGAAGGATGCCAATGGGTTACCGTTCTCTCGGTCAGCGTTACGCATCCATAGAAGGCCGATCCGGCCAGGGCTGCAACCGCTATCTCGGCCCAGACCATGTCAAGCGCCATTCGACCGATCTCGGTGGAAATGCGGAAGCCCATGCCCACAATGGGGGTCCCGAAAAATTCTGCAACGATCGCGCCGATCAGCGCAAGCGTGGTGCAGATTTTCAACCCGTTGAAAATAAAGGGAGCGGCCGCAGGCAGGCGCAGTTTCCAGAGCGTCTGCCAGTAGCCGGCCGCATAGGTGCGCATCAGGTCCCGCTGTATGGCTTCAGCCATGCGCAGCCCCTCAATGGCATTCACCAACATCGGGAAGAAACACATTACGACAACCACGGCGGCCTTGGAGTGCCAGTCGAAACCGAACCACATTACCATGATCGGCGCGATCCCGACGATCGGCAGGGCCGCTGCGAGATTCCCCATGGGCAACAAGCCCCTTTGCAGGAAGGGAGAACGGTCGATGGCGATAGCCGTAAGCAATGCCAACCCGCACCCCATGGCATAGCCCGGCAAGACAGACCGGATCACGGTCTGCACGAAATCGGCCCACAGGACTGGCAGGTTTGAGGCGAAGGCGGCGGAGATCGCCGAGGGCGCCGGTAGGATGACCGCCGGCACCTCAAGCCCGCGAACCAGTCCTTCCCAGATCATCACCAGCGAAATGCCGAAGATTGCGGGCATCAGAAGACGCGTCAACCGCCCTGTCTGACGCGCCAGCAGAATGTTGACGGCCCATCCGCCGAGCCAGGCGGCGGTCGCGACCGTGACCCAACTCATCATGCTTGCCCCATTCGGCCTAGAACGGCGCGCTGCACCATCCCGACGGCGCCCACCATAAGTGCCGCGCATATAGCGGCACCGAAGAGCGCCGACCAGATAATCAACACTTGGCCGTAATAGCTGCCATTCAGCATCCGCGCCCCAAAACCACCCTGGCTGCCGGTGGGCAGTTCACCGATGATCGCGCCAACCAAGGCGATGGCAATGGCGACCTTGAGGGACGCGAAAAGATAGGGCAGCGAAGAGGGCCAGCGCAACTTCCAGAACACCTGCCAGGCAGACGCATTATAGGTCCGCATCAGGTCCAGCTGCATGCCGCCCGGCGCGCGCAGCCCTTTGACCATGCCGACCACCACCGGAAAGAAGCTGAGATAAGCCGAGATGGCGGCCTTCGCGACCAAGCCCGATATCCCGATATTGTAAAGCACGACGATAATCATCGGCGCGATGGCAAGAATGGGGATCGTCTGGCTGGAGATAACCCAAGGCATGACGGATAAATCCATCGCCCGGTTGTGAACGATGCCGACTGCCAGCAGGATGCCCAGGCCAACCCCCATGGCGAAGCCCAGGAAGGTCGCGGACAGCGTGATCCAGCCATGATAGACGAGACTGCGCTTGGAGGTGATGCGCTTATTAGCGGTCGTCTCCCAGATCTCGGCTGCCACCTGATGGGGGGCGGGTAGGACGGGACGCTCCTGGGACATCGTGGCCGGGATGATATCCGCCCATCCGATCTCGACGCCTGCGCGCGCGGCCTGGTCACGCTCCCATTTGGCATTCAGGCCGACAGCACCGACATACCAGGCGGCCAAAATGGCAAGGCAGATTGCCGTAATCGAAAGGGCGATCCGCATCAGGCTAGCCGCACCGCGACGCCTATACTAGGGGCTTGTTCAGTCATCATAGCTGTGTCCCGCGCGCAAGCCTTCGCGCACCCGCGTGGCTAGCTCCAGGAAAGCCGTGCTTTCGCGTATGTCGAGCGGGCGCTCCGCCGGCATAGGGCTTTCGATTATGTCGATAATTCGCCCCGGCCTCGGGCTCATCACGATAATCTTTGTCGAGAGGTAGACCGCCTCTGGAATCGAATGGGTAACAAAACAGATCGTCTTGCCGGTGCGAGCATGAAGAGCAAGCAATTGTTCGTTCAGATGGTCCCGGACGATTTCGTCGAGCGCACCGAAGGGCTCGTCCATCAACAACAGGTCCGCATCGAAAGCGAGCGCGCGTGCAATCGAAGCCCGTTGCTGCATGCCCCCCGAAAGTTGCCAGGGAAACATACGGCCGAAGTCGCCGAGGCCAACAAGGTCGAGGACACGCCGGACCCGCTCCGCCCGCTCATGCGCAGGATAGCCCATGACCTCCAGAGGTAGGCGTACGTTCTTCTCGATAGTGCGCCAAGGATACAGTCCGGCCGCTTGGAATACATAGCCATAGGTACGGTTTAACCGCGCTTCCCGCGGTGTCATTCCGTTGACGGAGATAGTGCCACCTGTCGGCTGCTGAAGATCGGCGATCACGCGCAACAGTGTCGTCTTCCCGCAACCCGAAGGCCCGATGAAGCTGACGAACTCGCCCGGCGCCACCTGAAGATCGATCTGCGACAGCGCGTGAACAGGCCCATCCCTGGTCTCGAAGACCAAGTCGAGCGAAGATGAGACGATCGCGCCCGCGCGATTCATCGAAAACCGCCGTTCCAGATGCCGCGAAACGCACGCATGGGCGCTCTGGCGTCGGGCGTGCTCAAACTCCGCTCGGGATGTTGAGTGGATCGCGCTGGACTTTGCGCGGTGCAGTCAGTGCTTTCCAGCGGGCAAGGGCCTCATGGACGGCAGGGAACGCCCGCCGCCGCACGAATCGCCCGCGCCCGGGACGAGGTTGCGAGTTCTTGCCGTATTCCCAGATCACTTCGCCACGACTCAAGGTATAGCGCGCCTGGGCCGAGACTTCGATACCCTCGAAGACATTGTAGTCGATGATCGACTTCTGGGCGGTGGCGGAGATCGTCTTCTTGATCTTCGGGTCCCAGACCACGACATCGGCGTCTGCCCCTTCGACAAGCGCCCCCTTCTTCGGATAGAGGTTCAATATCTTGGCAATGTTGGTGGACGTGACTGCCACGAACTCGTTGGGGGTGAGCCGCCCGGTTTCGACACCCTTGGTCCAGAGCACTGGCAATCTGTCCTCAAGGCCTCCTGTCCCATTGGGGATCATTGGGAAGCCAGCCAGCCCCATGCGTTTCTGGTCCGTTGTGAAGGCGGCATGGTCGGTGGCCACCACCTGCAGGGACCCTGCTGCTAGCCCGTTCCAGAGTCCATCTTGATGCGCCTTGCCGCGGAAAGGGGGCGACATGACACGCTGCGCGGCATAGTTCCAGTCCTGGTCGAAATACTCCGACTCATCGAGCGTGAGATGCTGGATCAGAGGTTCGCCATAGACCCGCATGCCCTTCTGGCGCGCACGCCGGATAGCCTCATGCGCCTGTTCGCAGGAAACATGCACGATGTAGAGCGGCACACCCGCCGCATCGGCGATCATGATCGCGCGGTTTGCGGCCTCACCTTCCACCTCCGGCGGGCGCGAATAGGCATGCCCCTCGGGCCCGGTAAGGCCCTCCTCCATGTATTTCTCCTGGAGCGCCGCCACGATGTCGCCGTTTTCCGCATGAACCAGCGGCATCGCCCCAAGCGCAGCGCAACGACGGAAGGAAGCGAACATCTCGTCGTCCTCGATCATCAGCGCACCCTTGTAGGCCATGAAGTGCTTGAAGGTGTTGATGCCACGCTTCACGACCTCAGCCATCTCGTCGTGAATCTGCTCATTCCAGTCCACAATCGCGCAGTGATAGCCGATATCGACGCAAATCTGGTCCTTGGATTTGGCGTCCCAGGCATCGACGGCGCTAAGCAGCGAGCCGTCCTCGCCGGGCAACACGAAATCGACCAGCATGGTCGTTCCGCCGGTCGCCGCCGCCCAGGTGCCGGATTCGAAGGTCTCAGCGGCGGTCGTGCCCATGAACGGCATTTCCAGATGCGTGTGCGGATCGATGCCGCCGGGGATGACATACGCCTCCGATGCGTCGACGACCTCATCGCCGACCAGGTTCTCGCCGATGGCGGCGATCTTCTCGCCCTCGACCAGAACATCGGCTTTCCAGGTCCGATCGGCTGTAAGGATGGTGCCGCCCTTGATGACTTTGCTCATTAGAGGCCTCCACTAGATCTCGTTTCCCGAGCGACACACCGCTGGGACTTGCCTGCAGGCGCCCGCCTCAGTCCAGAAGTTCCGCAGTTTCCACCACGGCATGAAACAGCACGTCGCAGCCTCGGGCGGCCCATTCCGGCGTGATCTCCTCGGCTTCGTTGTGGCTCAACCCGTCGACGCAGGGACACATCACCATCGCCGCCGGCGCAACTTCATTGATCCAGCAGGCGTCGTGGCCAGCACCCGAGACGATATCCATATGGGAATAGCCGAGCCGCTCAGCCGCGGCGCGGACAGTCGTGACACAGCCATTGTGGAATTCGGGTGGGTCGAAGCTGCCAACGATCTCGGTCTCGATCTCGCAGCCCAGGGCTTCGCAGATCGCAGGCGCCTTCTCCGTGACCTCGGTTACCATAGCCTCCAGCGTTTTCAGGACATGACTGCGAAAGTCGATGGTGCAGACGACCCGGCCGGGAATGATGTTACGGGAGTTCGGATAGACGTTGATATGCCCGATGGCGCCGACAGCATTGGGCTGATGTTTCATCGCCGTCTCGTGGACCAGTTCAGTGATCTGAGCCAGTCCACGCCCGGCATTGCGGCGCATCCGCATAGGCGTGGAGCCGGTGTGGCTCTCCTTGCCGGTGATCCGGCATTCGACCCAGCGCAGTCCCTGGCCGTGAGTAACGACGCCGACATCGCAGGCCTCGGCCTCCAGGATCGGGCCCTGTTCGATATGCAATTCGAAATAGGCGTGCATTTTGCGCGCCCCGACCTCTTCCTCGCCGCGCCAGCCTATGCGCTCGAGTTCATCTTCGAAGCGCTTGCCTTCGGCATCTGTCAAGCCGTAAGCCCAGTCTTCCTTATGGACGCCGGCGAAGACGCCCGAAGCCAGCATGGGCGGTGCATAGCGGGTCCCTTCCTCATTGGTCCAGTTGACGACTGCGATCGGGTGCTTTGTCCTGATGTCCAGGTCGTTGAGGGTCCGCACAATCTCGAGCCCACCGAGCACGCCCAGCACGCCATCATATTTGCCGCCGGTTGGTTGCGTATCGAGGTGGCTGCCGACAAAGACCGGCAATGCGTCCGGATCGGTCCCGGCTCGTGTCGCGAACATGTTGCCCATCCGGTCCAACCCCATCTCGCAGCCTGCCGCTTCGCACCACTGCTGAAACAACGCACGGCCTTCGGCGTCCTCGTCCGTCAGGGTCTGGCGATTGTTGCCGCCGGCCACACCGGGACCAATCTTCGCCATTTCCATCAGGCTGTCCCAGAGCCGCTTGCCGTCAATCTTGAGGTTCTCTCCGGGTGCGGGCATAGGGGTCTCACTCTCTGGGTCGCATGGCGAACCGGACGCTACCAAGGTCCTTGAGCCGGTCAAGCGTAAAGTCAGCTCAGACAAGGGGCGACGAAAGCCGGTTGTCGCGCGCTCACCGGAGTCTCGGAATGATCGACCTGCCGTATTCGGCGATAATTTTTTCTTCGTCCCCATTGTCGAGATAGATGTTGAATTGGGTGATGCCTGCCGCCCGTAGCTCCTCCAGCTTGGCGATGTGCTCTTCCGGCGTGCCGAGCACGCTGAACCCGTCGATCACATCATCGGTTATGAAATCGAGGAACGTATTGTCACTCTGCCCATGTTTCAGATAGTCGTAACCTCTGCGGCCTTCTATGTAGGCTGTCAGCGAGGGCGGGATGTCCTTGCGGCCGGTGCCGTATCTCTCGACGATATCCGCCACATGATTGCCGACCATTGCCGGGAACCAGCGCGTGGCCTCCCGGCAGGTTTCTCGGTCACCGAAATAGGCAGGCGCAGCGGACATGATACGGTAAGTCGACATGTCCCGCCCCGCTTCCCTGCCGGCAGCAATCGCCCGGTCAGCGAGCCATTTGCAAATAGAAGGCTCGGCAATCTGGAGAATGAGGCCGTCGCCGACGCGGCCTGCCGAGTTCAGGGCCTTGGGGCCGTAAGCAGCGACCCAGACCGGGAGGTCGTAGCCTGTTGCCCAGGGGAACTGGATCGGATTCGGTACATTGCCATACTGCACTTCTTCGCCGCGCACGAGAGTGCGGACGACATGGATGAATTCCTCCATCCGCGCCAGCGAGGACGGCTTGTTGCCCATGACCCTGACGGCGCTATCGCCGCGGCCCACACCGATTTCGAAGCGATTGTCCGACTGCAATGCCAGTGAGCCAAAGAGCGAAGCGGCCGCCGACCAGTCGCGCGTGTTGGGGTTGGTGACACAAGGGCCGAAACGCAGGTTCCGGGTGTGCTCCATGCACATCGCCATCGCCGGATAGCTCTCACGCCAGAGGATATGGCTATCGTAGAACCAGCAATATGCGAAGCCCGCGTCCTCGGCCTGTTGCACCAGCCTGCGTGCCTGATCGGGTTGCACGAATCCCTTGAAGGTGATGCCGAATTCCATGTCTTCCTCCTGAGCGGGTTTGCGGTCTGTGCCCCTGGCCGGCCGGGACGTTAGTGTATTGGCGATTTGTCCGCCAAGCGGTCAACCGCATGTGGCGCAAGCGCAAAAGTTGGACAAGTGTAAATTCCTGGGTCTATTTTCTGGGACTTGTCTTCGAGTGCCAGCCTCAATGGTCCCGAAATGCCGGGCGCCCCCCGGTGCTTCTGGTGGGGGGCGACCGCATGACAGGGAGGCCGCTCATGCAGAGAGCCCTCAAGACCGATCCCTTCTGGTGGGAAGCTGCGCCGCGTCCCGATCCGGAGCCGGAAGACCTACCGGCGCGCGCCGATGTGGTAATTGTCGGCGCCGGCTTCACGGGATTGAGTGCCGCGCTCACGCTGGCGCGGGCCGGTCAGCGCGTCGTGGTGCTGGAAAAGGACAGGCCAGGTGAGGGGGCCTCGAGCCGCAATGGGGGCATAGCCAGCGGCAATCTCCGCCGTAATTTCGGTAGCATGATCCACGCCTGGGGGCTGGAGCGCGCGAAGGCCGTGGAAGCCGAAGGGCAGGCCGCGCGCGCTGACCTCGCGCGCTTCATCGAAGACGAGAACATCGACTGCGACTGGAAGCTAACGGGGCGCTTCACCGGCGCGATGCGGCCGAAGCATTACGAGGCCCTGGCCTCGGAATGCGCACTGCTGAATCGCCATCTGGGCGGCGAGGTCTGGATGGCGTCAAAGGCGGAGCAGCATGCAGAAATCGGCTCGGACCTCTATCACGGCGGCATGGTGCGCGAGGATATTGGGGGGCTACATCCGGGCAAATTCCACCAAGGTATACTCGACCGGGTGCTCGCAGCCGGTGTTGCCCTCCATGCGCGCACGCCTGTCCTGACCGTCGAGGACGACAGCAGCCTGAAGCGCGTCCGCACTGACCGGGGCAGCATCGCTGCCCCACATGTCATCGTGGCGACCAACGGCTATACTGGCCGGGCAACGCCCTGGCTTCGGCGGCGCATCGTGCCGATCCCGAGCCAAATCATCGCCACTGATCCGATCCCCCAGGACATGCTCGACCGGCTTATGCCGAAGCGCCGGATGCTTAGCGAAACGCGCAACCTCTACCATTATTTCCGTCCGGCGCCCGACGACAGCCGGATCGTGTTCGGCGGCAGAGCGGGCGCGCTCACCGAAAACGAGTCCCGCAAAGCCGCGCGACTCGGCGCGGGGCTGGCGCAAATCTTCCCGGAGCTCGCCGGCATCGGCATGACCCATTGCTGGTTCGGCTATACAGGCTTTACCTTCGACTTCATGCCGAAGCTGGTGGTGCATAACGGCGTCCATTACGCCGCTGGGTTCTGCGGTTCGGGGGTGGTCTGGGCGCGGTGGCTCGGCATCAAAGCGGCGCAAGGCATCGCCGGCAACCACCCGCCGGAAACGGTCTTCGCTGCCGGCGACTTCGCCACCCGCCCGCTCTATTACGGCCGCCCTTGGTTCCTGCCATTGATGGTCGGCTGGTACGAATTCAAGGACCGGACCGGGCTTTAGCCGTCGGGATTCAGACCTCCTGTGCCTTGAGGCCGCGTTGGACGGCGGGGCGGGCGGTCATGGTGTCGAACCAGCGCTTAACATTGGGGAAGCGGTCGAAATCCAGGTCGATCCATTCGTAACGGCAGGCCCAGGGATAGACGGCGATATCGGCGATGGAATAGTCGTCGCAAATGAAGCCGCGCGCCGCCAGCCGCCTGTCCATCACGCCGTAGAGTCGGTAAGTCTCTTGCGTATAGCGCTCGATGCCGTAGGACACCTCCACCTTGGCGGCACGGCGGAAATGGTGTGCTTGACCCTGCATCGGCCCGACGCCGCCCATCTGCCACATCAGCCATTGCAGCACCTCGTAGCGCCGGCGCGGCTCTGTGGGCCATAGCTGGCTGCCTGTCTTCTCGGCGAGATAGATCAGGATAGCACCGCTCTCGAAAAGCGAGATCGGCGCGCCGCCGGGCCCGTCGAGGTCGATAATCGCCGGGATGCGATTGTTCGGGCTGATCTTCAGGAAGTCGGGATGGAACTGCTCGTCCTTGCTGATGTTCACCGGGTGCCACTGATATTCCAGCCCCAGCTCCTCCAGCATGATCGAGATCTTGCGCCCATTGGACGTGTTCCAGCTATGGAGATGAATCATTTGGCCCGGTTCCTTCGATCTTGCATGCGCCCGCGGACCTTACGCGCCCGTCGCGTCATTGGCGAGCAGGGCGTCGATGCGGACGGAGGCGAGTCCCGTCATGCGGACGGAGGCGACAATGGCGTTCCAGGCGTCATCGGAAAGCGGCAGGCCGTTTGCGCGGCGTTCAGAGGCGGTCATCCGCTCCGGGTCGCCGGGCACCAGCACCGGTTTGTCTGGATCCGCAGGCTCTGCCGAGAGCAGCCACGCGATATAGTCTTCCACGGCTCGCGCAAAGGCCTCGCCTGGGCCAAAGGCGTCCGGTGCGGCGTAAAGCGAGAACATGCCGTTGGCAAAAGGCTTGTCCGTCGGTCCGCAGACGCCGTTGCCGGTAAGGGCACCGCCCAGCAATTCGCACATCAAGGCGAGGCCTGAGCCTTTGTGCTGACCCATCGCGCGGATGGCCCCCTTGCCGTTGCGGCATTGCGGCGGCGCATCGGGGCCGGCTGAACCGTAGAGTGCCGCGGGATCGTTCGTGTACCGGCCCTCGCCGTCGATCAGTGCCTCTTCCGGTACCGGCTTGCCGCCCTTCGCCGCGACCAGCACCTTGCCTTCCGCCACCACCGAGGTAGCGAAGTCCAGCACCAGCGGGTCATGGCCCTCGCGCGGCACGGCCACGCAGAAGGGCGCGGTGGAAAAGCGACGTTCGCGAGCACCGTGAGGGGCGACAAGTATGCTGCCGCGCGCATTGACAAAATGGACCGAGACCAGCCCTTCAGCGGCCGCCATGGCGGCCCATTCACCGATGCGCCCGAGATGGCCGGTATTGCGCAGTGCCACCACGCCGACGCCGCCCATGCGCGCCTTGTCAACACCGCAACGGACGGCCTGTGGGCCGATGGTCTGGCCGAAACCGAGCTTGCCGTCGAGCACCGCCATGGCCCCCATATCCGACACAATCTCGACTTTTTGGTCGGCTACGACGCGGCCGTCGCTCAGCATCTCCAGATAGCGCGGTACGCGCACGATACCGTGACTGTCATGGCCGGCGAGATTGGCGGACACCAGCGAGACGGCGATGCGCGCGCCCTCGGCAACAGAACAGCCCGCCGCTGTGAAGGCTTCGCCGACCAGAGACTCAGCTGTATTGACCAGTATGCGGCGCACCAGCACCTCCTCAGAGTTTCAAGCTCATTGAGCCTTGCAAAACCGTTCGAACGACCGTGATTTCCGCTGATATGAGCTGATTTTGGGGTAGAAGCGGGGTCGGGTTTCGGAGTCGCTCTGTGGTATCTTGGGTTTGCGAGCCACAAGCGACCAAGGAGACAACCCCGATGACCCTGGGCGCGAAGCTATCCAATTTCTGGCATCGGTTTCAAGGGGAGCTGTTCCCGTCGCTGGCGGAGGAGGTGGGTCCCCTGCTCGGGACGCACCGCCGTTTTGTAGCAGCGCTGCACAACGCTCTCAGTGGGTCACTCTCCAAGCAATAAGCCAGAAGCATGCCCTAGCGGTCCGAGCCGACGCACCCTGAGCGCCAGAATGGCGGCCTCCGCGCCATAGCCGGCCATCCAGGCGGTAAGGCCGATGACGGCGCCGTTACCGCCAGGCAGGAACAATCCGGCTGCCGCAACGAGCGCAGCGGCAGCAATGCGGGAGAGGCCCGATACGGCGAGCGTGCTCGTGTCTCTTGCGCCCGCCAGAAGGCCACGAAAGACCGCGGACAGGCCCCAGAAGGAGGCCATGAGAAACGCGATCTGCATAGCAGGCGCGCAATAGGCTTCCAGAGCGGGTTCTAAGCCCATCGCACCGGAGAGCACTGGCCGGTCGAGCGGTGTATGGAACAGCAGGGCGGCGACAGCCCCAAAGAACAGTATCAGATGCGAGGCGAAGCGTAACAACACCGGGCGATCCTCCGCCCGGCGCACCAGCGTTTGCGCGCTTTGCACGAGGTTGCGTAGCGGGCTCAGCAAGAGGCTCGACAAGCCGTACACCACCGCGAAAGCGGCAAGCGCGAGGTCCGGGTCCGGCAGGCGGCCGAGAAACACGCTGATGACGAAGACCATGCCCATCTCGGCGGAGGAGTTCAGCATGAGCGGCCAGGAAAAGCGCCATTGCGCCCAGAAGGTTGGTGGCGTTTCGCCTTCTTCGGGCAGGCCGATATAGAAGCGCCGGGCGAAACCGGCTGCGACTACCGTTTCGCAGAACATGGCGAAAACCAGCGCGCCAGCGCCGACCGCAGCGCCCTCCAGCACGAGCGGCAGCACGGCGAGCGAGCCGGCGAGTGATGCCAGCCGCGCCAGCGTTGCCCAAGTGATAAAGATGGTCTTCTTGGCGATCATCAGGAGGCCAAAGCAGATCGACCGGCAGACCAGGATTGGCGCGCTGAGCGACAGGAGGAAGGTCACCGTCTTGGCCTCGGCGACTGCGGCGTCGCTGATGCCGAACAATATGCCGAACGCAAGGTTCCCCAGAGGTGTAAAGGCCAGTAATTGCGCCACCGCCCAGGGTGCGGCGACGATGATGGCCATAAAGCGCAGCAGGCGGCTGAGCGCGCGGCGGGTGCGCATATAGGAAAGTGTCAGGAGCAAACAGACTTCGGTACCGCTGGCGATGCAATAGTAGAGCGTGAAGGCGCTATGAAAGGCCGCAAGCACGATGCTGCTATCGTCCATTCGCGCCAGGAATGCGTTGATGACCGATTTCGAGATCATGTTGAGTTCGGTCATGAAAATGAGAGGGATGAAAAACCGGTAGCAGGTCCCCAGATTGATGTCGTCTTCGCTTGCGCCGCTCATACGGCCATTAGACAGCGGAGATTCGGGCTTGCAAACTCCGACCCCCTGCGCCTCTGGATCGCGTCACCAGCCGACGGCATTGAGCGCCACGCCGAGTGCCGAACCGAGCGCTGCCACGGCCCCAGCGCACGCCAGCACCGGCCATGTGAGAAGCCGTCGGGCGAACCGCGCGACGAGGCGAGTCCAAGCCCCGTCAACGGGCGGATTGGCGAATATGGCGAATGCAGCGAAAGAAGGGAGAGCTGCCAGGATGAAGCCGATCCCGTAGGAGCCCGTCCAGGCGAGCAGCGCGCCGTAAAGCGCAGGGTAGATCATCATGGCGATGGAGGTGAAGGCCAGCACCCCGCCGGTCACGCCGCCGACCTGCCCCTCGGGGGCAAGGCGCGCGGTTTCCGCGAGCAGGACGCCGTGCCAACTCAGCGCCGTCATGTTGAAGACGACGGCGACAGCGGTGATGTCCCAGAAGGTCCATCCGGGGCCGTAAAGCGCAATCGCTACTGCCGAAAACCCGGCCACCAGCCCGATACCGGCCATGATGAGGCGTGGTGGCACAGCACCGCCGCCGAGAGCGCCCCACAGAATGCGCGCCCAGACCGCAGAGAAGGACGCGATGGCAAAGGCGGAGCCGGCCTCGGCTTCCGAGTAGTCCAGCCCATCGATCAGGAACAGGATGAAGAAGCCGGAAAACAGCGACTGCAGGCCGCCGAAAGCAAAGGCGGCGAAGGACAGGTCGCGCAGCGGGCGTATGGCGAGCACTGTCCTAAGCGTTGCGGAGAGGTCCCCGAAAGCGATCCTGGTATCGGGCCGGCGGTCGGCGTCGAAGTAAGCGCGCACCGGCTCCAGCGAGATCATCACGGCGAAGACGATCAGGCCAGTGACGAGGGCGGCACCATATGGCCCGAGCCGAACCGGCATGCCGAGCGTCTCGGAATAGAAGGTCAGACCCAACAGGAAGGGCACCAGCAGACCCCCGATGAGGGCACCAACCGGCACGCCCGTCTGCTTGATCGAAAAAACCAGCGGCGCGAGGCGCAGCGGCGTCACCCGCGCCAGAATATGCGAGCTGGCGGGCGTCGAGACGGAGGCCGCACCCAGCAGCACCGCGCCCAGCGGGAACAGCCAGAGCTGCGCTGAGGCCGTTACCAGCAGACTCGCCCCCATGAGCAGGAGGGCGAACTGGCTTACCCGTAAGGGACCATAGCGCAGGATAAAGCCGCCACAGCCGACCGCTGCCAAGATGGCGGCAACATTCTGGAGAAAGAGATAGAAGCCGAGCCATGCTCGCGAGATGCCGAAATCTTCGGCGATCCGGTCAGCAAGGATCGGCAGCGCGATCTGGCAGACATAGGAGAAGGCCTGCTGGACCAGCATAGCGGCTGTCGCCGCTGCCATGATCGTGCGTGGGCTGAAACGCGCGAGATCCATCACCGTATGCGGATGTTGACCGCCGCGCGCATTCCTGGCCAGACGGTCGCCTCCACTGGCGGCATGTCGATGAACACCGGGATCCTACGCGCGCCATCGCCGTTCTGCTCGCTTCCACCCACAGTGGTGTGCCCGACCGCTCTAACGCGTCCCTCCAGCGTCTCGTCCGGCCAGGCTTCGAAATCGACGGTGACCATCTGACCCGGCCGGATATGACGTATGTCGGCCTCATCGATATCGGCCTCAATCCAGACCCGGTCGGGGTCGTGGATCAGGAATACCGGGGTACCCTCTTCTACATAAGCGCCCGGATTGACATGTATCTCATTGATCACGGCGCGGCCCGGCGCGCGGATATGCATCTCCTCCAATCGGCGGTGCGCCTGTTCAACTTCGATCGCGGTCTTGTCGATATCCCGGTCGATGACCGCAAGCCGGGTTCGGAACAGCTGTTCCCGCCAAGCCGTGTCAGTAAGTTCTTCGGCTCTCCCCAGATTGATGGCGATGCGGGTCTGGACATCGCGTAGCCTACTTTCCACTTCCAGCAATACGCCACGAGCCTCGTCGATCCGACCTTGCGGCACGACATTGCGGCCGGGCCGCCTGTTTCGCTCAAGATTGTCCTCTGCGATCTGCTTGCGGCGTTCCAGCGTCGCGAGTTCCAGGCGCAGCAAGCGGACGGTTACCTCTACGGTCGCGATCTTGCCAGCCAGTTCGGACTTGAAGAGTGCCAGCTCCGCTTCCACCTGGCCGCGCTGCGCCTTCTGTTTCTCCAGCCCAGCCTGGAGTGCGCGGAGGTTGAGGGCAGCGACGGTATCGTCCATGTCGGCAAGTGCCGCTCCCTTTTCGACGATATCCCCCTTCCGAACCCGGATCGCGGCGATGCGGGCATTGACTCTCGAAGAGAGCAGAGCCAAATCCGCGGCGACCCGCGCATTTGGCTCATAGACATTGTGCCACCAGTGGATTGCCTCATTGACACCCGCGGCGACCAGCGTCACCGGCAGCACCAACAACAGATAAACATAGCGGTTGCGTCGCTTCCTGAGGGGGGATTCGGCCATCGGGGACGATTTATTCTATGCTGGACGAGTATCGCACTGTGGAACCCTAGCACGGGCGGCGCGCGAAGCGAGGGCGGCGTGGAAGCAACAGGGATGAACGACAGCGACTGGCGCCGTGCGCCCTGGCCCGGCGGGGCACGGATTGCCCTCTCCCTGGTGGTGAATGTCGAGGAAGGCGCGGAAGCTCGCATCGATGACGGCGACCCTTGGCCCGAGCCCGTGGACGAGCTCAGTGCCAGCCCGAGGCGGGCGATCCGCAATTACGGTAATGAAAGCAACTACGCTTACGGCATCAAGGCAGGCGCACCGAGGGTCATGCGACTGCTGGAGGAGCGCAGGCTGAAGGCGACCTTTACCGCTGCCGCGGTGGCGCTGGAACGCGCCTCGACGCTAGCGACGCAGATTGTGGCGGGCGGCCATGAGGTCTGCGCGCACGGGCACCGCTGGATTCATCAGTTCCGTATGGATGAGGCGCAAGAGAGAGCCTTCATCCAAGACGCCGCCGCGTCGATAGAGCGGACGACCGGCACGCGGCCAATCGGCTGGCTCTCGCGCTATCTGTTGACCCCCAACACGAGGCGGCTGCTGATCGAAGAAGGTTTTACCTACCATATGGACGACTATTCCGACGACCTCCCATTCCGGCATGAGGAACCGGGCGGGCGGATTGCGGTCGTGCCCTATGCGATCGACACTAATGACATGAAGATGTGGACTGATCCCGCCTATACGCCAGCGCACTGGCTCGACTATGCGCGCGAGAGTTTCGACAGGCTTTACAAGGAAGGCATGGAAGGCGCGCCGAAAATGATGAGTCTTGGCCTGCATTTGCGGATCATCGGGCGTCCCGGGCGGATCGGCTACTTCGAACGCTTCCTCGACCATATCCAGGCGCATGAAGGCGTCTGGGTGGCGCTGAGGCGCGACATCGCGGACTGCCTGCCGTGAGCGGCCTTTTCAGCCGGCTCAATGTAGAGGCTATTCTCCGGGACTACCCGATGGGCGTGGCCTTTCTCGAAGGGCCTGCAGCGCTCTCCCGCGATGCACTGCGGGCGCTCCAGGAGTACCGTTTCGCCCGCGTCATGGCGCGGGCCTGGCAGATACCATTCTACCAGGAGCGCTGGGGCGCTGCAGGCCTGGAGCCAGGCGATATTTCCAGCCTTGACGACCTGGCGTTGATCCCGCCCATCTCCAAGGACGATCTGATGGCGAGTGTGGCCGGGGCTCCACCTTTCGGGAACTTCCACGGGCGCGATGCTGCACATCCCTTCGCCGTGTTCCACACGACCTCCGGTACGACCGGCATGCCGCAACCCTTATTCTACGGAGCCGAAGACCGGGAAATCCAGAATCTGCTTCTGGCTCGTGCCTACCGGCTGATGGGGCTTGAGGACGACGATATCATTCATTCCGTCTATGGCTTCGGCACGGTCAATGGCGGCCATTATGTCCGCGAGGCCGTGACACACTTCACCGACGCCTTGTTGGTGCCAGCCGGGACCGGGCGCGACATGCCGTCCGAGCAACAGGTCGAGGCGATGGCACGGTTCGGCGTGACGGTGCTGGTCGGCTTCGTCGACTATGTGCGCCGCCTTGCTGAGATCGCTGGCAAGAAAGGCCTGAAGATCCCGCTCCGCCTAGTACTCGGTCATTTTGGCAGCGGTGACCGGCAGGCGGTCTCAGACGCCTGGGGCGGCGCCGCGGTTTATGACTGGTACGGGGTCGGCGATACTGGTGTCATCGCTGCCGAAAGCCCGAGCCGGAGCGGGCTGCATGTTTTCGAGGATGCGCATGTTGTGGAAGCGCTCGACCCGGAAACAGGCACCCCGGTCGAGGACGGCGATGCTGGCAATCTCTGTGCGACCGTTCTCTTCAAGACCGGCATCTACCCGATCGTCCGCTTCGACACCAAGGACCTGACGACGTTATCGCCGCCGGACCCCGGTTCCGGCATTAATTTTCGCCGCATGTCGGGGTTCGAAGGCCGATCGGACAATATGGTCAAACTGCGCGGCATCAATGTCTATCCGACGGCAATCGGCACCTTTCTCGACGAGTTCGAAGCGCTTACAGGCGAATATGTCTGTCGGGTCTTCACGGACAAAGGTCGCGAGGACATGGCGGTCATCGCGGAAGCGCGCGAGCGGAGCGCACGGCTGGCGGAGAACCTAGCCGAACGGCTGAAGCGAGGGCTCGGCGTCCAGGTCATGGTCGAACTCGTCGCGCCCGGCGGAACGGCCGCACTCACGCAAATCAACGAACGACAGAAACCGGTCAGGCTCGTCGATGAACGCTGAGTGTTTTAGTGCGAAGCCGAACTTCCAGCTTGCCTCCTGACCCGCCTCCAACACCGCCCGACGAAGCCAGCCGCAGCATGTATCGCGGCTGGTGGGTGGCAGCGGGCGGGTTTGTCATGGCGTTCTACGCTTGGGGCGTGGGGTTTTACGGTCATGGCTTCTATATGATCGTTCTGGGCCGTGTGACCGGCTGGCCAGTTTCCATGGTGTCGAGTCTCGTCGCGGGGTTTTGGCTGACAAATGTGGCCGCCAGCCTCGTATTGGGTCGGGTCACTGACCGGTTCGGCGCGCGCCCGGTGGTGGTTTACGGCGCGCTTGCAATGGCGGCAGGATGCGTTGCGCTGGCTGCCTTAGAGGCCGGGTTCGGCGGGGCGCGATGGCAGTTTTTCGCAGTCTTTGCGCTCATGGGCAGCGCTTATCCCGGTCTGGCGACCATGGCGATCAGCGCCGCGCTAGTGCCGTGGTTCAAGCGCCGCCTTGGCCTCGCTCTCGGCATTGCGTTGACCGGGGCTAGCGCCGGCGGGGCGGTGATGCCGCCCCTGATGGCATGGCTCTCCATCCGGTACGGGTTTGGGTCCGCTATGACAGGGATCGGGGCTGCCCTCATCCTCTCCGTGCTGCCGGTCGCGCTCTTCATCGTCCGGACTCCTGGACACCAAGAAGCCGCGAGAGAGCTGGGCGCGGCCTCGCCCACCGGGGTGAGGGACAAGCCGCGACCGGCCCAGTTCCTGCGCGAGTCCCGGTTCTGGTTCATTGTATCGGCCTGTAGCCTGTCACTCGGCGCACAGGTCGGTTTCCTGATGCACCAGATACCGCTTCTGCAGGGTGCTCTGGGGCTTTCTGGGGCGGCCTTCGCTGTCAGCGTCGCTGCATTGAGCGCGGCGGCGGGCCGGTTCGCGCTCGGCGCCTTGAGCAAACGGTTTTCACTGCCGGTCATGGCCGCTGGCTGCTATCTGATCCAGGCATTCGGGCTGCTACTCCTGCTGGCCGAGGGGCCGCCCGCCTTGCTGTTTGCCGCTTCCGCCATAGCCGGTTTCGTCATCGGTTGCATCGTGATGCTGCCGCCGCTGCTACTGGTGGACAGCTTCGGCCAGCATGGTTACGGCACCGCATATGGCGTCACAGCGGCGAGCATGTTCGTCATGGCGGGTCTTGCGACCGTGGCCAGCGGCTGGCTCTTCGATGCGACTGGTGCTTATGCCTGGCCACTGCTAGGTCTCACCGGACTGCATGCGCTGGCCGCCGTCCTGGTCCTGTGGCACGGTCGCCGGCAACAAAGCCGCGAGGCCGTGCAATGACACCAGAGATGTCTCTGTCCGCGCTCTGCGAGGGCTATGCCGCCGGCAAGCTCGACCCCGTGGCCGTTGTGGAGGCTTGTCTGGACCGGATCGAACGGGAGAACCCTCGTCTCAATGCCTATGTTGCGGTGACGGCGGAGATCGCGCGCCAGGCTGCGGCGGCCTCTGCGGCGCGCTGGCGGGCAGGCCGCCCGGCCTCTGCCCTCGACGGCGCGCCTATCGCGGTCAAGGACAATATCGATATGGCCGGCGCCGTCACCGCGAATGGTTTGCCGGGAGGCAAGGTCGCCGGGACAGATGCGCCCGTCATTGCGCGACTCCGGCAAGCGGGCGCAGTGCTGCTCGGCAAGACCAATCTGCATGAAGCGGCCTTCGGCACCACCACCTTCAATCCCCATTGGGGTATGACCCACAATCCGTACCGCGAGGGTTGGACGGCAGGCGGGTCGAGCGGCGGTTCCGGCGCCGCCGTGGCGGGCGGACTCGCCGCTGCCGCGCTCGGCACCGATACCATGGGCTCCGTGCGCCTGCCGGCGGCCTATTGCGGTTGTTTCGGCCTGAAACCAACACAGGGCGCGGTGCCGCTGGAAGGCGTCACGCCGCTTGCGCCGAGCCTTGATCATGTCGGGCCGCTTACGCGGTCGGCTGAGGATATATTGACACTGTTTGAGGTCATGGCGGGACGTCCGGCGGAGCCTGAGGGGAGCTGGCACCCCGTGCGGTTGGCCGCGTTCGATCATGTGGTGCTCGAGCCGGATGTAGCCGAAGCCATGCCTGCACTCGACCTGCCAGTGCTGGACTGGCCGGATTACGACCCCTCGACGGCGCGCCGGGCCGGACTGTTGGTGATCGAGGCGGAAGCCTTTGCGGCGCTCGGCATGCCGGAGGGGGCCTCGAACGAATTACGCGGCTACTTGGACTATGGCGCTTCGCTCGCCCCGAAACGGCTCGCCGCCGCGCGCGAGGTCATCCGGCGCATCCGGGAAGACGCAGCCGCGCGCATCGGCGATGCCGTTATCATCGCGCCGGTTGCACCCTGCGGCCCCTTCCCGCGTTCGCGTAAAGTGCCAGCCGGCCAGGCCGAATTGCTGGCCTTTGCCAATCTCACTAGCCTGCCTGCGCTTGCCTTTCCCTGCGGCCGCATGGCGAACGGCATGCCCTTCGGCCTACAGGCGATTGCGGGCCCGGGCCGGGAGGCAGCGCTTATCGCGGCGGGCCGGGCGTTCGGCAAATAAGGGAGCCCCGCTCGGGGTAACCACCTAAGGAGTGCGCATGAACAGGCGGGGGGACGGCGTGTGGGTATTTGGTTACGGCTCTCTCATCTGGCGTCCGGATATCCCGTTCCGCGAGCAGCGGGTCGCGTATGCGCAGGGTTGGACGCGTCGCTTCTGGCAGGGATCGCATGACCATCGCGGGCTGCCGCACGCGCCCGGCCGGGTGGTGACGATAGTGCCCGGGACTGGTGTTTCCTGCGGCGGCATGGCCTACTTCGTCGAGGTGGCAGCGATATGCGAGACATGGGACGAACTCGACGACCGCGAGAAGAACGGTTACCAGCGCGAGACCGTCAGACTGACGTTTCGCGGCGGTGCGTCCGATGGGACAGCCATTGGGGCCGCCGACGGGGCGGTCTATGTGGCACCGGTCGGCAACAGCGCTTGGCTCGGCCCCGCGCCATTCCCTGAGATAGCCCGGCAAATCCTGCGCTCGGAAGGTTTGAGCGGCACGAATATCGACTATATGAGGCAGCTTGCAGGTGCGCTCAGGCGCTTTGGGATCAAGGACGACCATGTGTTCCGGCTGGAGCGCCATGTCGAGGATCTCGCCAGGCAGGCCCGGTCACGGGAAAACAGGAGATAGTGATGTACGATGAAGAAATGATTCGTGATGAGGAGGACCGTTTACGCCGGTCGGGTGGGATGACCCGGCGGGAGTTCGGCGCCCTGTCGGTCGGGGCCGGGATGGCCATGCTGCTACCTCGGGCCGCGAATGCGCTGGCGGTGACGGCCGCGGATATCGAGATGCCGACTCCCGCCGGCGTGGCTGACTGCCATTTCGTGCATCCCGCGAATGGTGCCTATCCCGGCGTGCTGGTTTGGCCGGATGCGCTCGGCCTCAGGCCCGCTTTCAAGCAGGTGGCGCGCCGGCTGGCCGAATCAGGCTATGCCGTGCTGGTCGTCAACCCCTATTACCGGACCGAGCGCGCGCCGATCCTGCCGGAAGGCGCCTCCTTCCGGGATGAGGCCACGCGCCAGAAGGTCTTCCCCCTGATGCGCTCACTCACCCCCGAGAAGACAGTGGCGGACGCCAGGGCCTTTGTCGGCTTTCTCGACGGCCGGGACGCGGTGGCCGAGGACCGCAAGATGGGGACGACGGGATATTGCATGGGCGGCGCCATGACCATGCGGACTGCGGCGGCCTTCCCCGAGCGGATCGGTGCTGGTGCCTCCTTCCACGGCGGTAGGCTCGTAACCGACAAACCTGACAGCCCCCACCTGCTTGTCGGCGCCTTGCGCGCGCATTACCTATTCGCCATCGCTGAGAACGATGACGAAAAGGACCCGGAATCCAAGACCGTGCTGCGCCGGGCCTTCGATGCGGCTGGCCTGCCGGCGGAGATCGAAGTCTATGCCGGCACATTGCATGGCTGGTGCCCGCCGGATTCCGCCGTCTACAACGAAGCGCAGGCGGAGCGGGCCTGGAGCCGGATGCTGGCGCTCTTTGAAACCACGCTCGCTTGAGCGCCTGGGCTTAATACCATTGTCTGTCACCCATCGTCACCGTCAGCATCGCGGCTCCCCGCCGTTCTGGATCAGGTAGGTCCGGAAGGAGGGGATCGGGCAGTGGTAGAGC
>JAPORR010000169.1 GCA_026710105.1 Alphaproteobacteria bacterium
GCTTCATGTCGTCGCATCCTCGATGGCGGGAGGGCAATCACCGCTTGTCCCCGGTATCGTCACGATACGTCAAAATACGGCAGATCATCGTTTCATGCAGCGTGAGCGCATGTCTGAAGGTATAGTGACCGCTGCTGTTGCAGGGCATGTGACGCTACGATGCGCGCACGGGATCAGCACTGATCGGCACGAGGCTGCTTGCGACAAGATGGTGCCTCCCGGAAGCGCCCGGACGGTCTGACCGGGCACTTTTCACAAAAGCAGCAGAGTCAGGAAATTTGATTCAATGCAGACACTTGCAGTCGTACTCGTGCTGATCGCTTTCGTCGGCGCGATCATTTCGATCATCAATGTCATCTATCCAATCAAAGCGATCGGCTTCGTGAGCCGCAAACGTGCAGTACTTGCATTCTTTGTGTCTTCCTGCCTTTTCGCAATAGGGATCATCACAGCAGGTGTATCCACCTCAGACAATCCTCAAAACGAATCTTTATGGTTATCGATCCCCTTTGTCATAGCGACTTACGGACTGTTCCGATTCGTTCGACGAGGATCCCAGAAGAGAAAGTCAGCACGAAAATCTGTTCCGCCCCATTCTGTTCATGACCACGAGAATCCGATCCAGTATCAACACATCTCCGAACGGAAGTCAGGAAGGATCGTTTCCCCAAGCAAAATAGAAGGATCCGTCAGACGAACCCGTACGACTCGGAAGAGCACGGCGCGATGGATCCAGCCAAGTGACATGGCGACCGTAGCAGGGCGCAAGATTGGCGGAATGATCTACCTTGGCGCGGAACCGCGCCAGGAGAGCTGGAAACGAGAAGGATGTTCGTTCATCGATCCAAGTCTTTCTGTTGCAAAATTCGGTTCCGACTTTTCCGGCTTGGGTATCTCCTATTGGCCAAGCTACGGAGCTATCGATTCGCGAGCACGGGCGACCTATCTCGACTGGCTGGCGGGAGATCGGGCAGACAGGCGAATCGGCCCAGGGTACGTCTTTCTCTATTTCTACGGACTCGAACGGCGTTTCTTCGTGGATACTCCGGACGAAGAGGAGAAACGCCTCCTCGTCGCCGAGACCGAAAGGTTGCTCGATGTCTACGGCGGAAATCACTCGGTTCGGCAGTATCTGGGAGCCTTTCTAGACGCCGCGCAGGTTGTCCTGGAGCCTGCCGGCGACGCCGAACCTCGCTTCGAGAGAAGCGGCTATGAGCTACCACTCGGCCTGCGTATCGCAATTGGTCGAATGGCAAAGGAGAAGTTACCGCTGAGCGCCAATTGGCTCCTCGGCTGGTATACCGCCCATCCGGAACACTGGCTCCGGACAGCGGCAACGCGCGCATTTCCCGAATTCAGGACGCTGTTCACGTTGCTTTTCGATGAACAATTTCCGAAAGGGCTGAAGATGCGAACGCCCAAGCGACTCCTTAGCGCCCGCTACGTCTCCGCGTCGAGGGCATTCGAAGCCGATCTCGGACCCTTCCTCGGTGACATTCCGGACATCTCGGGCATATCCAGACCACTCGCCATCGCGAAAGAACTCGTCGAAGAAGCTACCGATGCACTCGACAAATACAGCCGATTTCTCGGGCGCAATCCGGAGGGTCGCGATACAATCGAGGCGCACGCGCTCTTGCCGGAGCGCCTCTGGCCCCTGTTCCCGAACGCCGCGATGGAAAGTCTGCACCGATGGGCGGAGGAGATCATCGAAGTAGGCGGTCTTTCGCCGGTGGAGCAGGTCATCGAACGGCTCGAGGGCGCACCGCCCGAGAAAATTGGCAAGCGTCAGCTAACCGGGGCAGCCGATGCATTGGCACGTCTGTCGATCGGCATGGCGCCTGACCCACGTTTCGCGTTGCGCAGCCCGAAACTCGGGGAGCCCGTGGTTCTCTTCCGGTTACCCGAGGGTATTACGGCGCTTGAGGAGGTCAGCGATAAATACAAGAACATCCTCATCGCCATCGCAATGGGAAGCTTTATCGCCCATGCAGACGGCACGATCGCTGCGAAGGAGCGCAGTGCGCTGAAATCCCGAATCGACACCGCGGAGCTACCCGAGGCCGAGCGCGCCCGCCTCCTTGCAAATCTTCAGTGGATGCTGGCGATCCCACCCGATGCGGCTCTGTTCCGGCGCCGTTTGAAAGATACTCCGGAAACCGTCCGTCATGAACTCGGTCAGGTCGCGCTTGCCATGGCAGCGGCGGACGGCGTCGTCGACCCGGGAGAGATCAAGGCGATCGAGAGACTCTACAAGACAATCGGTCTGACGACAGATGGCGTCTATTCCGACCTTCACGCACTCACGGCCAGAGGCGAGCCGGTTACCGTCCGGAAGGCTGGTGAGCAGGAGCAAGGCTTCGCGATCCCTCCACCGCCGGAGCGTGAGGGCAAGGTGGTCCTCGACCCCGGGCGCATCGCCTCGCTTATGGCCGACACGGCGCACGTATCCTCCGTTCTGGGAAAAATCTTCCCTGACGATGACCCTGACGAGGATCTGGAGGAGACACAGGAAAACATCGGCGGGCGCTTCCAGGGATTGGACGCGCGACACGCCGCTTTCCTGGGTGAATTGTTGACGCGAATGCAATGGGACAAGACGGAATTCGCGGTCTTGGCAGGTCAGTTCCGGCTGATGCAGGCTGGAGCTCTCGAAACCTTGAACGAGTGGTCTTTCGAGCGCTTCGACGATGTATTGATCGAAGAATACGAAGGCTACGAACTCAATCCGGATGTCGCGGCCGAACTCAGGAACTGAGGAACCATCAATGCAGACTCCAAAAATCAAACGCCGCGAACGTGACACCATCATTCAGGCACTTCGGGCAGGTGTAGTGCCCAGGCTGGGGTTGCGGCACATTCAGGTCGGCCGCGTTCGGGAGATCGAAGAACTGATCCGCGATATCGAACGTATCGGCGAGGGGGGCGCGGCGATCCGATTCGTGATCGGTGAGTACGGCTCAGGTAAGACTTTCTTTCTGAACCTGATTCGTTTGATCGCACTCGAGAAAGGAATGGTAGTCCTGTCGGCGGACATGGCACCGGACCGGCGCCTCCATGCGACCGGGGGACAAGCACGATCGCTTTACGCAGAGATGACTCGCAACGCATCGACCCGCACCAAACCAGAGGGCAGCGCAATTGCGTCGATCGTCGAACGGTTCGCCAGCCAAGCCGTGCGTGCAGCGGAGATTGGTGACCGGGAGCCTGGCGAGGTGATGCGCGAGAAGCTCGTTCATCTGGAGGAACTGACCGGGGGTTACGACTTCGCTACCGTCGTCACCCGATACTGGGAAGGATTTGAGACCGGTGACGAGGAACTCAAATCCGCTGCGCTCCGATGGTTGAGGGCCGAGTATGCGACCCGGACGGACGCCCGCAAAGCGCTCGGCGTCCGCATGATCATTGATGATGCCAATGCCTACGACCAATTGAAGCTGCTGGCATTGTTCGTACGCGAAGCCGGCTATCAGGGGCTAATGGTATCGCTGGATGAACTGGTCAATCTCTACAAGCTGAACTCCTCGCAGGCCCGGAACGCGAACTACGAGCAGATTCTGCGCATCCTCAACGATGTGCTGCAAGGCAGCGCCCACCATCTCGGGTTCATATTGGGCGGAACGCCCGAATTCCTGATGGACACGCGCCGCGGCCTCTACAGCTACGAGGCACTCCAGTCTCGGCTAGCCGAGAATTCCTTCGCGAGGAACGGACTCGTCGATTTGTCGGGTCCGGTAATTCGGCTGGCCAATCTTGCGCCAGAAGACATGTTCATCCTGCTCGCCAATCTCCGTCGCGTGATTCAGGGTGAAAATGCCACCTTACCGGATGATGCGCTCACCACCTTCATGGCCCATTGCTCCAACCGCATCGGAGATGCCTATTTCCGAACACCTCGCAACACGGTCACCGCATTCGTGAATATGCTTTCAGTGCTGGAGCAAAATCCGGGCGCGGACTGGCATGGACTGATCGGAACGGCCGAGGTTGCCGAAGATCGCGGAGACGACATGAGTGAAGTTCCTGATGACGGAGCAGATGATGAACTTGCGTCATTCAGGATCTGAGCGATCGACGGGGTTTGACCGACTCGCGGATCCTGTCCGTCGCTGGATATGGAACAAAGGCTGGAACAAGCTGCGCGACATCCAGGAGCGCTCGATTCCGACCCTGCTGAACGGCGACGAGGACGTGATCATCGCGGCAGCCACCGCCGGCGGAAAGACCGAGGCCGCTTTCCTGCCGTTGATTTCCCTAATTCTGGAACATCCAGGTGAGAGCGGCTTCGACCTTGTTTACGTGGGCCCTCTCCGAGCACTCATCAATGACCAGTTCGAGCGTCTGGAAGACTTGTGCGACAGAGCCGAATTGCCAGTCCATCCATGGCATGGCGACATATCCCAAGGAGTGAAGGCCCGCGCCCGCAAGAACCCGCGTGGTGTGCTGTTAATCACACCGGAATCACTCGAGGCGCTCTTCGTGTTGCGCGGACTGGAGATTCCGACGTTGTTCAAGAGCACCCGTGCGGTCGTCATCGACGAGCTGCACGCGCTGCTCGACACCGAGCGTGGTGTTCACTTGCGATCGCTCCTGACACGGATGGAGCTGGCAGTTGGTCACCGGATTCGTCGGATCGGGCTGTCCGCGACACTAGGCGAAATGGTGTTGGCAAGGGAATATCTTCGACCCGAAGCGCCCGAGACGGTGACTTTGCTCAAGAGCGAATCGGACAACCAGGAGTTGAAGGTTCAGATCCGCGGCTATCTTCGACGGCGCGACCGAAGCGAAAGCAAAAGCAATGAAGATGATGAGGATGAAACGGCGGCAGAACGCGCGATAGCCAGCCACGTTTTCTCCAGGCTACGCGGCAGTCGGAACTTGATCTTTGCCGGAGCGCGCCAGAATGTTGAATGGTATGCGGATGCTCTGCGCCAAATGTCGGAAGAGGCGTGTCTACCGGTCGAGTTCTTTCCGCACCACGCCAGCTTGTCCCGCGAACACCGGATGGATCTCGAAAAGCGCTTGAAGACGCATCCAGCGACGACCGCCGTCTGCACCTCGACCCTGGAGCTTGGTATCGATATCGGCGACATCGCCTGCGTGGCACAGATCGGTGCTCCATTCTCCGTCGCGTCGCTCCGGCAAAGACTCGGTCGATCAGGGCGACGTACCGGCCAATCGGCTGTGTTACGCATGTACGCGATAGAGACAGAGCCTGGGACCGATGCACATCCGCTGGATCGCCTGCATCTGGGTCTCGTCCGCTCGATCGCTATGGTCGAACTGCTGATCGAGGGATGGTGCGAACCTCCTGTCCCGCAGGCGCTTCGTCTTTCGACGCTCACCCACCAGATCCTCTCCGTGATCACTGAGCACGGGGGTGTGAGCGCGAAGCGCCTCTACGCAACGCTTTGTGAGCATGGGCCATTCCGGCGCGTCTCCCCCCGCCTTTTTGCGCGCCTTCTCAAGCAACTCGGTAAGCCCGATGTGGCGCTGATCGAGCAGGCGCCTGACGGCGCCCTGCTTCTCGGCCGGCAGGGTGAGCGGCTGATCGAGCACTACAGCTTCTACGCGGTATTCCAAACGCCCGAGGAATACCGGATCATCGCCGACGGTAAACCACTGGGGACGCTTCCCGTTATAATGATTCTGACGCCCAACATGACGATCATCTTCTCCGGGAGACGCTGGCGTATCACCGAAATACACGACAAGGACAAAGTGATCGAGGTGACTGCCGACCAAGTGGGACGGCCGCCAAATTTCGGCGGTGACAGCGGCCTGATCCACGACAGGGTCATGGAGAAAATGAGAGATGTGCTTTCGGGTGCAGATCTTCCTATCTATATTGACGAAAGTGCGGCGCGTCTTCTGGAGGATGCGCGCGCCGAATTTCGGAGACTGGATATCGTCAGGAAGCCCATCTGCGATCTCGGTAAGCGAAGCTGCCTGATCGCCACATGGAGAGGTACGGTCAAGACCTCGACGCTCGCCTTGGCGCTCCAAGCCATGGGATACAAAGCTGAGACTTATGACGGATTCCTCAACATCGATTGCAAGGATGATGCTGGGCCCGTGGAAGTCGCCCTAATGGAAATCGCCCGTTCAGATCCGATTTCCGCGGACAGTGTGTTGTCGATCCAGGGGAATTTCATGACCGAAAAATTCCATCCCTATCTAAGCCCTGATCTTCTCATCGAGGATGTAACCAGTAGCCGAATCGATCTCGTCACACTGCCGGAGCTAGCGCGCAGCATCATAGAGAACGGAGAATGACGAAGGCACTTCTAGCGACGGTAGTGTCTCACTTCGGGATTCCACTGGGTTTCTCCGGTCTGTATGCGCAGGCTTTCCAGGGAGCACAAGAGTCGAACTAAGACACTACCTGATTGCCAGCATGCTCGACCGCCACGACTATGCGATGACGTGCAGTCCAAGGCCAACGCCACCAGCAAGAGAAGCCGGCCCCTACTCGATGAAGTTTGCGGGGCGGGTCCGCACCGAGGCGCGCTGACCAGCCGGATTCACGCAAGCGCCTCGAGACGCGCCATCAGGTCCGGCAGTGGAATCGCGGTC
>JAPORR010000172.1 GCA_026710105.1 Alphaproteobacteria bacterium
AATAAATCAACCGCTTACCAGCGCCATGTCAGCGCCATGCCAGACTTGCACCCGTCGCCTGTGGTATTCAACCACGACGTAGTCTAGCAGGGCGGTGGGTTACATTAAATTCACAGCACGTTTTGGATTCAGTTTGCCGTGAGTTTGATCGGCCCACCATTCATGAATTTCCTACTCTGCTACCCCGACAAGATAGATCAAGAGGTGTTGCTTCGCCTTAGCGACAGGGCTCCTCTCGGTGCTGACTGAGTGGGAACAATGCTGCGCGCTTTCCCTGGCCCGAGCCTTTGTGTCTAATATCCACCCAAATGCCTGTGACCAACAGGCGCACCCATACGCTATAGTCTCTTCAGCAAGTGGAGGTGCTCCAGGTGCCCCTGATCGATCCAGAGTCCGAGGGGGGCATATAAAATATGGGCGAGTGGCATCAGTTGTATCCTTGACCACGCAGCGGGTCTCGGTTAGACGATCGCCGTTGCGCCTGTGGGGGTGTAGCTCAGTCGGTTAGAGCGCTGGCCTGTCACGCCAGAGGCCGCGGGTTCGAGTCCCGTCACTCCCGCCACTTATATTCGCTATTGGCTGCACGATCGGATAACACCTGCGAGGCTTTGCGAGCATGAGCCCGACCCTCTATGATGCGTTTGGGTCGGGTTTCGAGAACAAGGAGGCGGGCCCAGGGCGATGAATGCGTTTCTTGCCGAATATGTACCGATACTGATCTTCACGGCTGTTGCCGGGGTGCTGGCATTGAGTGCTGTTGTCGCTTCGATGATCATCGCGCGGCAAAAGCCCGACACAGAAAAGCTTTCCACCTATGAGTGCGGATTTGATGCGTTCACTGATACTCGAGGGCGGTTCGATGTCCGGTTCTATCTGGTAGCGATCCTCTTCATCATCTTTGATCTCGAAGTCGCATTCCTGTTTCCTTGGGCGATTTCGCTGGGCGGCATCGGGATGCTGGGATTCTGGTCGATGATGATTTTCTTGGGTGTGCTCACGGTCGGTTTTATCTATGAGTGGCGCAAGGGAGCGCTTGAATGGGAGTAACCGGTGGACTTGGGCTGGGGCCAGGAGCGGAACAGAACACCCTGTTGCGCGGGGTAAACGACGAGCTTCAGGATCGCGGCTATGTTGTTGCCCAGTTCGACAAGCTGGTGAACTGGGCTCGCTCAGGGTCGCTCTGGCCCATGACCTTTGGGCTCGCCTGCTGTGCGGTGGAAATGATGCATACTGCCTGTTCGCGTTACGACCTGGACCGTTTTGGTGTTGTATTCCGTCCGAGCCCGCGGCAATCCGATGTCATGATTGTGGCGGGTACGCTCACCAACAAGATGGCGCCAGCTCTCCGCAAGGTTTACGATCAGATGGCTGAACCGCGTTGGGTGATTTCCATGGGCTCCTGCGCCAATGGTGGCGGCTACTACCACTATTCCTATTCAGTAGTCCGGGGGTGTGACCGTATCGTGCCGGTCGATGTGTATGTACCGGGATGTCCGCCGACTGCCGAGGCGTTGCTATACGGCGTGCTGTTGCTGCAAAAGAAGATTCAACGCACTGGCACAATAACGCGCTGAACCGGACCGACAAATGCAGGAAGCTCTAAAAGACCTCATTGAGCATGTTGAGGCGGCGCTTGGCGCGAAAGCAGCTCGCGAATATGCGGGGCTGGAATTGGTATTTCGTGTCGGCGGGGACTCGTTGCTTGAGGTGTTGGCCTTCTTGCGCGATGATGTAAACTGTCGTTTCAAGTGCCTTGTAGACCTCTGTGGCGTTGATTATCCGGAGCGTCGAGAGCGTTTCGAGATTATATATAACTTGTTGAGTCATAGTCATAATCTGCGTATTCGAATCAAGACGGCCACAGACGAGGATACACCGGTACCTTCAGTGACGGGGCTATTTAGCTCGGCGATCTGGCCCGAACGTGAAGCGTGGGACCTTTATGGTATCTTTTTTTCGGACCATCCGGACCTTCGTCGCCTGCTGACCGACTACGGCTTCGAGGGCCATCCGATGCGAAAGGATTTTCCGCTCACCGGGTATCTTGAGGTTCGTTACGACGATGAACAGAAGCGTGTGGTCTATGAGCCTGTCTCCCTGACGCAGGAATTTCGGTCCTTTGACTATCTCAGTCCTTGGGAAGGCCCATTGCCAGGCGATGAGAAGGCCGAGGGCGTCTGATGGCCGAAGCCCAGATCAGAAATTACACGTTGAACTTTGGACCCCAGCATCCTGCAGCGCATGGCGTACTGCGCATGGTTATGGAGCTCGATGGCGAGGTCGTGGACCGTATCGATCCCCATATCGGCCTGCTGCATCGCGGTACCGAGAAACTGATCGAACACAAGACCTATCTTCAGGCGGTCCCTTATTTTGATCGGCTGGATTATGTTGCGCCAATGAATCAAGAGCATGCCTTTGCGCTGGCGACCGAGAAGCTGCTCGGCATAGAAGTCCCGGAGCGCGGCCAATATATCCGGGTTCTGTTCTCCGAAATATCCCGTATCCTGAATCACTTGTTGAACCTTACCGCCTTCGCGATGGATGTCGGCGCGATGACGCCGATGCTTTGGGGCTTTGAACAACGCGAACTACTGATGGAGTTCTACGAACGGGCAAGTGGGGCACGCCTACATGCTGCCTATTTCCGGCCGGGCGGGGTCCATCAGGACCTTCCGGAGGGTATGCTTGATGACATTATGGAATGGGCTACCGCCTTCCCGAAATTCATCACTGACATGGAAACATTGCTCAACGAGAACCGTATCTTCAAGCAACGCACGGTGGATATAGGCTGCGTGTCGGCGGACGATGCGCTTGACTGGGGGTTTTCTGGACCGATGCTGCGCGCGTCCGGCGTTGCGTGGGATTTGCGCAAGGCGCAGCCTTACGATGTCTATGACCGGCTCGATTTCGACATCCCGATCGGCAAAAACGGCGATTGCTACGATCGCTATCTTGTCCGTGTGGAAGAGATACGCCAGTCCTTGCGCATTATCGGCCAGTGCGTAGGGGATATGCCCGGTGGCCCCGTGGTTGCGGAGAACAACAAGATCGCTCCGCCGAAACGCAACGAAATGAAACAGTCGATGGAGGCATTGATTCATCATTTCAAGCTTTATACCGAGGGCTATCGGGTACCGGTTGGCGAGACCTACACGGCAGTAGAGGCACCCAAGGGCGAGTTCGGCGTCTACTTGGTGTCGGACGGCACGAACAGGCCCTATCGGTGCAAGATCCGGGCGCCCGGTTTCGCGCATCTGGCAGCCATAGACTTCTTATCGCGCGGTCATATGCTTGCTGACAGCGTTGCAATTCTGGGCGCTATGGACATCGTGTTCGGAGAGGTTGATCGATGAACGGACACGCGGAAGAAGGTGAGAGCTTCACCTTCACAGCCGACAATTTGAAGGCTGCGAAGGCCGTGGTTGCTAAGTATCCTGAAGGCCGTCAACAAAGTGCTGTTATGCCATTGCTAGACTTGGCGCAGCGGCAACTCGGCTGGACGTCCCCTGCCGTGATCGAATATGTTGCGAATTTCCTCGATTTGCCGTCCATCCGCGTCTGGGAAGTTGCCAGCTTCTACACGATGTATTACCGTGAGCCAGTAGGCAAATACCGTTTGCATGTCTGCACGACAACACCATGTTGGCTGCGTGGTTCCGATGAAGTCGTCCGGGTTTGTCGGGAAAAGACCGGGCTGGAGTTCGGCGAAACCAGTGAAAAAGGCCTGTTCACCCTTCTGGAGGTGGAATGTCTCGGAGCTTGCGTCAACGCGCCGATTCTGCAGGTCAACGACGATTACTACGAGGACCTGGATGCGACGCGGACGGCTGCATTACTTGATGCGCTGGTTGAAGGCCGCCCGCCCCCATACGGTACCTTGGCCAAACGCGTCAATTCTGCGCCGGAAGGCGGGAAGACGAGTCTGCTGGAGACTAATGTCTGATGTTGAGCGACCAGGACCGTATCTTCACCAACCTCTATGGCGAGCATGACTGGACACTGAAGGGTGCACGCTGCCGTGGCGACTGGGATGGCACCGCCGAGTTGATTGCCAAGGGCCGCGAGTGGCTGATCGAGGAAGTGAAGACATCCGGCTTGCGAGGTCGTGGTGGAGCAGGTTTCCCAACGGGCCTTAAGTGGTCCTTCATGCCTAAGCAACGCGATGGGCGCCCTGCTTATCTTGTGGTCAACGCCGACGAAGGGGAACCCGGCACTTGCAAGGACCGGGACATGATGCGCTGGGAGCCTCACAAACTGGTCGAGGGTTGCCTTCTGGCTTGTGCGGCGATGGGTGCGGACGCTGCCTATATCTATGTCCGCGGTGAGTTTTACAATGAGGCGTGTCATCTGCAGCATGCTATAGATGAGGCCTATGAAGCGGGCTTGATCGGCTCTAATGCCTGCGGCTCAAGTATCGACTGTGATGTTTTCGTCCACCGGGGCGCTGGCGCTTATATATGCGGCGAGGAAACCGCGTTGATTGAAAGCCTTGAAGGCAAGAAAGGCCAACCGCGCTTGAAGCCACCTTTCCCTGCTATGGCGGGCCTCTATGGCTGTCCAACAACTGTAAACAATGTCGAGACCATTGCTGTGGTGCCGACTATCTTGCGGCGGGGTGCATCCTGGTTTTCAGGCTTTGGAAGCAGCAACAATACCGGTACAAAGGTGTTTTGTATTTCTGGCCATGTGAATCGCCCTTGCAATGTCGAAGAAACCATGAGCATCCCATTGAAAGAGCTCATCGAAAAACATGCTGGCGGCGTGCGTGGCGGCTGGGATAATCTTAAAGCGGTTATTCCCGGGGGCTCCTCGACGCCAATTCTGCCGAAAAGCATCTGCGACAGTGTGTTGATGGATTTCGATGCTCTCCGGGACGTGCAAAGTGGACTCGGCACGGCTGCCGTGATTGTGATGGACCGGTCTACGGATGTAGTTAGAGCGGTTGCGCGTCTGGCGCGTTTCTACGCGCATGAAAGTTGCGGACAATGCACGCCCTGCCGTGAAGGTACCGGCTGGATGATGCGCGTAATGGAACGGATGGTTTCAGGCCGTGCCCGGGTCGATGAGATCGACATGCTGTTGGATGTTTCGAAAGAGATCGAGGGGCACACCATCTGTGCTCACGGCGACGGTTCCGCATGGCCTATCCAGGGGTTGATCCGCCATTTCAGGCATGAAATGGAGGAACGGATTTTGAATTACCGAAACCGGGCTGCAGTGGCCTGACCCCGGGAGCGGAGTGCATGCCGAAACTTACCGTCGACGGGATCGAGGTCGAGGTTCCGCCTGGCAGCACAGTGCTGCAGGCAATAGAGGCCGCTGGCGGGGAGGTGCCACGGTTCTGCTATCATGAGCGTTTGTCGATTGCTGGTAATTGCCGTATGTGCCTAGTCGAGATCCGCCCCGGTCCACCGAAACCGGCCGCATCTTGCGCCATGCCGGCCGGGGACAATATGGAAGTGTTAACCTTAAGCCCGATGACGCAGAAGGCCCGCAAGGGGGTGATGGAGTTCCTGCTCATCAACCATCCGCTCGATTGTCCGATTTGCGACCAGGGCGGTGAATGCGATCTCCAGGATCAGGCTCTATTTTATGGAGCTGACACGAGCCGCTTCGAAGAAAACAAGCGGGCCGTGCCGGACAAAGATATGGGGCCGCTCATCAAGACGACTATGACGCGGTGTATTCACTGCACAAGGTGCATTCGCTTCGCCGAAGAAGTGGCCGGGGTGCCGGCAATCGGGGCGGTCGGCCGCAGTGAGCATATGGAGATCACCACGCTTGAGCGTGCGGTGGAAAGCGAGCTTTCGGGAAATGTCATCGATCTCTGCCCAGTTGGTGCGCTTACGTCAAAACCATACGCCTTCAATGCCCGCCCCTGGGAGCTTCGAAAGACTGAAGGCATTGATGTGTTCGATGCGCTGGGTGCGAATATCCGCATTGATTCCCGGGGTTCCCAAGTTTTGCGCATTCTGCCGCGCCTCAACGAGGCGGTGAACGAAGAGTGGCTCGGCGACAAGAGCCGCTTCGCGCATGACGGGCTCCGACGCCAGCGTCTTGACCGTCCCTATGTACGGCACAATGCCCAGCTGCATCCGGTAAGCTGGAGCGAGGCTTTTGAAGCGATCAGAAAAAGAATAGAGGGGCGCGCTGGCACAGATATAGGCGCTATTGTCGGCGATCAGGCTGACGCCGAATCCATGCAGGCCCTCAAGGATCTCATGCAAGCCCTCGGTTCGCCGAACCTAGATTGCAGGCAGGATGGCGCGGTCGCTATACTTGGCCAGCGCGCAAGCTATCTCTTTAATTCCACTGTCCAGGGCATCGAAGAAGCTGATGCTCTTCTGTTGGTTGGGTGCAATCCGCGTTGGGAATCGCCAGTGCTGAACGCGAGAATCCGTAAGCAGTGGCTCACGGGCCGTCTACAGGTAGCCATGATCGGCGAACCCCATGAACTTGGTTATCGTTACGATCACCTTGGCCGGGGTGGGGCCACTTTGCGCAGCGTTGCCGCTGGCAGGACTCGTTTTCGTGCCGCATTGAGGAATGCGTCGTACCCGATGTTGATCGTTGGCGCTGGCGCTCTGGCGCGACCTGATGGTGCTGCCGTGCTGGCAGCAACGCAGCGCATAGCAGAGTTAAATGGTCTGATCCGTGATGATTGGAACGGTTTCAATGTTCTGAACCGAGCCGCATCGCGAGTTGGAGGGCTAGACCTAGGCTTCGTACCCGGCGAGGGCGGAGCAGATACAGGCAATATGTTGTCAGGAGCTGTCGATACGCTCTTCCTGCTTGGAGCCGACGAGATCGATTTGTCGGGTCTTGATGATGCCTTCGTCATTTATCAGGGCCATCATGGCGATATAGGTGCAGCACGGGCTGATGTTATTTTGCCAGGCGCAGCTTATACTGAAAAATCCGGTACTTGGGTCAACCTCGAGGGGCGAGTGCAGCGCAGCGAAAGAGCGACTTTCCCGCCCGGTGAGGCACGGGAAGACTGGGCGGTGCTGCGTGCGCTATCCAATGCACTCAGCAGACCATTGCCGTATGATTCTTTATCGGCACTGCGTGCCTGTATGGACCGAACAAATCCGATATTTTCTGCACGGGACCGAGTTATGCCGGCAGAATGGAACAGTGTAGAATCAACAGGTTGGATTGACGACACGCCATTCAAAAGTCCTGTCGCCAACTATTACATGACTGACCCAATTTCCCGTGCCTCGGAAACAATGGCAATCTGTACCAAGACTTTCTTTTCTACGGAAGTCCATAATAATGGTTAGCTTCTGGGCAGCATATCTCTGGCCAGTAGCTGCCATCGTCGGTTATATCTTGCTGATCGTTGTGCCGCTTCTCGGCTGTATTGCCTATCTCATCCTTGCTGAGCGCAAGATAATTGCTTCTATGCAAATGCGCAAGGGACCAAATGTTGTCGGACCGTTTGGTTTATTTCAACCGATTGCGGACGGTTTAAAATTATTGACCAAAGAAACGATTATTCCTGCTGGTGCAAATCGTGTAGTTTTTTTATTAGCGCCAATATTAACTTTTATGCTTTCTCTCATTGCCTGGGTAGTAATTCCATTTGATCTTGGCTGGGTTTTGGCAGATATTAATGTTGGAATTTTATACCTTTTTGCCATTTCATCTCTTGGTGTTTACGGTATTCTAATGGCTGGATGGGCTAGCAATTCACGTTATCCATTTCTTGGAGCTTTACGGTCAGCAGCGCAGATGGTATCCTATGAAGTTTCGATAGGGTTTGTAATTGTAACAGTATTACTATGTGCTGGCTCCTTAAATCTTTCAGTTATTGTTCAAGCTCAAAGAGGTTCTGCTGGTTTATTTTCTTGGTTTTGGTTACCATTATTGCCTATGCTTATTGTATTTTTTGTATCTACCTTAGCTGAAACTAATCGTTTACCATTTGATTTGCCAGAAGCTGAAGCTGAATTAGTTGCAGGGTATAATGTTGAATATTCAGGGATGACATTTGCATTATTTTTCCTTGGCGAATATTCAAATATGATCCTAATGAGTGCGATGACTGTTATACTTTTTCTTGGCGGTTGGCTTTCACCTATTCCTTACGATCCGTTCACATTGATACCAGGTATTGTTTGGTTTGCACTTAAGACAGCTCTTGTGTTATTTATTTTCCTTTGGGTAAGAGCAACTTTCCCACGTTACCGTTATGATCAATTGATGCGATTAGGTTGGAAAGTATTTTTGCCACTATCTCTGCTTTGGGTAGTAGGTTTAGCAAGTATTCTTGTGATGTTCGACTGGGTACCAGACCCAGTTGTAATGCGGTCATAAACGGTAAAAGAAAGATCCAGTAATGATCATCTTTGACCGCAAGATACATAATTTATTACTTGTAGAGCTAATCTCCGGTATGTGGTTAACTTTAAAATACATGTTTAAGCCTAAAGTAACGCTGAATTACCCATATGAAAAAGGGCCCCTTAGCCCTCGTTTCCGGGGTGAACACGCGCTACGCCGTTATCCCAATGGTGAAGAACGTTGCATCGCATGCAAGCTCTGTGAGGCTATTTGCCCAGCCCAAGCTATCACTATTGAATCAGAACCGCGCGAAGATGGCAGTCGCCGTACGACCCGATATGACATTGACATGACGAAATGCATATATTGCGGATTCTGTCAGGAAGCTTGCCCTGTCGATGCTATTGTCGAAGGTCCGAATTTTGAATTCGCAACAGAGACACGAGAAGAACTTATGTACAGTAAAGAAAAACTTCTTGCAAATGGTGATCGTTGGGAGGCGTCGTTGGCTGATAATCTTGTTCTAGACGCACCTTACAGTTGAGGCAGGGAGAACGTAATGGTTGTTCAAGCCTTAGCGTTTTATATTTTCGCAGCAGTCGCAACGGCTTCTGGGGTAATGGTTATTTCATCTCGAAATCCAGTACATTCGGTTTTGTTCTTGATTCTTAGTTTCTTCAATGTGGCCGGATTATTCATTCTAATGGGAGCTGAATTTCTTGCTATGCTTTTAGTAGTAGTTTATGTTGGTGCAGTGGCAGTTTTATTCTTATTTGTAGTAATGATGCTTGACATCAATTTTGTAGAGTTACGAGAAGGATTCTTACAATATTTACCGATCGGTAGTCTTGTGGGTATTGTATTATTCATTGAGCTTTTATTAGTAGGTGGCAGCTGGGTGTTATCTGACAGTATTACAAAGATATCTTGGCCAATGCTCGACAAAGAAATGACTAACACACATGCACTGGGATATATTTTATATACAGATTATATCTATCTTTTTCAAACCGCTGGTCTTATATTATTAGTGGCCATGATTGGCGCCATAGTGTTAACGCACCGTAGGCGTTCAGGCGTGTACAGACAGAGAGTGTCAATACAAGTGAATCGTCGTCGGGAAGACACTATTGAGATTGTTAAATTTTCAAAGAAAGTGGATGAATGATGTTAGAAATTCAGTTAATTCACTACCTAACCCTCGCTGCGATCCTCTTTACGATTGGTGTCTTTGGTATTTTTCTTAATCGAAAGAATGTCATTATAATTCTAATGTCAATTGAACTCATGTTACTTGCTGTTAATATTAATTTAGTATCATTTTCATATTTTCTCAAGGATCTAACTGGTCAAGTATTTGCTATGTTTATACTTACTGTTGCAGCTGCTGAAGCTGCTATTGGACTCGCTATTCTTGTAGTTTATTTCCGCAATCGTGGTTCTATTGCTGTCGAAGATATCAATTTAATGAAAGGTTGAGCGCAATGAATGGATACACATGGTTGTATTTAGCTTCTATATTTCTTCCACTTTTGGCTGCGATCATCGTCGGCCTATTTGGACGTTTGATGAAAGATCATCTATCACAATTAATAACGTGTTTTTCTGTAACATTTGCAGCAGTATGTTCAATCTTTATATTCATTGATATAATTTATGACGATACTGCCATTAAAGTAATACATGTTCTTGATTGGATTAGATCTGGAGGTTTCGAAGCACATTGGACTCTTCGTTTTGATACTCTTTCCGCTGTTATGCTTGTTGTGGTCAATAGCATCTCAGCTTGTGTTCACTGGTATTCAATTGGTTATATGAGCCACGATTTACATAAACCGCGTTTTATGACTTATTTAAGTCTTTTTACTTTTTCTATGTTGATGTTAGTAACTTCTGATAATTTAGTGCAACTATTTTTTGGTTGGGAAGGAGTTGGGGTTTGTTCATATTTGCTTATTGGTTTTTGGTATGATCGTCCAGAGGCTAATGCTGCTGCTATCAAAGCGTTCATTGTTAATCGAGTAGGAGATTTTGGTTTTGCGCTCGGTATTTTTAGTATCTGGTTGATATTTGAAACGGTTGAATTTTCTGTCATCTTTGCAGCTATTCCAGATCAAACTGGTAAAAGTATTGAATTTTTGAATATAGAATTATCAGCAATTGAGTTAATGTGCTTCTTACTATTTATTGGCGCGATGGGCAAATCAGCACAAATTGGATTACACACTTGGTTACCGGATGCCATGGAAGGCCCAACACCTGTTTCTGCATTGATTCATGCTGCGACTATGGTGACAGCAGGTGTGTTTATGTGCGCGCGCTTGTCACCGCTATTCGAACATGCACCAAATACGTTGATTTTTATCACCTTCATTGGTGCAACGACCGCTTTTTTTGCTGCGACTTGTGCATTGACGCAGACTGATATCAAAAGGGTGATTGCATATTCAACTTGTAGCCAGCTTGGTTATATGTTTTTTGCAATTGGAATTTCTGCTTATCCAGCGGCGATTTTTCACCTAATGACCCATGCTTTTTTTAAAGCACTGTTATTTCTTGGCGCAGGTAGTGTTATTCATGCTATGTCTGGTGAACAGGATATGCGTCGTATGGGAGGTATATGGCGGCAAATCAAACACACTCATATCCTTATGTGGATTGGCTCATTTGCCCTTGCTGGATTACCAGTTTTTTCCGGTTATTTTTCTAAAGATGCAATTTTAGAAAGCACTTGGGGTGCGCATAGTAATATTGGGAACTATGCTTTTACCTTCGGAATTCTTGCAGCGATGATGACGGCATTTTATTCTTGGAGACTTTTATTTATGACTTTCATGGGAACACCGCGTGCAGATGAAAAAGTAATGGCACATGTCCATGAATCCCCAACTATTATGCTGATACCACTCTACATTCTTGCAATAGGAGCAGTTGTGGCAGGTTTTGCATTTGTAGACACTTTTGTTGGCAAGAATTGGCAACAATTTTGGGGAACATCAATCTTTATCTTGGATCAAAATCAAGCTATAATAACTGGGCATCATGCTCCATGGTATATCAAAAAATTACCATTAGCCGTGACAATATTCGGAATCTTAATTGCTTGGTATATGTATATCTGGAAGCCATTGACACCCACTAATCTCAGGAAGTATTTTGAACCTATATACCAGCTTTCTCTGAACAAGTGGTGGTTTGATGAAATTTACAATATTTTATTTGTACTACTAGCAAAATTTTTTGCGCGATTGTTTTGGAAAATTGGTGACGAATTTATGATAGATGGCTTTGGCCCCAATGGTTTGGCAAACCTTACACAAGCTTTAGCACGCCGAGCCAGGATTTTTCAATCTGGTTATATTTATCACTACGCATTTGCGATGATAGTAGGTGCGGTTGCTCTTATTTCTTGGTATCTATTCTCGACGGAGTTTTAGAAGCATGAACTCAGGAGGTAACTTGCTTTCGATTATCATTTTCTTACCACTCATAGGTGTGTTAGCAATCTTATTACTGTGTCGTGGTACTGGAGAAAGTGCAATTCGTAATGCCCGTATGGCTGCGCTATGGACTTCTTTGGTGACTTTTACAGTATCATTATTACTATGGTTTCGATTCGATTCAAAAATCACTAATTTTCAATTTGTTGAGCATACAGTTTGGTTAGAAGATTTCAATATTTCATATCATATAGGTATCGATGGTATATCCTTATTTTTCGTACTACTTTCTACTTTCTTAATTCCAATATGTATTTTATCTAGCTGGACTGTAGTTCAAGGTCGTGTGAAGGAATACATGATTTCGTTTTTAATCCTAGAAACATTTATGGTTGGAATGTTTTGTGCACTCGACTTTGTTATTTTCTACATTTTCTTTGAAGGTGTTTTGATTCCAATGTTTCTTATTATTGGTGTCTGGGGAGGTGTCCGTCGTGTTTATGCGGCATTCAAATTTTTCTTATTTACGTTACTTGGCTCGGTATTGATGCTACTTGCTCTTCTGGTGATCTATCTTGAAATAGGATCTACAAGCATTGTTCAAGCACTTATATATCCTTTTGCAATGAATGTTCAAATTTGGCTGTGGCTTGCATTTTTCGCTAGCTTTGCGGTTAAAATTCCAATGTGGCCGATGCATACATGGTTGCCAGATGCTCATGTCGAAGCGCCAACGGCTGGCTCTGTTATTCTAGCCGGTGTATTATTAAAGATGGGAGGGTATGGCTTTTTAAGATTTTCCCTACCTATGTTTCCAGAAGCAAGTGACTTTTTCACTCCACTAATTTTTACGTTGAGTTGTATAGCAATAATTTACACATCGCTTGTCGCGTTAGTACAAGAGGATATGAAAAAGCTAATAGCTTATTCTTCTATAGCTCATATGGGATTTGTTACTATTGGTATTTTTACAGCAACTCACCAGGGTATAACTGGTGCAATTTTTCAAATGCTGAGTCATGGAATTGCATCTGCTGCTTTATTTCTTTGTGTTGGAGTTGTTTATGATAGATTACATACACGAGAAATTATTCGTTATGGTGGGCTTGTTCATCGTATGCCAATCTATGCAATTGTATTCATGATATTCACTTTAACATCTATTGGATTACCAGGAACAAGTGGCTTTATAGGTGAATTTTTGATTCTATTGGCAGCATTTGAGATAGATATTTGGGTTTGCTTTTTTGCTGCTACAGGGTTAATTCTTAGCGCTACTTATATGCTTCATCTTTACCGTCGTGTGATTTTTGGCAAACTGGATCGCACGGAACTTAAAAAGATTTTAGATCTTAGTCCTCGCGAAATTGTTATTTTTGTTCCGCTTATAGGCTTAGTGCTGTGGATGGGTATTTACCCATCTTCATTTCTTGATCCGATTCAAGCGTCAGTTCAAAACCTTGTCGACCAGCATCAAGCAGTCATGCATACTATACAGGAAACAACAATCATAGAGACAAAAGGACGTTGAAGCAATGAATATGAACTATACTCCCGCTGTGCCAGAAATTATCCTTGCTTGTTTTAGTATGATATTACTTATGGCTGGTGTTTTTGGTTTTAAGCGAAGTCGTACAATCTCATGGCTCTGTGTTGCTTCTTTGATAATCGCAGCTATATTTCTATTAACCGCAAAAATGGATCGAATTATTGGTCTTGGTGGATTTTTTATTATTGATATATTTGCTGTGTACATCAAGACATTAATATTACTGGGTAGTGCAGTGGCTATTATTATGTCTCTCACATTTAATGAACGTGAATCTATTAATCAATTTGAATTTTCTATTATGATTTTATTTGCAACTATTGGTATGTTGATGATGGTATCAGCCAACGATTTGATAGCTTTATATCTCGGATTAGAATTGCAAAGTTTATCATTATATGTGTTAACTTCTTTTCATCGTGATACATTAAGATCTAGTGAATCTGGTTTAAAATATTTTATCCTTGGTGCTTTGTCTTCGGGTATATTACTCTATGGTTGTTCAATGATTTATGGCTTTACCGGAACTACTAATTTTAGTACAATTTCTATTGTAATCAAAGATAGTACAGAACCTTCAATTGGTCTTGTTGTTGGTCTTGTATTACTTATGACCGGATTATGCTTCAAAATTTCTGCTGCTCCTTTTCATATGTGGACACCTGATGTCTATGAAGGTGCCCCAACACCAGTGACAGCACTTTTTTCTATTGCGCCGAAAATCGCAGCTATGGGATTATTCATACGTATTCTTATAGAGCCGTTTGGTGATCTGATTGACAAATGGCAACAAATTATAATTGTGATAACAATTCTTTCGATGATAATAAGTGCTTTTACAGCAATTGCACAAGAAAATATTAAGCGCCTAATGGCATATTCATCAATTGGACATATTGGTTTTGCCCTTGTTGGTTTAGCTACTGGCACTGAAGAAGGCATTCGAGCAGTATTGATTTACCTTGCTATATATCTGTTTATGAATATAGGTGTATTTGCTTGTGTTTTGGCAATGCGACAAAATGAAAATACGGTTGAAAATATTTCTGATTTATCTGGATTCTCTAAATCTCAACCACTAATGGCGGGTATTTTTGCGGCTCTCATGTTTTCAATGGCGGGTATTCCACCGTTTGCTGGTTTTTTTGGAAAATTTTATATATTCATAGCTGCTATCAACGCTGAATTAATAGGGTTGGCAATTTTTAGTGTCTTGATGAGTGTTGTTAGTTGCTATTATTATTTACGAGTCGTGAAAGTGATGTATTTTGATGAAATCGGAGAAGATATGGATCGACCACTACCTACAGAAATAAGTGTCTTGGCAGGAATGAGTGCCGTTGTAGTGATTTTCTTCGTTGTCATTCCTTGGACAGTTACTGATTTTGCTAAGATTGCTGCAGGTACATTATTTACTGGATGAACAAGATGTTGAAGACGACCGGAATTGACTTATTTACTTATTCGGTTCTTGGTAGCACCAACGACGAGGCAAAGCGTTTGGCGGGGCAGGGCACGCGTGGTCCGCTTGTGATCTGGACTACTAGACAAGTACGCGGCCGCGGGCGAGCCAGGAAAAATTGGATCGGTATGCCCGGCAATTTGATGGCGAGTCTGTTATTACATCCTGGTCGAGTGCTTGCAGAAGCTGGTTCCATGGCCTTGGTTGCTGGTTTGGCTGTTACGGACTATGCTCGGACATTGGGAGTGGATGCCCGTATTAAATGGCCGAATGATGTTCTGGTAGGAGATGCTAAGCTAGCTGGTGTTCTGGTAGAGGCCAGTTCGGGAAACGATGAACTCAATTGGATGGTAATCGGGATCGGTCTCAATCTGGCTGTAGCGCCGGTGCTTGGACGGCAGACGGCTTGTATTGGCTACGAGGTGAAACTTGAAGTGGCATTGGATCAGGTTATTGAATCCGTTCTACGACGTTACCGGCAATGGCTATGTGGTGGCTTTCTTGTTCTGCGGGATGAGTGGCTTGAACGTGCGGCATGGCTCGGTCGTAGTGTTCGTATAAGGAACAGGCTGGGCGCTGTAGAAGGCATAATTCGTACTGTGGACGCGAATGGAGCACTTATTGTTTGCGATTCGGCTGGAGTAGAACACTTTCTCTTCTCTGGAGAGATTGTTCCATTGGAAGTCCAATGCTGCTAGCGATCGATGCTGGCAATACGAATATCGTCTTCGCGGTTTACGACGGCGAGGTTCGCAAAGGGTTGTGGCGGGCCAGCAACGATCAACACCGTACAGCGGACGAATACGCTGTTTGGCTCATGCAGCTTATGGGGCTCGAAGGTGTAGATTCTGAGGCGGTCGATGCGGGCATCGTGGCGACGGTCGTGCCAGCGTCCTTGTTCAACCTGCGGCACCTCTGTCAGCGTTATTTCGGTGTCTCGCCTCTCGTCATCGGTGATCCGGATATCGACCTCGGTATGACAATCAGAGTCGATAATCCTTCAGAAGTCGGAGCCGACCGGATAGTCAACGCCGTTGCAGCGCATAGCGCCTATTCCGGCCCCTTGATTATCATCGATTTTGGCACCGCAACGACATTCGATATCGTGGATGCGGCAGGCAACTATTGCGGAGGCGTGATTGCGCCTGGCGTAAATCTGTCCCTCGAAGCGTTGCACCAGGCTGCCGCCAAGCTGCCTCTGATTGCTGTGGGCCGCCCAGAGCGTGTAATCGGCTGTAATACGGTTACCGCCATGCAGTCTGGTATCTTCTGGGGTTATGTCAGCATGATCGAAGGTCTCGCAGGACGGATCGAGCGTGAAGCAGGCGAACCCATGACTGTTGTGGCGACAGGCGGCCTTGCAGCCTTGTTTGCGGGGGCAACCGACGTCATCGACCATATCGACAGCGACCTGACCCTGCGCGGCTTGCTGGAAGTCCACCGACGCAATGGAAACGTCCCGTGATGCGCTTGCCGATTCCTGCCGGAGACGAAATCTTGTTCGTTTCACTTGGCGGGGTGGGCAACATCGGCATGAATTGTGCGCTGTATGGCCATGCCGGGCGCTGGATTCTGGTGGATCTCGGAATCATGTTTGGCGATGAGACTACGCCGGGTATTGAAGTCATCGTCCCAGATACATCTGTTGCCGAGGCGGTTCGGGACCAGCTTGATGCTATTGTCATCACCCACGCGCATGAAGACCATATCGGGGCCGTTCCGTACCTCTGGCCTGAACTGGGAGTGCCAATTCATGTCACGCCGTTTTCAGCCGCGTTCCTGCGCCGCAAACTACAGGATGAGGGCACGGAAGACGAAGCACCCATCGTTGAGCACAAGCCGGGCGAGCGCTTTGCGGTTGGACCGTTTGAGCTCGAATATCTGCCCTTGGCGCACTCTATTCCAGAACCCAACGCTCTGGTGCTGCGCACTGCGGCCGGCACAGTCTTCCACACGGGGGACTGGAAGCTAGATTCAGGCCCCGTTGTGGGAGAGCCAGTGGACGAACGGATTTTCCGTCGCCTCGGGGATGAAGGCGTTGCGGCAATGGTCTGCGATTCAACGAATGCCACAATCGATGGTGCAAGCGGGTCAGAAGCTGATCTTCTGGAGAGTTTGACGGATCTGATTGCTTCCAGGAGCAGCCGGGTTGCCTTCGCTTGTTTCGCTAGCAATGTGGCGAGGCTCGATACAGTAGCGCGGGCTGCCGAGACCAACGGCCGATCAGTGTCTTTAGTGGGGCGTTCATTGAAACGTATGAACGACATCGCTCGTCAATGCGGCTATCTAGCGGATATTCCCTCCTTTGTGTCCGAGCAGCATTCTGGGTACTTACCGCCTTCCAGCTTGGTGCTGATTTGCACGGGAAGCCAGGGAGAGCCGCGTGCCGCCCTGGCGCGGATTGCATCTGGGTTCCATCCACATGTGTCGCTGGAGGGCGGCGACACGCTTGTTTTCTCTTCCCGCACGATTCCTGGCAACGAGCGCGCCGTTGCCAAGCTCCAGAACCAATTCCTACGGATGGGCGTCCAGATTGTCACCTCCAGGGATGCCTTCGTGCATGTATCGGGACATCCGGGCCGTGATGAGCTTCGACGCATGTATGGGTGGATAAGGCCAAAAGCGGCCATTCCAGTTCATGGCGAATTCCATCATCTCCGCGCCCATGCTGAACTGGCGCGGGGATGCGGCGTCGATACGGTTGCCGAGATTGAGGATGGGATCCTGCTGCGGATAGCGCAGGGTGGAGTTGAGCAGCTTGGCGATATCAGGGTCGGACGCCTCGGTCTTGATGGTGGGCGGCTCGTTCGGCTCGATTCGGAGCATGTCCAGGCACGGAGGCGGCTTTCCAAACAGGGGCTCGTTGCTGCATCGGTTTTATTAAATGGCCGTGGTAGTGCCCTCGCCGAACCTCGTGTGTCGAGCCAGGGTATTGTGGCTGAAGACGAAGTTGCTGGCCTTGCTTCGGAGCTGGCGGCCCGCAGCAGCTATGCTCTCGAACGGTTACCCCCCCTGCAACGCCGCGACGATAACATGGTAGAAAAAGCGATCCGGACGGCTATTCGCCGGCATGTCAGGGAACATTATGGTCGCCGGCCACTCGTTGAAGTCCATGTCATGCGCCTTGATGAAGGATAATCGGGATGATCGGCCGCCTGAACCATGTCGCCATCGCCGTACCGGATCTGGAAGCGGGAGCGCGCCCCTATCGAGGGGTGCTCGGCGCGTTCGTTTCGGCACCACAGGCGCTGCCAGAGCACGGCGTCACTGTGATCTTCGTGGAACTGCCGAACACGAGAATCGAACTCCTGGAGCCGCTTGGGGACAAGTCCCCGATTGCTGGATTCCTGAAGAAAAACCCGGCTGGCGGCATGCATCATATCTGCTATGAGGTAGATGACATTCTGGCCGCCCGCGATGTACTGAAGAACTCTGGGGTCCGGGTTCTAGGGAGCGGCGAGCCGGTAATCGGGGCGCATGGCAAACCTGTCTTGTTCCTACATCCAAAAGATTTCTGCGGGACTCTGATTGAGATCGAGCAGGCCTGATGTCCTGGCTGTCCGGCATCGTCGTCTATGTTATCCTATGGTGGCTGGTCTTCTTCATGGCGTTGCCGGTCGGCGTCCGCAGGACAGCGAATGTCGAACGCGGCAACGATCCAGGCGCGCCGGAAGGAGCGAGGCTTGGCCTGAAGGCCGCCGTGACCACGATCATCGCTGCAATGCTCACCTTGCTTGCCTTTCTGCTTATCGACAGCGAATGGTTCACATTTCGCAAACCCTGAACCGACCATGAGTTATTGTAAGACTGCGCCCGGCCATCCTTGGCATGGTCCATATCATGACTGCGAATACGGATTCCCGACCCGCAACGACGCCGTACTGTTTGAGCGCCTGGCACTGGAGATCAACCAGGCGGGCCTTTCCTGGCTAACGGTCCTGAAGAAGCGGGCCGCATTCTTCGAGGCTTTCCGGGAGTTTGATCCCAGGGTCGTCGCCAATTTCGACGAGGCTGATCGGGCGCGGCTGCTAGGGGATGCACGAATTATCCGCAACCGCCTCAAAATCGCCGCCGTCATGGAAAATGCCGGTCGGGTGGTCGCCATACAGTCCGAATATGGCTCCTTCGCTTCTTGGCTGGACAAGCATCATCCCCTTCCGAAAGACGACTGGGTTAAGCTTTTCAAGGAGACTTTCAAATTCATGGGCGGAGAAATCGTCGGTGAGTTTCTGATGAGCACCGGCTACCTACCGGGCGCGCACAATCCCGATTGCCCGGTTTATGCCCGCATCGTTCCGCTTGCCCCACCCTGGATGCGCGAAGCCGTTGGGCGAGTGGACTGTTGAATGCCAGGGCTGACACGGTAGATTGACACTGTTTCCCGAAACCTCCAGTCGAGCTTTCTGTCCATGCGTCGAACCCATCTTTTCCTGCCGACACTGAAGGACGTACCCTCTGAAGCGCAGATCATCTCACACCGCCTGATGCTGCGCGCCGGCATGGTACAGCAGGCCTCAGCTGGCATCTATTCCTGGTTGCCGCTTGGCCTCCGCGTGCTGAAAAAGATCGAGCGGATCGTTCGTGAGGAACAAGACCGTGCAGGCGCCCAGGAAGTCCTAATGCCGACTGTGCAGTCAGCAGATCTTTGGCGTCGCTCGGGTCGCTATGACGATTATGGTCCAGAAATGCTGCGCATCCGCGATCGACACGAACGCGACATGCTCTACGGACCGACCAACGAGGAACAAATTACCGAGATCTTTGCGACTCATGTTCGCAGCTATCGCGACCTACCCAAGATGCTCTACCATATCCAGTGGAAATTCCGGGATGAGGTCCGTCCCCGGTTCGGAGTGATGCGCGGGCGTGAATTCCTGATGAAGGACAACTATTCCTTCGATCTTGACTTCGAATCAGCTTGCCTTTCCTACAATAGGATGTTCGTCTCCTATCTGCGGACATTCGCTCGCCTTGGTCTGAAGGCTGTGCCCATGGAAGCAGAGTCTGGCCCCATCGGCGGCAATCTCAGCCACGAGTTCCTCATTCTCGCAGATACCGGCGAGAGCAGCGTCTATTGTGACCGGGACTGCGTCGAGTTCGACATGCTTGCCCGCGAGGTGAATTACGAGAACCCGAAAATGGTTCAAGCTGTAGTGGAGGATTTCACTCGGCCCTATGCGCGCACCGACGAGAAGCACGATGCCGCTGCCTTCGAGGCGGCAGTGCCGCCCGAGCGACGTTATGTTGGACGCGGCATCGAGGTTGGCCATATCTTCTATTTCGGTGCTAAATATTCCGAACCGCTCGGCGCGCGCGTGACGACTGCCGGGGGCGGAGAGGTTGCGGTGCACATGGGATCCTACGGTGTCGGCATTTCGCGCCTTGTGGGCGCAATTATTGAGGCGAGTCATGACGAGCAGGGCATTGTATGGCCGGAATCAGTGACGCCTTATGGGGCAGGAATCATCAATCTGCGACAGGGCGATTCACGCTGTGATGGTGCCTGCGAAGACATCTACGCCAAGCTATTTCATCGGGAGCCGCTCTACGATGACCGACCGGAGCGGGCAGGGGTTAAATTCGCGGATATGGACCTGATCGGCCTGCCATGGCAGGTGGTCGTTGGCCCCCGCGGCATCGACAGGGGAAGGGTCGAGCTCAAATGCCGCGCAACCGGCGCACGCGAGGAGATTTCTTTAGAGTCGGCATTGGCACGACTAGCCTGATGTTCTCAGCATTCGAGAGGACCGTCGCGTTCCGGTATCTGCGCGCGCGGCGCCAGGAAGGGTTTATATCGCTCACCGCGATTGTCTCTCTGGTCGGCATCGCGCTCGGTGTTGCGACGCTGATCGTCGTTATGGCGGTGATGAATGGCTTCCGCACCGAACTGTTCGAGCGGGTACTGGGTTTGAACGGCCATATCGCGGTGATGGCCATAGACCGCGGTCCGCTCGGCGGTTTCGACAAGCTGACCAGCCAGGTACGGTCTGTCGAGGGAGTCACGAGTGCGCATCCTTCTGTGGAAGGCCAAGCGATGGTCGTGCGCGAGGGTAGGGCAGCCGGCGCGCTTGCGCGCGGCATCAGGGCCGAGGATCTGCGCTCGCTTACAATCATCTCGGACAATCTGCGCTCCGGGGTGCTTGACGCATTCGGCGAGCCATCCGGTGTGGTGCTTGGCAACCGTCTGGCAGCGCGGCTTGGCGTCGGGCCTGGCGGGCGCATCTCTATGGTGGCGCCGAAGAGCAATGCTGGGCCGTTCGGCGCCGTACCCCGGACTAAGGCGTTCCGTGTGCTTGCGACTTTTCATGTCGGGATGTACGAATATGATAACAGCTATGTCTATATGCCGCTGGAAACAGCACAGCGCTTCTTCAAGCTCGGCGACGGTATCACTAATATCGAGGTGAAAATCGCTGATCCAGAAAATGTCCGGGACGTTGGCGCACGCATCCTCTCCGCTGCCGATACCGGTGTACAGGTCTTCGACTGGCGCCAATCGAATGCGAGCTTTGTGAGCGCGCTTGAGGTCGAGCGGAATGTTATGTTCCTGATCCTTACGCTTATTATCATGGTGGCTGCGTTCAATGTCCTCTCTAGCATGATTATGCTGGTGAAGGACAAGGCGCGGGATATAGCTATCCTTCGGGCCGTTGGTTCGACGCGCGGCTCGATGATGCGCATATTCTTTCTCACGGGGGCTTCCATCGGCGTAGTCGGTACCGTCCTAGGCTTTGGCCTGGGCCTGGTTTGCGCGACGAATATCGAGCGCCTGCGCCGGTGGGTCGAGAGCTTCACCGGGACAGACCTGTTTCAGGCAGAGATCTATTTTCTTTCCCGGTTGCCGGCCAGGGTAGACTCGACCGAGGTCGCGGCCGTGGTGGCGATGAGCCTCATCCTTTCGTTCCTGGCGCCTCTCTATCCCTGCTGGCGGGCGGCGCGGCAGGACCCGGCGGATGCCTTGCGTTATGAGTAGGGCGGCGCTGGAGCTTGAAGGCGTCCAGCGCACTTTCGCGCAGGGCGACACGCAGCTTGCGGTGCTGCGGCAGATTGACCTGATTGTGAACGAAGGTGAAACTGTTGCGCTGATTGGGCCCTCGGGTTCTGGCAAGACGACGTTATTGCAGATTGCCGGCTTGCTGGACCGTCCAGACGCCGGCGAGGTCCGGATTTCCGGTGTGAGTGCTGACAGGCTGAGTGACAAGAGGCTGAGCGCTATGCGGGCTCGCCATATCGGCTTCGTCTTCCAGTTCCATCAGTTGCTGCCGGAATTCTCGGCGCGCGAAAATCTTGTCATTCCGCAGCTCGTCACCGGCCGATCGAAGCGCGAAGCTCGCAGCCGAGCGGATGCGCTGCTCGCCATGGTTGGCCTTTCGGACCGGTCTGAACACCGTCCAGCGCGGCTTTCCGGCGGCGAACAGCAGCGCGTCGCCATAGCGCGCGCCACGGCGAACGCCCCCGGTCTGCTGCTAGCCGACGAGCCAACCGGCAATCTCGACGAAACAAATGGGCACCTTGTAGTACGAACCTTTCTGGAACTCGCACACGAGGCTGGCGTCGCCGCCCTGGTTGCAACGCATAATATCGATCTTGCCTGCCAGCTCGATCGGATCCTGCGGCTTGAGGACGGCATGCTTCAGGAGGAGCGGGCCAACTAGCATACAGCGCATGATCCGTTCCTAAGCGCTGCATCATCGCGCCGGACCATTGCAGCGCTTAGGCGACCTTGCCCCAGACTAGAAAATCGCCTAGGTGCCAGCGCACGACCGTTGACATATTCTGTGTGTTGGCCATAACTAACTATATTAGAAGGATTATCTTAGACTCAATCCGTGATCACTTTACCACAGTGTTGCCCGTCAAGATCAACACAGTGGCGATTTGCGCGCCAGGGCGCAGGCCAATAGGATGGCAGTTGTTGCGCTCCGTTGGCTGTTTGAAGTGCCAGGGCGGGCTTCGGGCCGGAGTGGAGAGGGAACCCGGGGATGACCGTCGAGCCACGCGCCTTCCGTGATACGCTTGGGCGTGTGCCGACCGGCGTGACTGTAATTACAACCACGGCGCAGGATGGAGAGATGCACGGTGTGACAATCGGATCCTTTAGTTCGCTGTCACTGGAGCCGCCGCTAGTATTGTTTTGCCTCGACAAGCATGCTAATTGCCGCCAAGCGTTCCTTGATAGCACCCATTTCGCGGTCAATGTGCTGGCGGAAGACCAGTCAGCGCTCTCCTCGATTTTCGCGACCAAGAACGCTCCCCGTCCCTGGCACGACCTCGACTATTTCATCGGCGCGGCAAGTGGCGCGCCGCTGATGGCGGGAACCGTCGCCCGGATAGAATGCACGACCGAGGTGATCCATGACGGTGGTGACCATGATATTCTCATCGGACGCGCTAAGGCGCTTGAGACCGACGCGATTGGCCGGCCGTTAATTTTCTTTGCGGGGGGCTATCGCCAACTTGCCGCCGACGAGTCTCCATAAGACCATTCCAGCCGGACAGATTCGTCGATCTCAGCTGGCAGCCGAGCGCGCCTGAACCCGTTGAATTCCGCGTCTGACAGGAGCTGACCTAACGCCCATACGGCTGCGCCGCGCACCAAGGGTGCCGCATCGTCGAGTGCATGTTTCACCGTCGGAATGAGCCCTGGATCGCCGCTATTGCCAACAGCGACGAGTACATTGCGCAGGAAGCGGTTGCGGCCTGTGCGCTTAATCGGCGAGCCTGAAAAAACCTGACGGAACCCGGCTTCATCAAGTTCGGCTAGATCGGCGAGTTTGGGCGCTGTCAACTCGATACGTGGCATGAGATCCGGCTCGCGCGCGCGGGCAGCGAATTTATTCCAAGGGCAAGCAGCCAGACAATCGTCGCAACCATAGATTCGGTTCCCCATGGCTCGGCGGAACTCATGCGGGATGGGCGCCTTGTGTTCGATAGTGAGATAGGAGATGCAACGCCGGGGCTCCAGTTGGTAGGGCGCGGTGAAGGCGTCGGTCGGGCAGGCGTCAAGGCAGGCGCGGCAGCTTCCGCAGCGGTCTTCGTGGGGAAGGTCGGGTGTAAGTGCCAATGTGGTAAAGATTTCACCCAGGAACAGCCAGGAGCCGTGGCGGCGTGAGACCAGATTGGTGTGCTTACCCTGCCAGCCGAGGCCGGCTGCCTCCGCTGTCGGCTTCTCCATGACGGGCGCAGTATCGACGAACACCTTAACCGCCCCGCCATGGGTCTCAACCAGCCAGCAGGCTAGTCGTTTCAGCCTACGCTTGAGCACATCGTGATAGTCGCGGGCTGTGCGAGCATAGACTGAAACTGCGCCGCATTCCTGCTTCGAGAGCAATGCGAGCGGGTCTCCGGCGGGACCATAGCTCATGGCCAGAACGATCACTGTCTGCGCTTCAGGCCAGAGCCCGTCGGGACTAGCCCGGCGGTCTTGATGCACGGCGAGCCAGCCCATATCGCCATAGCGGCCTTCCGAGAGGAAGGTCTGCAAGTTCTGCCGGACCTCAAGACGCGCCACAGCTGGCGCAAAGCCGACAGCGTCAAAACCGAGTCTGAGCGCCTGGTCCCTGATTGCCGCCGGCCCGGTCGACGCTGGCGGCGCCGGGTCGGCAGTCGCCATCAGAACGGTGGGTTCTGTGCCGCAAGCATGCCGTAAAGCATCGGGATCGACAGCATGGTGTTGGTACGCGAGAACAGCAGTGCGCGACGCGCAGCCTGAGGCTTGCGGTCTGCAGGTGCATCCACGATGCCGAGCGCGACCTTCTGGCTGGGCCAGATCACGAACCAGACATTGAAAGCCATGATGAGGCCAAGCCACATGCCGATGCCAATGAAGGCGCTCGTGCTGCTGCCGTCGGTAAGCCCGATGGCGAACCAGTCACCAAATGTGCCCTGCATGATCGCCAGCAACAGGCCCCAGAGCACCGTTGAGGCCGCTGACCAGCGGAACCAGAACAACACTGCCGGAGCGATATGCTTGCCGATGGCAGGTTTCATTTCATCGGGGATCTTCGGCATCGTCGGAACCTGCACGAAATTCAGGTACCACAAAAGGCCGATCCACATCACGCCACTCAACACATGGAACCAACGAACGAGGTGGAGAAAGAACTCCGTTTCCATAATGTACCGTCCTCCCTTTCCGAGCCTAGCCGCCGATTATCTGGGCGATAACAATCAGGATGACGGTCAACACGACGCCCATGCCGATTGTCATGTGGAGCGATTCCAAGGGATTCTTCATCGACGTCTCCTCCCGCCGGGGTCTGATACGATTATAGCAGCAGGGCGGCGTTGAAAAGCAAGTGGCGTTTGCATCACTGCCGGTGACTTTGGGGCGAAAGCCCGGCCAGGCCCCTTTTCAGGGCTGTCCGACGGTCGTGGCAAACTATTTTAATTGGCTCCACAAGAAGCAATTCCGGCGGGCAGGCTATCGAATTCTCCAGGGCGAATCGGCTCTGCAAGAAGGTCGAGGTGGCGCAAACGCCGTGGCCGCTTGTAGCCCGTGGAGACGGTCGCTGCCGCCTGCGCTGCCATTCGCGGTAGCGAACTCGGCTGAGCAAGCCGGCGGCGATTGCCAGCATGTCGTCGACGCGGTCGAGCAGGGGTTAGTCATGGCTGCAATTCCAAAGGGTTTTCAGGATCTAGTAGGCAGTGGGAAACGCATCCATCAGCCGTTTTGTCTCATCGGATTGCTTCCTTCCCTTGTTGAAAATAAGGCATCATGACCGAACTGAACAATGACGAGATCTATTGCAGAGACCGAGTGCGCCGTTTCGACCCGGATCGGGCGACCGTCATCGCCTTCCAGCCAGCGGCAACCCGCCCGAGCCTCTATGCGCTGCATGCTTTCAACCTGGAAGTGGCGCATTTGCGGGAAACCGTGAGCGAGCCTGCTCTGGGGGCCATGCGGCTCCAATGGTGGCGGGACGCGCTTGATAACGCTGCCTCGGGGCGAGAATATCACCACTCTGTGCTGCAGCCGCTGGCCGCAGCCATCCGCAAACATGATTTGCCGGCAGACGAATTCCGCCGCCTGCTTGATGCGCGAGAAATGGACCTCGACGCGCTGCCGCCAGCAGACTTGCTAGCCTATGCACGGGAGACAGGCGGTGTGCTGACCGCACTTGCTGGACGAGTCGTGAGCGGGCAGGCAGGCAACGAAGATATCGGCACGGCCTGGGCACTCGTCGGCTGGCTGCGCGCCGCTGCCTTCTTCCGCCGACCATTGCCAGAAAGCGCCGGGCCGCGTGCCCTAGCAAGGGAAGCCGAAGCGTTGCTGGCACCGGGGACAGATAGTTATGGTCGTGCGCTCGCCGCGCTGGCACGCGCCTATATCCGAAAACTTGGCCAGCTAGGCTACGATCTCGCCGATTCGCGTGCAGCTGCGCCGTTGCGACTCAGGGGCTGGCGCATTGCATTCGGGAGGGAATGAAGCTTGGCGAAGGCCAGGCAAATCGTATTCTCGCGGATGCAACGGGTCGTGTGGGGCTGGCCTGCCTCAGAAGTCGTGGTCGAAGAGGCTGTGCGGCTCGCGGCGAGGCGCGCCTTTCTGATCGTGAGCCGGACACTATATGTGAGCAAGATCTGGGCGGACGGCGGCTATGGGGGAGCGAAGCTGGCCGGGATACCAGATGCCCGGGACCTCGAGATCGTGCCGAAACCCGAGGGCCAGCAAGGGTTTGTAGTGCTATTGCATCGGCGAACTGCCCAGGAGGTCGCAAGCGAATTCTGGTATGGTCAGTTTCAGCTTGCTGCAGACCGTTCTCCCGGCGGTGCAGGCGCTTACCGCCGATTCAGAAGGTTGGTCGAAGGCCGGTCCTTCGCTACAATCAAGGGGCGGCTTCCATAATGACGATCGACCTGATGGCGTGGACAAACAGCGCGGCGCTTGAGGACTGGCGGGAGGGACATTCGCTCTCTATATTGGCTTGCGCTGGGTGGAGGAGGGCTTTCAACGATGGACGGCGGCCCCTGGGGCAGCGCAGCGCCGATTGTCGATCCGTTCGGACGCGAGATCACTTATCTGCGCGTCTCGGTGACGGACCGTTGCGACTTTCGCTGTGTCTACTGCATGTCAGAGGACATGACATTCCTGCCAAAGCGGGATCTGCTCACGCTTGAAGAACTGGACCGGGTGTGCAGCGCTTTCGTCCGTATGGGAGTCCGCAAACTGCGCCTGACTGGCGGCGAGCCGCTGATGCGCCGCAATGTGATGCAATTGATCCACTCACTTGGCCGTCATCTCGACGGGGGCGGGCTGGAAGAACTCACGATCACTACCAATGGCAGCCAACTCAGTCGCTTCTCGGAAGGCCTCTATGCAGCCGGCGTGCGCCGGGTGAATGTGTCGCTCGATACACTCAACCCAGAGAAATTCAAGGATATTACCCGCTGGGGGCAATTCGCGCAGGTCATGGCCGGGCTCGATGCGGCTCAGGTGGCTGGCCTGATGGTGAAGGTCAACATGGTTGCGCTGCGGGGCGTCAATGACGATGAGTTTGATGCCATGATCGCCTGGTGCGGCGAACGGGGCTTCGATCTTGTCATCATTGAGGTCATGCCGATGGGGGATATCGGCGAAGATCGTCTCGACCAATACATACCGCTCTCCATGGTGCGCCAGAAGATCGAATGTAACTGGACGCTGACTGAAACTGATTACGCGACCGGCGGCCCCGCACGATATTCCATAGTGGAAGAGACCGGCGGGCGAATCGGCTTCATCACGCCGCTCACGCATAATTTCTGCGAGAGCTGCAATCGGGTGCGGCTGACCTGCACGGGCACGTTGTATATGTGCCTCGGCCAGGAAGATGCAGCCGATCTGCGTGCACCGCTCAGGGGCGAAGCGGGTGACGCTAGGCTGGAGGAAGCGGTGCGGGAGGCGATCTCGCGTAAGCCCAAAGGCCATGACTTCGTCATCGACCGGCGGCGCGGTGCCGTGTCCGTGCCGCGCCATATGAGCGTGACCGGCGGCTGACGCGGTTTTCCTTCAATGCCTCGTCCGCGCCTGGCATTCGTCGCCGCCGAGACACCGGCGGCGCAGGAGGCTCGCCGTGACCTCGTCGCCGCTTATGGCGACACGTCACCGGTGGAGGCAGAAATTGTCGTCGCGCTCGGCGGCGACGGTTTCATGTTGGAGACCCTGCACGGCCTAGGCGATCATCCGCCACCGATTTACGGCATGAATCGCGGCAGCGTAGGATTTCTGATGAACGGGTTTCGCGTCGAAGGCCTGCCGGAACGGATCGAAACTGCAGAGACAGTAAGCCTCCATCCACTACTCATGGAGACACGTACGCTTGCCGGGCAGATGCGCCAAGCGCGCGCCATCAACGAAGTCTCATTGCTGCGCGAAACGCGACAGACAGCGAAACTGCGTATCGAGATCGATGGCGTCGTGCGTATGGAGGAGTTGATGTGCGATGGCGTCATCGTGGCGACACCCGCCGGTAGCACGGCCTACAATCTCTCGGCGCATGGGCCTATCCTGCCGCTTCGGGGGCAGTCGGTTTGCATCACGCCGATTAGCGCTTTCCGGCCGCGGCGTTGGCCCGGCGCGATTCTGCCGGACACGGTGTCCGTGCGGTTGACCGTTCTCGAAGCACGCAAACGGCCGGTGAGCGCGGTCGCCGATTTCACCGAAGTGCGCGACACGGCTGAGGTGCTGGTGCATCGAGACGAAGGAACGGCACTGCGCCTGCTTTTCGACCCCGACCGGAGCCTAGAAGAGCGCATATTGAAGGAGCAATTCCAGCCGTGATGCGTGCCTTGCTCGAACTTGCGCGGAATTGGCCTCTGCTTGTCAAAACGCTCGTCATCGGTGCTGGCGGCGGTTATCTGTTCTCTCTGATACAGAGCCCGCTGCCCTGGATGTTGGGCAGCCTATTCGTCTGTACCGTCGCGGCGCTCTCGGGGATGCGTCTCTACATGCCGAACGATGTGAGGCGGGTCTGGATGGTCGTTCTAGGCGTGATGCTCGGCGCAGCTTTTGCGCCTGATGTGCTCGACAGGCTGGCAACCTGGGGCGGTGTGTTTGCTGGCATGCTCGCCTTTACAATCGTTGGTGCAGCGGTTGGAGCGTGGTTCTTCCACCGTATTGGCAAAATGGACCGACGGACGGCGTTCTTCTGCGCGGCACCGGGTGGTCTGGGCGAAATGGCGTTACTAGGGCCCTCGATGGGAGCGGACGAACGCGCCATCCTGCTCTCGCATTCGACCCGCATTCTGATGGTGATGTTCATCGTGCCGCCAGCCTACAGTCTGCTTGCCGACTATGCGCCGCCGCCAGATCTTGGGGGGGCGCGGCTCACAGACCTCAGCCTCCATGACTGGGCAGCGCTCACGGCGTCCGCCGTCATCGGCGCTGGCGCGGCGAAACTGATGCGTATTCCGGCTTGGCAGATGGTCGGCCCGATGTTGGTGAGCGCTGCCGTTCATATCGGCGGCCTGACAGACTCCCGACCGCCGACGGAGCTTCTAGCTGCGGCCCAAGTGTTTATCGGTTGCGGTGCCGGTGCGCGTTTCGTCGGCGTCCGCCCCCGCGAGTTGGGGCGCACAATCGCTGCCTCAGTAGTGTATTATGCGTTGTTTCTGATACTGGCTTTCTTCGTCGCCGGCCTTGTCGCGGCGTTAGGCGGTTACGATTTCAGAGCCGTCCATCTGGCCTATACGCCCGGTGGTTTCGCTGAAATGAACCTGATCGCACTGTCTCTTAATATCGATGTTGCCTTCGTAGCGACTCATCACACTGGACGGCTGTTCGTCGTCGTTATCGGCGCAGCCCTGCTGGCGCGCATGCTCTGGCCCACTGCCCGGCGGGAGGAGTAGCAGATGTCGGTGCTAGATCTCCTGGACCTCCTCGATATTCTGCATCGCCTTTAGTTCAGCGAGCATACCGGGCGTAACGGTGAACCGGCTGCCGAGCGACATCTGTACTTCATGCGTCCTGTCCATATCGAACAGGATCCGCACCTCGCCGCGCCCTGTCGGTTCTCGTTGCAGCACGCTCCGGATGTGGGGCAGGGCTTCGTGATTGTCGATGAAGATACTCACGCCGCTGCCGGTCTTGCCGACCGCGGTGTCCAGCAGCTCCACACTTCTGGCAGTCAGGCGCACACCCTCCCCGTCTGGAGCAGCTTCACAGGCTAACAGCAGTAGTTTTCCGGTATCGAGCAGTGTCCTTGCAGACGCCAGAACTTCCGAGAAAAGCGTGATCTCCGATTGGCCAGAACTATCAGAAACGGAGATAAAAGCGAACCGGTTGCCGTGCTTCGATATGCGTTCCTGACGTGACAGAAGAATGCCGGCAATATTCACCGCATTACGGCCCCGTTTCACAAGACTTGGTATTGCGCGGATCGGATCGATACGAAGACGCCGGAAATAGCTCTCATAGTCATCGAGCGGGTGGGCGGATAGATAAAAGCCCGTGGCATCGAACTCGTGCTGGAGACGTTCCATCGGCTCCCAGCCCGGGACGTTCGGCAATTCGGGGCTTGGTGCCAGATTGTCCGCGGCCTCGAATAGATTGGTCTGGTTAGTTGTGCGTTCTTCCTCCTCGACGGCCGCATGGCGTATCAAGATCTCCACGCCAGCAAATATACGCGCTCGGTCTGGTTCCAATGTGTCGAAGGCCCCGGCCTCGGCCAACCTCTCCAGGAGCCGCGAATTCAGTGCTCTCGGCCCAAGCCGCGCGGCGAAGTCGAACGGGCTCTCAAAGGGTCCGCCGGCGCCGCGCTCGCTTTCCACTGCCTCCATAGCGGCCCTGCCGACCGACTTGATTGCGGCGAGTGCATAACGAATGGCCGCTGTGCCTTCTGGCGTCGTCTCGACTTGAAAAAGGGCACCGGAGCGCTGCACATCCGGCGGCAGCAGTGCGACACCCATCCGGTCCAGTTCGCGGAGCAAGAGCGCAAGCTTGTCGGTATTGCCGAATTCGTGAGTCATGGACGCAGCCATGAACTCAACTGGATAGTTCGCCTTCAGCCATGCTGTCTGGTAGGCGATCAGCGCATAAGCAGCAGCATGAGACTTATTGAAGCCGTAACCGGCGAATTTGTCCACCAGGTTGAAGATTTTCTCAGCTAGTTTGCGTTCGACGCCGCGGGATACCGCGCCGTCGATAAACGTTTGTCTCTGTGCGTCCATTTCCGACTGGATTTTCTTGCCCATCGCCCGGCGCAGCAAATCAGCACCACCGAGCGTGTAACCTGACAACACCTGCGCGATCTGCATCACCTGTTCCTGATAAATGATGATGCCGTATGTCTCCTCCAGAATCGGCTGGAGGCTCTCATGCATATAATCTATGTGTTCGCTTCCATGTTTTCTCTTGATATAGGTCGGGATATTCTCCATCGGGCCTGGACGGTAGAGGGCGACAACGGCAATCAGGTCCTCGAACCGGGTGGGTTTCAGTTTTTTCAAGGTGTCGCGCATGCCCGCGCCCTCCATCTGGAACACGCCGACTGTGTCCCCACGCGAGAGCATTCGGAAGGTTTTTTCATCTTCTAGCGGCAGTTTCAGAAGATCGATGTCGATTCCCCGGGCGGCTAGCATCTTGCGTGTGTCTTCAAGAATCGTCAGCGTCTTGAGACCGAGGAAATCGAATTTGACAAGGCCTGCTGCCTCCGCCCATTTCATGCTGAATTGCACCGCCGGAATGTCGGAGGAGCCGCGGTCGCGGTAGAGCGGGGCGATGTGCTGCAGCGGTCGATCGGCAATGACCACGCCTGCCGCATGGGTCGAGGCGTGCCGGTAGAGGCCCTCAAGCTTCAGCGCCAAATGAATGAGCTGCTCAACGGTCTCGTCCTCGTCCCGCAAAGTCTGCAGGGTCGGCTCGTTGGCAACGGCGTCTTCCAGCCGTGGTGGATTCGCCGGGTTGTATGGCACCAGCTTGCTGATCCGGTCCACCTGGCTGAACGGCATGTTGAGCACCCGGCCGACATCGCGGAGCGCGGCACGGGCCTGCAACTTGCCGAATGTGATGATCTGCGCTACCCGATCCTCACCGTAGCGCTGCTGGACATGGGCGATTACCTCGTCGCGCCGATCCTGGCAGAAGTCGATGTCAAAATCTGGCATTGAGACACGCTCGGGGTTGAGGAAACGCTCGAACAGCAGCCCCCAGCGCAGCGGGTCCAGATCCGTGATCTGTAAGGCCCATGCCACCACGGAGCCTGCCCCCGAGCCCCGCCCGGGGCCCACTGGAATGCCCTGATCCTTCGCCCAGCGGATGAATTCAGAAACGATAAGGAAATAGCCCGGAAACTTCATGTCGACGATTACATCAAGCTCGTATTCGAGCCGCTCGCGATAGGCCGTGGCGCCGTCTTCACCTACGCTACCCGGAAAGACATACTCGGTGAGCCTCGTCTCGAGCCCCTCGCGGGCCAGCCGGCGCAGCTCTTCCGCCTCGTCTGTGCCGGTGTCGAAGGCAGGCAAGATCGGCTCCGACTCTGTCGGCATGAAGGCGCAGCGCTGTGCGATGATGAGCGTGTTGTCCAAGGCCTCAGGCAAGTCAGCGAACAGAGTCCGCATCTCTTCGGCCGTCTTGAAGCGGTGGTCTGGTGTTAGACGTGGACGGTCTTCCTCCTCGACCCGTCGCGAGGAGGCTATGCAAAGCAGCGCATCATGGGCTTCGTAATCGTCCGCGGACCCGAAATGCACGTCATTGGTTGCAACCAGCGGCAGGTCGATCTCATAGGCGAGATCTATCAACGCCGCCTCCTCAGCCGAACCCCCACCGCTACCATGGCGCATTACCTCGACATAGAGATGGCCCGGGAACAATTCCTTCAACCGCTCCAGCAATTGGCGCGCGAGTTCCGTCCGCCCCTCCACTAGGGCGCGTCCGACCGGCCCGTGCGGGCCACCACTCAGTGCAATTAAGCCGTCACTGTAATCCTTGAGACGGCTCCACGGCACATGCGGCGCCTCAGTTCCCGGCGTTTCCAGAAAGGAGGCGCTGACGAGCCTCAGAAGGTTGCGATAACCGATTTCGTTCTGCACCAGCAGCAGAATCGGCGCAGGCTCTTCTTCATGTCGTCTACGCTGCCGGGGCGTGTTACCGACCGTAAGCAGCGTGCCTATGACCGGCTGGACGCCGGCGCGGGCGGCATAGACCGCGAACTCCATCGCGCCGAAAAGATTGCCGGTGTCAGTGACCGCAACCGCCGGCATCCGGGATTGCCGACAGAGCGATACGAGATCATCGATCTGGACCGCTCCCTCCGACAGCGAGTAGGCGGAATGCACACGAAGATGCACGAAATCGGCATGAGGCATCGGTTCGCGCTCCTTCACCGTCGGAGCTTGAGATCCTAATCAGATTCGCCCGCACGGCGCGAGCGATTTACCCACAAATACCAGGGGAATTGCTTTTGAAGATTTCGATGCCGATCTGCCGTCGCCTGCCCCCCGCTTCGGTGGGATCGATGACAGAAATTCACGCTATGTTCGCTTCGAGAGTACGCAATGCAGGAAATGTCATGGCCGTTTCAAGGCCCTTTCGGGGTGTAGCAGACCCGTGGCCGGGCACGACGGCCCCAAAAGCGATTGTCCTGCCACAAATATCCGAAACAAGGAGAAACTGCTTGCCCGTGACTTCGGCGGCGCCCTTACTCCGGCGCCTCTGTCGGGGGAGCGAGATAGGGGCAGTCCCCCTGTATCGTTACCCGGTGGCCTTTGCGCTCCTCCGGCCAATAGTCCCACATGGCATAATGTTGGAGACAACGATTGTCCCAAAAGGCGATATCGTTGATCTCCCATTTGAAGCGCGCCTGGAATTTCGGCTGCTCAATGTGCTCGAAGAGAAAGTCTAGTAGCGCCTTGCTCTCGGCGGCTTCTAGGCCTTCAATATGTGTCGTGAAGGCGCGATTGACATAAAGCGCGCGACGCCCTGTCTCAGGATGGGTACAGACGATCGGATGCAAGGCTTCTGGATATACCCTGTCCGTGTCATCCACATTCCGGTCCCGATATCGGCCCCGGTAGACATGTTCCGATTCATGGCGGGCACTCAGTGTCGAAAGGAATGCCTGCATCGGCTCTGAAAGATTATCCCAAGCTGCATACATACTCGCAAACAGCGTATCGCCTCCGACACTAGGCAACTTGTGCAATTGCAGCATAGTGCCGAGTGGCGGCTCCTTATCGCAGGACACGTCGGTATGCCAGGCATCGCCATTCGCGATTCTCGACCCCTTGTGTGTATGAATTACAAAAATTTCCGGCTGGCCCTCGAGATGTGGCGCGGCGGGATGCAGATGCAGGCCGCCGAACCGGCGCGCAAAGGCGATCTGCTGGTCGGGCGAAAGCCATTCCTGGTTCTTGAAGAACAGCACTTGGTGGCGGAGGAAAGCCGACCGGACCTCCTTGAAGACTTCGTCTGACAGGGTCTCGCGAAGATCAACGCCGCGAACCTCCGCGCCGACCGTAGGGGTTACGCTCCTCACATCGATATAACGATAAGCCATAGCCTGCTCTTCCTCTTTTGTTGGCTCAGTCCAGCACCTGCACGATATCGACGATGCGGCGTGTACGCACGATGCGCCCCTGCCAAACGCGGTCGACTTCGGCGATCAGAGCTGTGAGCGCGTCCGACTTTATTGCCGCCCGGGCGGCTGCTAGGTCGGTAAATTCGTAAAACGCGAGATGGGCGCTGTCATCGCTCCAGCCGCGAAACGCCCGCACTGCACCGAATGCGGCCTTTGCATCCGACAGATGCTCCTCGGCGTACCAGCGGTCGAATGCATCCCGATCATTCTCGGATACCTCGGCACACACCACAAGATAGGTGATCATCGGCTTGTCTCATTAGTAAAGAGAGCAAAAAGTCTGCGCCCCTGCGCCCCGGCTGGCAAGACTGGTATCGCTTTCAACGGGCGGGAATCAGCATAAATTCACGCCATGATCGGAAATCGTACCGCAGTCTACTGCGCCCTAGAGGCGATAGAGAAGGGGACCGCAGCTTGGGCTGGGACATGATCATCGAGAAAGTCGGGCATTGGGTCCAGGAAGAGCAGCCGGAGTCTGTATCAGTCTCGCTCCTGGCCTTTGCCGCGGACAACGGCGGTCTCCGGGCCGGGATGACAGGGCAGGGGGCTTACTGCTAGTTTTGATTGATCGCAATGTTGAGGGCATGGCTAAAGATGGGCACTTCGACCGGCGCGGAGATCATGGCGCGCGAACTCAAGAAGCACGGTGTCGAATATATGTTCGGCATTGTTGGCTTTCCGGTGCAGCCGATCGCGAAAGCGGCGCAGGAGGTCGGCATCAAATATGTCGGCATGCGCAATGAGCAGGCGGCATCCTATGCGGCGCAGGCCGCCGGCTATCTGACCGGACGTCCGGGCGTGTGCCTTACGGTCTCGGGGCCGGGTGTCATCCATGCGCTCGCCGGCCTCGCCAATGCCGAGCAGAACTGTTGGCCAATGATCCTGATCGGCGGCGCCTCGCCCGTCTACCAGAACGGTATGGGCGCCTTCCAGGAGGAAAATCAGGTCCAGCTTGCCGCGCCCTATTGCAAATTCGCCCATGGGGTGGAACATGCTTGGCGGATCCCGTTCTATATTGAGAAGGCCGTGCGCACCTCGATCTACGGTCGTCCAGGACCAGTCTATCTCGACATGCCGGACGATATTATTCAGGAGACGGTCGAAGATGGTGACATCTATGAGGCCGCCCCGGTGGCCGATGCGCCTCGGATGCAGGCAATGGACGAGGATATCGAGGCGGCGCTTGATGCACTCGAATCCGCCGAGCGCCCGCTGGTCATCGTTGGCAAGGGCATGGCTTGGTCGCGCGCCGAGGATGAAGTCCGCGCTTTCATTGAGCGCACCCAGCTCCCGTTTCTCGCCTCGCCGCTTGGCAAGGGGGTGATCGACGACAACCACCCGCTCTCCGTGGGCGCAGCACGCAGCCATGCGCTGCGCGAAGCGGATGTGATCTTCCTGATGGGGGCCCGGCTCAACTGGATCATGCATTTCGGCAAGCCGCCGCGTTTCAACAAGAAGGTGCGTGTCCTCCAACTCGACATCTTGCCGGAAGCCATCGGCAACAATGTACCGACTGAAGTGGCGCTTGTGGGCGACGGCAAGGCAGTTGTCGGCCAGTTGAATACAGCGCTCGGCGGCCGGCAATGGTTCTACCCGGCGGATACCGAGTGGCGTCGCGCCATTGCAGAGAAGGCCGCTGGCAATGCCGAACAGATCCGCCCGATGCTCAATGACAATGCCACGCCGACCAACTATTACCGCGCTCTCAGGGACATCAACGCCTGGGCCGGCAAGGATGCTGTAATTATCGGCGAGGGTGCTAACACTATGGATATCGGGCGCACCCAGCTTCCAAACGCCTTGCCTCGCCTGCGTCTCGACGCCGGCAGCTACGGCACGATGGGCGTCGGCATGGGCTTCGCCATCGCGGCAGCGGTCGTGCATCGAGACCGCCCAATCATTTCGGTTTCCGGCGACTCGGCCATCGGCTTCTCCGGTATGGAGATGGAGACAGCCTGCCGTTACAAGCTGCCGGTCAAGATCGTGGTGCTGAACAACGGCGGCATCGGGCAGGGTATCCCGGACTATCCGAAGGATCCCTTCAACAACCCAGCCGGCGTGCTCATCTACGGCGCGCGCTATGACAGGATGATGGAGGCTTTCGGCGGCTACGGGGCCTTCATCGAGGATCCCGCTGACCTGCCGGCAGCGCTTGACGCAGCGGCAGCTTTCGACGGCCCGGCGCTCGTCAATGTTTGCTTGCATCCGCAGGCTGGCCGTAAGCCGCAGCAATTCGGCTGGCTGACGACCTGACGCAAGCTCCGGCGGTGGCGCGCGCTGTCGTTGGAGCGCGGCTGGCTCATGGGCGGATGGTAAAGTGGGAGAGACCGCATTGTGTCTGCAACCGCTGCTGACTCCATTCGATCCATTCGCAGAGCATGGGTCGGGTCTCGCAGGGGTCAATGAGTTCATGCATGGAGAAGCTCTCTGCCCGCTGTGCAGGCGATAGAGTTGCTGCCATGCGTGCCTCGATCTCGGCGCGCTTCGCTTCGGGGTCCTCTGCCGCAGCGATCTCGTGTCCGAAAGCGACCGCTACGCCTCCTTCGAGCGGCAGAGCCCCCATCTCCGCAGAGGGCCAGCCCAGGATGTAGGCACCGGGGCCGTAATGTGCCGCCGCGGCCACGCCATAGGATTTACGCAGGATGACCGCCGCCCAGGGCGATCGGCATACCGCTGCCGCTAGCACTGCGGCCGTGCCGGCGCGGATAGCCCCTTCTTGCTCGGCGCGGCTGCCGATCATGAAACCAGGTTCGTCCACAAAGCTCACGATCGGCAGGTTGAAGGTCTCGCAGAACTCGATGAAGCGCCGGACCTTGCGCGCGCCGTTCGCCGTCATAGCGCCAGCATGGAAACGCGCATCGTTGGAAAACACGCCGACCGGATAACCGTTCAGCCGTGCCAGCATGACGATCTGCCCGGGGCCGTACTGGCGTGCCATCTCGAACATCGAATCACGATCTACAATCATGGCTATGGCCCGGCGCATATCAAAGAATTTGCGCCGATTATCCGGCACAATGTCGCGCAGCGCTTCATCAGTGCGGGCGGGGTCGTCCTCGGTCTCCCTGCGTGCTGGGATTTCCCAGGCGTTTTGCGGCAGATAGGAGAGGAAACGGCGGATCTGCGCCAGCGCGTCAGCCTCGTCCTGGGCGATATTATCGATCACACCACTCCTGGCATGGACCTGAACGCCACCGAGCGCCTCCTTGGTCAGGTCTTCGCCTAGGGCTACCCATGCCCCACAAGTAGTTCCAATGTAATGAAGGCTTCGGTTCTTTTCAC